>JAUNVS010000002.1:0-23194 GCA_030537565.1 Eubacteriales bacterium | reverse complement strand
ATCATCGCCAAATGTGGCCTCAGAAATCAAGAGGTCAACGTCGGCGGCAAAGTTCTGGTTTGCTGAAACTGGACGCGTGTCGGTGATAAAGACGAAGGAGAAACCAGAGCGCAGCTCGCCCATTACCTCTTCTGCCTTAATATCAGCATAATTCTCTCCACGCTGCAGTTTGCTCCAATAACGTCGCGGAATTTCCAGTGCTGTAGCGCGCTCGGCTAGGAAACGCGGGAGTCGAAGGAAGTCGAAGCGAAAGGCGATGCAGGGGACTGAGTGTTCCTGTTCGAGGCCGCGAATGATCAGATTTGCATCGGCCTGGATGCTGGCTCGGGGTCTGGAATCATCGGTCGAATATGGATAGGCCTGTTCACGCAGGGGACGCAGCCCGGCGATCGCTTGGCCGCGGAAGATTCGTGTCAGGGCATCGGGATGGAAATCACAGAGGGCTTTAATTTGCAGTCCCTCGTGATCAAGTTTGAGGTAGAGTCGCTCCTGGTTCTTGCCACTAAACTCCAAGAGGTAGATGTCAAAACTCAGGTGACAGCTTCGCAGTAAGCCCTCTAGATAGGGTGCCATTCCGCGTATCGAAAGAATTAAAAGCGGGCGCTGGCGGAGACTATTTGCCATCGTCGCGAGCAGGCCAGGAAGTCCGTAAATATGATCGCCATGTCGGTGAGTAATGCAGATCAGATCGAGATCCTTAAAGCCTGCGTGGAGGCTACGCATCGAAACTTGGGTTCCCTCGCCACAGTCAAGCAGAATTTTTCGCCCATAGCAGGAGACTAGACAACTCGAAAGGGCGCGATTGGGCAGGGGCATGGCACCACCCGAACCACAAAATTCAAAATCAAACATCTAAGCCTCCTCTTCTCAGCGCTTATTATAAAGAATTTCACAAAAAGACGACGAGAAAATGTACTCAGTGTTGAACGCCGTTTAAATCGGGCTTGCGGATTACTTCTTCGCTTCAATTTCGAATTTTACGTGGCTGATTTCGGGGCTAAGCTCGGGCAGTTCATCGGCAACGCTGGGAAGTTTCGCCGCCCGTAGGATGGCAAATTTGGCTGAAACAGGGCCAATCAATTCGTAGAGTACGGAAGATGCGAGAATAATACTTAGGAGTAGCTCGCCTTGATTCGTTGGAAGCGCTCTTCGACCCATAAAAGCAAGCCCGATCGCGACGCCTGCCTGTGGAATGAGGGCAAAGCCGAGATAGCGGCAGATCTTCGCTTCCATCCGCGCAATTCGTGCCCCCAGGTAAGCACCAAAGAATTTACCGAGGATGCGGATGAGGAAATAGGCAAGGCCGATTCCGCCGATGTGAACGAGGGCGAAGATGTCGAGATTCATCCCAGAAACGATGAAAAAGATAATCATAATCGGAGGACTGAATTTATTGACCTGGCTAAAGAGCTTCGTATCGCTCTTGAAATTGACGTAGATGGCGCCTGAAGCCATGCAGGCGAGGAGAGGACTCACGGCCAGCAGACCGCAGAGACCACATACGGCGAATATGCTGGCAACGGCCAAAATCAGGCGATTATCCTTACTTCTCTTCAGGGTGATGACAAGCACGAGGAAGAAGCCAGCGAGCACACCGATGAGTAGGGCGAAGAGGTTGTAGGCGATTGGCTTGGCGATCGCGGCGAAGTGAACTCCGTCACCGGCATCATTCGCATTGACAAAGGCAATTACCATACTGAATAAGAGGAGGCAAACTGCATCGTCAAATGCGGCGACCTGGATCAGGGTATTGACAAATCGGCCTTTAGCCCGATACTGGCGAATCGTCATCATGGTTGAAGCAGGGGCTGTCGCCGAGGCAATCGCGCCTAAGAGGAGGGAAAAGTCGAGAGAAAGATGGAAGATATAGAACATGGCGAGGCTAACCAGGATGGCAGCACTCGCTGATTCTAAAAAGGTGAGCAGTACAATCCCGAAACCACTTTTCTTTAAATCACCAAAGCGAAAGTAGCGCCCGACATCAAAGGCAATGAAGGAGAGGGCGATATCACTGATGATGGATAGATTCCCAAGAGTGCTGCGTGGGATTAGGGCGAGAACCTGGGGGCCTATTAACACGCCGGCAAGAATATAGCCACTGACGTTCGGGAGCCTCAACTTCTTCGTGAGTCGAGACGCCAAAAAGGCAGTAAACAATATCATAGAAATCGCCAAGATAAAGGCATTTCCAGATGAAACATGATCTAGTAGATCGACCTTAGGCATAGACATCCTCTCTTATGATGTGTTGTAGAGGAGCTGGCGCAAGATCCTGTGTGAGTCTAGAGTAACGCAAGCCTTCAACTTCCGTATATTCTAAATAAATAGTAGCCGCTATTCAAATTAATATAATTAATGGTACTATCAACAAAAATATCAAAAAAGGGGTTTTTATGCTCGATATTCGCATTGATTCAGTGCTCACGATTGCCGAATGTGGCAGTTTCTCTGAAGCCGCCAGAGAACTTGGGATGACGCAGTCCGCGCTTTCGCAACAGATTAAAAAACTGGAGTCCAGTCTAGGTACACAGCTCTTTCGTAGAGACATGCGCCCAATGACGCTGACGGAAGAGGGACGTCTTTATCTCAAATACGCACGGCGACTGAAGGGATTTGCAGCCGAGTTTGAAGAGGCGCTCAATGATCTACGTTATCATCGCCGCCAACTACGGGTAGGTATTACGCACAGTGCTGAGAATGGACGAGTGGCTTCGGTGCTGGCTGAGTATTGTCGAGAAAATGAAGGGATCAAGATTAAAATTGTGACGGATGGGATTAAGAATCTCTATACGCGTTTAAAGAATTTTGAATTGGACCTTGTCTTTGTCGAAGGGGCTAAGAGTGATCCGGATTTGAACGAACGTAATTTAGATACCGATGAATTGATCGTTGTCCTCGGTCCGAAACATCCGCTGGCCTTGGCCGATGCGATTTCACTTCGAGAGATTCTCGGGCAAGAGCTGATTCTACGTGGCTCGACTTCGAATACTCGTGATCTCTTTAAACGAGCCCTCCACCATGAGGGGATGAGTTTGAAGCAGTTTAAGATTCTCTTAGAGGTCGATTCCCTGCGGACGATTAAAGAGCTGGTCGCACGAAACTATGGTCTTTCGATCCTGCCGAGGTCGGCCTGCCTCGAGGAAGTAAAACGGGGCGAGCTTCTCGCTCGCCCGATTAAAAATCTGGAAATGATCCGCGTTTTAAAAATGGTCTGGCACAAAACGTTTGAAGATCTTGGCCTGCTCGATCGACTTGAAGAACTCTACCATGAGTTACTCGACGCTTAATTGCAATTTAGTCTTCGCTGGCGGCGTGCGTTCGAAGATAGTTTTGGGCGCGTTCAGCCTGTGATCCACCGGCTTCAATGCTGCGTTGGAGAAAGTCAGGATGCTGTTTTAAGAAGGCGGCTTCATAACTCTTGGCATCGTCAATAAAGTGGAGGGCCATCTCGGCGTCCACGTTGCTGATGCTTCCGACTGAGCTCGCAAGCTGGAAGAAGTCTTCATTACAAGTTTCGAGAACAGCGGTCTCTATCCCTGCTTTTTGGAGTCGTTGGAGTCCACCCTGGCGGCGGTCGAGGATGGCAAAGGCATAGCTGATCTTGGCCCCGCCAGCTTCAATGGCTGGTATCCAGCGATCGAAGAAGCTTGAGGCGAGGGTGATGATGTCAGCGACGTGTAGGATGCGAGCCCCACTGAGATTCGCTTTCTCAACAATAGCGCTGCCATCGGCTTGGCTTAAGTAGAGCTCTCCTGTTTTTCGGAGCGTCAGGTGGGGCACTTGGAAGCGCCGGGCCAGTGGGAAGCTGAAGAAAAAGTCACGACGTTCTCCACCGGAAATGTGGCTGACTTGTTCGTTATTGAGGAGCTCACGGATCTTCGCTTCCGCGAGGTCGATGCAGTGGCGGAAGTCTGCGTCTTCTGCCTCGAGTTTTGCAAAATAATCGCTGATTTCTGAGAGCTTGGGGGTCTCGGCGGCGAGGGATTCTTCAATTAAAGCAAGCGCCGCCTTGGCTCGCTGTTCACCGCCTGCGAGAAAATGGGTGTTGATGTAAAAGGGGCCAAAGGTCCCAGAGGTGTACCAAAAGGCTTCACCTTCTGGGGAGAGGCGGAGGGCCTCTTTTTTAAAGATTTCACGGACGAGAAAATCAGACATCATTCTTCCTTTCGTGGCAGTTCGCTGCCTCTGGTCTAGGCGGGGCCTCCTAGAACGTGTGCGTTACTGAATTAGTGAATCTCGGACCTCTTCGATTGAGCGATAACCGAGTTCACGAGCGCGGGCCTCCAGCTTGGCTGGTAGGGCGAAAAAAGCGTCAGGATCGATCAGGGCGAGGGTACCGACTTCAACAGCTGATGCACCCAGCATCATAAAGGCGAGAACATCATCGGCATCACTAATTCCACCCATGCCAACGATGGGGAGTTTTACGGCCCTGCGGATTTCTCGCACGAGGCGGAGGGCAACCGGTTTGATGCAGGGGCCAGAGAGTCCCCCCGTGACATTAGCGAGGATGGGCCGACGTCGCTCTACATCGACTGCGATGCCGACGAGGGTGTTAATGGCGGAAATGACATCCGCGCCGGCCGCCTCAGCTGCGCGGGCAATCTCGGAAATATCGCTGACGTTAGGACTGAGTTTGATCCAGAGATCCTTTGAGCTGACTTTTCGAATTTGAGAAACCGTGTCGAAGACCTGCTTCGGATCGCTGCCAATCGACATGCATCCAGTTTTAACATTGGGACAGGAGAGGTTGATTTCGAGCGCATCGATAGTCTCTTCCTCAAGGCGCTGACAGACTGCAACATAGTCGTCAGGGCAATGGCCGACGACGTTGACGATGATCGGCAGTTTAAAGCTTTTATAGAGTGGAATATAGTGTTCGATGAAGTAGTCGAGGCCTGGATTTTCGAGGCCAACGGCATTTAGCATGCCCGAAGCAGCTTCAGCAATTCGAGGTGTTGGGTTGCCGAGGCGTGCTTCGAGGCTGATGGCTTTACTAACGAGGCCACCGAGATTCTCAAGCGAGTAGTGCTTGAGGAGTTCATCGCCCATTCCAAAGCATCCAGAGGCTGGGAGAATCGGATTCTTTAGCTCTAGAGAGGCGACCTTAACATGGGTATCGATCATGGCCATTTGATTTCACCTCCTCTAAATACGGGGCCTTCATAGCAACAGCGCTGTCGCTTCCAGCTCCCGGATTTTGCTGAATCGTAGACATCGATGGAACAGCCCTTACATAGACCGATTCCGCAAGCCATACGTGCTTCGGTTGAACATTGACTGGGAATCTTATAGCGTTCAGCGAGTTCATACGCAGCGCGCATCAGAGGCCACGGGCCACAGCAGGCGAGGAGATCGGCTTCTGCAAGTGCGTCTCCGAGCTCAGCTTCGAGAGCCATTACTGGATTGCCATGAAAACCATAGCTGCCGTCATCGCAAGATATTAGGCAGTCCTTTTGGAAACGAAAGTCCTCTGCATGGAAGAGCATGGCCTCGGTCCGAAATCCATAGGCCTCACTGATGCGGCAGTTCTTTCGCTGATCTCGCAGATGCTCTGCAAGATAGTGGAGTGGAAATATCCCAGTGCCACCACCGCAGATCACGACGTGCTCACAGTCATCCGGGATTTCGAAGCCATGACCCAGTGGTCCGAGCGCTCGGATCTTCTGGCCCAACTCTAGTTCGGCGAGGGCGCGGGTACCACGGCCAATGACTTTAATGCCAAAGTCGATCTGCCGATCTCGTTGGGAGAGAATACCGATGGGCCGGCGTAAAAAGTATTCCGTTTCCAGGTTGTAAAACTGCCCGGGACTTGAGGGGGGAAGACTGTTCTCAGACTCGAATCGTAGGCGAATCGTATCTGAATTCAGCCAAGATTTGTCGACCAGACGCAAGTGTTGATCGAGTCCGTGTTTCCCCGCTTGGGGATGGCCGCTTGACAATTGAGCTGTCAAATCAGAATTACACATGATGGCGTAGAGCATCTCCTATTTTTTCACGCATTTCGATCATTTCTAAGCGGGCAGCGCGTTCAAAGTCTTCAATGGCTAAACCGTGCTTCTGGTAGGCATTGGCAATCGAGCGCGAGGCATTGACGACGGCGCCGAGTCCATCCTCACGGAAGCCAGCGACCGCATCACTGGCGACTCCACCCTGTGCACCATAACCTGGAATCAAGAAGAAGCTATGAGGCATACGCTGGCGCATGCGTCGGGCTTCTTCTGGACAGGTCGCGCCGACGACGGCTCCGACAGCCGAGAGACCATATTGACGGTCACGACTCGATTCACCCCAGCGCTCGATGTGGTCTGCGATGACATCCATGACTTGACGGCCATCATCAAGGCGGAGGGATTGGAAATTAGCGGCGGATGGATTCGAGGTGCGAGCGAGGACGAAGCAGCCACGACCGTATTCAAGGGCTGTTTCGAGAAAGGGTAAGACGCTATCATCGCTCATATACGGGTGGAGGGTGACAAAGTCAGCTTCAAAGGCACGCTGCCTCTTCGATTTGAAACCTTGCGTTTCCCCGAGGAAGGCATCTGCGTAGGCCTTTGAGGTTGAGCCGATATCACCGCGCTTGACATCAGCGATCGCGAGAAATCCAGCTTCATGAGCAAGCTTTAAGATCCGTTGGAAGGCCTTAAGACCAGGAATGCCGAAGGCTTCGAAGTAAGCAATCTGGGGCTTGCAAACGGCGGCCAGCCCGTTGGCGGCACGCAAGAGGGCCGAGGCGAAGGCGACAAGCGCCTCTTCGAGGGCGAGCTCTTCGCTGGCACCCTGGCGGCGGGCATCATCGTAGAGAAAACGCGGTAGGGTCTTGTGAGAGGGGTCGATGCCGAGGCAAATTGGGCTCTCGATCTCAATGATTCGGCGCTGAAGTTCCACAAAGGCATGCGCCTTAGTTGATTGGCTTGGGGACTGGGAGGCCATCGATGTCTTCATTAATCCTTACCTCCGAAGCCTGCTTCATAGCTGATACGTCCACGCCAAATCGTCATGCGCGTTGGTGCATGTAAGCGCCAGCCATCAAAGGGCGTATTGCGCGATTTTGAGTAGGATTCTTCGACCGAGTAGGTAAATTCGGCTTCAGGATCGAAGAGCATGAGGTCAGCGACTCCGCCGACTTCGATGGGACGCTCAGCTTGGTGCACGATGGCCCGAGGCTTGCTAATCATCAGTTTGAGTAGCTCCATAAGACTGAGCTCACCCGTCTTTACGAGGTAGGAGTAGGCGAGGGGAAAGGCGGTTTCGAGCCCAATAATTCCATTGGCAGCGAGGGCGAATTCCACGTCCTTTTCATCGCGATGGTGGGGAGCGTGATCGGTTACGATGCAGTCGATCGTTCCATCTTTTAAGGCTTCAATCACTGCGAGTCGGTCTTCTTCTTCGCGCAGGGGAGGATGCATCTTAGCATGGGTGTTGTAACCTCGCACGGCTTCTTCTGTGAGGATGAAATAGTGGGGACAGGTTTCAGCGCTCACTGCAACACCGCGCTTTTTCGCTTCTCGGATTAGTTCGAGGCCAGTTTTAGTGCTTACGTGGCAGATGTGAATCGGGCAATGGTAATAGTCTGCGAGGAGGATGTCCCGGATGATCATGAGATCTTCGGCCACTTTGGGACTGCCGAAGAGTCCCATTTCGGTTGAAAGTTGGGACTCGTTCATTGAAGCGCCCTTACATAGACTTTTGACCTCACAGTGGGAGTGGATTCGTGCCCCAAAGCGCTGGGCGTAGTTCATTGCCTTTTGCATCATGTCGGCACTCTCAACAGGGCGGCCATCGTCGGAAAAGGCTACGGCGCCTGCTTCGTGCATCAGGCCCATTTCACTCAGCTCTTCGCCGAGGAGACCCTTCGTCGCAGCTGCGATCGGCGTGACTTCACAGTAGCCATCTCGTTCTGCACGCTCGATGAGATGCTGGACGATCTCGGGGGTATCCGTGGTGGGATTCGTGTTCGGCATGCTGGCGACATGGGTGAATCCTCCGCGGGCAGCACAGTGGGTTCCTGTGACGACGTCTTCTTTATATTCAAATCCTGGTTCACGGAGATGGACATGGATGTCAGAGAGACCGGGGACCGCGACAAGCTTGTCGGTTTCGATGATCCGGGGTGAACTAAGGCTAGCAGGGTCCACGTATCGGCCATCGGCAATGGCGATGTCTCTGACTTCATCTCGACCTGTGTAAGGGTCGACGACGCGCGCTCCGCGGATGAGTATTTCTTCTTCACGTAAATGTGTTGATCGGTTCATGCGTGAACTCCTCTTTCTATTTATCCGCAGTTAGCGGCGGTATTTTGGTTGTTCGACGGGATTGGAAATCGGGCCCTTGCCAAATCCATAGGCGGCTTCGAGGGCTGCGAGGCCGTTTAAGTCGTTGCTTAGGGCATTACGCCGTGCTTGGAGGAGAAAGAGAATCGCCATGCGAATTGCGACACCGTTGGTGACCTGCTCGTGGATGACAGACTGAGGATGTTCGTGGATTTCCGTGGGCATCTCAACTCCGTGATTGCAGGGGCCAGGATGCATGATGAGGGCATTTTCTTTTGCTGCTTGGATGGCTTCATGATCAATTCCGAAGAAGTGGGCATATTCTCGAACGGAGGGGAAGAGGGCGGATTTTTGGCGCTCGAGCTGGACGCGTAGTCCCATGACGACATCAACGCCTTCGCAGGCTTCACGCACGTCTGCGATGACTTCGCAGGGGAGGCCATCGAGTCCTCGAGGAAGCATCGTCGGTGGGGCGCATACGCGGACTTTTGCCCCCATTTTACTTAGTCCCCAGATGTTTGAACGGACGACTCGGGAGTGGAGGGCATCACCGATGATGGCGACTTCCAATCCCTCGAGTTTTCCGAGTTTATCTTCCATAGTCATCATGTCGAGGAGAGCTTGGGTCGGGTGCTCATTCATTCCGTCTCCAGCGTTGATAATCGAGCAATGCGTCTGGGGGGCGATGAGCCAGGGGGCGCCGGATTGCATGTGGCGCATGACAATCATGTCGCTTGCCATGACTTCAATGGTTTTGATCGTATCGTAGAGATTTTCACCTTTGCGAATCGAGGATCCTGAGCCAGAGATGTTTGATGAATTCGCTCCGAGATACTTACAGGCGAATTCGAAGGAGAGACGAGTTCTCGTCGAATTCTCGAGGAAGAAGAGGACGACACTCTTACCCGCGAGGTGGGCCGTTTTCTTAGAAGGTGAGTCGAGAATCTGGCGCATTGTGAAGGCCGTATCGAGAATGAGGCGGATGTCTGAAACCGAAGTGTCACGTAGACCGAGGAGGTCTTTCTTTTCTAATATAGCCATGTTTAAGACTCCATATCTGCAAGAAGAACACAGTCTTGTCCATCGAACTCGACTACGTTGACGAGGATTTGTTCACGCCGGGAGGTGGGAACGTTTTTACCGACGAAGTCGGGCTTGATTGGCAATTCACGATGGCCGCGGTCGATGATGACAGCGAGCTTGATGCAGGCTGGACGGCCGAGGTCGAAGATTGAGTCGATGGCGGCACGGGCGGTGCGGCCTGTAAATAGGACGTCGTCAACGAGGATGATCGTTCGCTGGTTAACGTCAAAGGGGAGATCTGTTGCATGGACAATTGGGTGTTCAGTTAGATGACTGAGGTCGTCGCGATAAAAGGTGATGTCGAGGACGCCGAGTTCGAGCTTTTGCCCCTCAACTGCTTCGATCTTCTCGCGTAGTCGTTCTGCAAGCGGGACGCCACGACGCTGAATTCCGACGAGGGCGATTTCTTCGAGAGGAATATTGGTTTCGATGATTTCGTGGGCGATACGAGTGAGCGCGCGATCGATGGCGCGCTCATCCATGAGAGTTGACTTAATCTGCATCTTGCCTCCTAACGGGCATAAAAAAAAGCCCGAGTATTGGCCCGCGCTGTGATGCATCCTGAGCTAAGTCAGGAGATACGTATAAAAATCGTATCAAGTTATGCCTTCGCAGCCTCACGGGACTGATTAAAGGAATGTCAACATGATAGCCCTCTTTTTCCAGCCCTGCAAGGGGCTCAGGACTTGGAGTTCAGCGATGTTTAGATCGATTTATTCGCTTGGAATTCTCATATTTGCAAGAAAATGCATAGGCATATCTCGCTTGAAAAGGTTAACTCCTATGATAGAATGATTTGATATAAAGACTATTTTCTCTATTTAAATCCCATTATCTAGACCCCTGCGTGCGTTGAGATTGCCGCAGATGCTTTTGTTTGTGGGGTGAGGAGGCTTGTTTTGAAACGAAAAGCCCTGGTTTTAGGGACCAACTACTACAATGCACTCAGCGCGATCCGCTGTCTCGGCCGTGCTGGGATCCCACTTGCGGTGGCTGAGTACGATCGCAGCAGTTATGGTCTTCGATCGAAGTATGTCGATGAGGTTGTGATCACGCCTTATTTTCAGGATGACGAGCACGCTTGCCTCGATGCTCTGGTCGACTATGCGAAAAAACAGAGCGATAAGCCAGTCCTCATTCCGACTCATGACAACTATATGCTCTTTGTCGATCGACATCAGGACGTTTTACGGGACTATTATTTGCTGACTTTACCGAAGCCTGGGCTTGCAACCCAGGTGATTGAGAAGGATGGTCTGCACCAGCTCGCGCAGAAGTATGGGATGCCCGTGCCCCAGTCTTTTCCCTTTGAGAATTATCAACTTAGCTCAGAGCTCCTCGACCGCTTGACCTATCCAATTTTAGTTAAACCCGTCGACTCGCCAGCCTTTACGGCGAAGTTCCGCAAAAAAGCCTTTCTATGTCGGAATCAGGCGGATTTGATGAAAGCGGCTGAGCAGGTCCGAGCAGCCAATATCCCTGCAATTCTCCAGGAACTGATCGAAGGGGATGATGAATCGATGTTGCTCTTCGACGCCTTTGTTCAACAGAACGGTGCCATTGATCACATCTTTACGGGGAGTAAGCTGCGTCAGTGGCCGATCAACCTCGGTGCCTCGTGTCTGATGAAGCAGCGTTACATACCGGAACTTATCGATTTGGGCACCAAATTTCTTCAGGATATCGCTTGGCGTGGTTTCGCCGAGATTGAATTTAAACAGGATCAGCGTACAGGGAAGATCTATATGATCGAAATCAACGCGCGGATTACAAACTTTAACGCCTGCATTGAGGCCTGTGGCATTAACGTACCCTTGCTTTCATACCAAGATTTAAACGGTGACCCACTGACACCTGAACGACGCATTATTGACTCTGATCTTGGGATTGGCTTTAAGTACGCCTATGAGAATACTCGCGCAAAACGCGCCTATCTTCAATCGGGGCAATGGTCAAAATCGTATTTGCGGAAACAAGAATCGGGGATTCGCTTTATTCCAGCAATTTGGCAGCCCAGTGATCCGCGCCCAGCGATGCGTTTCTTGTACAATAAATTATCAAAGAAGATTTTCAAATGAGTCTAGACTCTAGATGCTCATGCCTCTTAGTTCGCTTAACTCATCAGGGTTCTGGGTCGTGAGGCAAACTTAGGAGGCACTATGTGTGGAATTTGTGGCTTTTTGCGGAAGACGCATCGCAAGCGAGGAGAGATTTCGGAGGCCGATCGCCGCACGATAAAGGCAATGAGCGATCGGATTATCCATCGTGGCCCGAACGCCATGGGTTCCTATGTCGGGACTGACATGGCACTCGGCTTCCGGCGTCTGACGATCATCGATTTATCTGATGAGGCCAACCAACCGCTCTATTCTAACGATGGCCGATTTGCCCTCGTTTTTAATGGTGAAATCTACAATTATAAAAGTTTGCGTCGAGAGCTCGAGGCCCTCGGAGCCGACTTCGTTTCCGACACGGATTCGGAAGTTATCGTACATGGCTTCTCGATTTGGGGCGCTGCAGTCTTTACGAAACTGCGAGGCATGTTTGCCTTTGCGATTTGGGATCTGGAGACGGAAGATCTCTATTTGGTCCGCGATCCATTCGGGATAAAACCACTTTACTATAGTCTTAACACGAGCGATGGGAGTCTCGTCTTTGCCTCGGAGATTAAAGCCTTCCTCCCGTATCCTGAATTTAAGCGTGAGCTTGATTCAGACGCGCTGATGCCATTTTTGAATTTTCAGTACTCCGCTGGAGAAAAGACCTTTTTTAAGAACACCTACAAGCTTCTACCGGGCCATTATTTACACATCAGCCGTTGCCAATTGGCTGAACGTGAACAGACGCGAGACGCAGCGCTAGAGACAGAGCTATATTTCCAGCCGACTTTTGATCAAAGGGCGGACTATAGCGAGGCTGAACTGGTCGCAGACTTGCGTGAACGCCTCGAAGAGTCCGTTCGCCTTCACCTCCAAAGTGACGTTCCACTTGGAGCCTTCCTCTCTGGTGGGGTCGATTCAAGCTATATCGTTGCCCTGAGTCAGCCCCAGCATACCTTTAGTGTTGGTTTCGAAGGCTATGAGGGGGGCGGATTCAATGAAGTCGACTATGCGCGCCGACTTTCGAATCAATTGGGCATTGAACACCACCATCGTGATCTCAGTGCCGAAGATTGTTTCAATATCTTACCGACACTTCAATATCATATGGATGAGCCGCATGGGAATTTCTCTGCTGTCCCACTCTACTTTTTAGCGAAGTTGGCCCGCGAGCGAGTGACTGTAGTCCTCTCGGGAGAGGGGGCAGATGAGCTCTTTGCTGGATATGATCCGTATCGAGATTCCGCATATGCTCGGATGTTTAAAGCCTTACCTGGCGGTCTAAGACGCATGGGAAAGGGTTTATCGAAGTGTATGCCGAGTGCCCATTTGCGTCGTGCACTCGAGCGCGCCGCGTCAAGCCCTCGCGATTATTTTATTGGGCAGATGAAGATCTATAGTGAGATGGCGGCCCGTGATCTTTTAAATCCTGAATACCAGTCTGGTCCCTCAGCCTTTGAGTTGCTTGCAGCTCGATATGATGATTACGAGGGCTTCGATGAGTTGGATCAGAAACAACTCATCGACCTCGAGTATTGGATGCCTGGCGACATTTTGTTAAAAGCGGACAAGATGAGTTCGGCGCACTCGCTTGAATTGCGAGTTCCCTTTCTCGACCTTGAGGTCTGGGAAAACGCTCGGCGTGCACGCTCCAAACAGCGGGTTCGTGGTTTGGAGACAAAACACATCCTCCGTGAAGCCGCAAGCCAATACCTTCCTGAAGAATGGTTCAAACGACAGAAATATGGATTCATGGTGCCGCTTAGTGACTGGCTGCGGGATCCCCGTTTCCAGGCGCCAATTCGAGAGCTGTTTAATAGTGAACTTGCCGGTAAATTTTTCCAGCGTAGTCGTTTGATCGAATATCTCGATGCCCATGCGTCTGGCGCTGGGCGCTATCAGCATGAGATCTATTTGCCGTATATTTTCTTGATCTGGTACCAAGAGTATTTCCTTAAACGTTAGATTTCGCGGGGGCCTGGAGATGAAAGAGCGCAAACGACTGGCCGTTTTAGGGGGCATGGGGCCACTGGCGACGGCGGTTTTTTATAATCGATTGGTGGAACATGCGAAGTTGCGGGCTCGCTCAGACCAAGATCACCCCGACGTCTTAATTTGGAGCGATTGTGCGATGCCGGATCGCAGCGAGGTGATCATCTCCGGGGAGAGTCAGGCCCTCTTAGCGCGATGCCAAGAAGATTTTCGTCTCTTCGAAGAAGCAGATTGCGATTACATCTGCTTTCCTTGTAACACGATGCATTATTTTATTTCGGATTTAACGAAGCTAACAACGATTCCGATTTTAAATATGATCGACCTTTGTTTAGCCAAACTTCGCAGGGCTCATCCAGGGCTTAAGCGAATTCAGATTTTTGCCACAGATGGTACGCGAAGTGCCCACCTCTATGAGCGCTATGCCACTGCCTACGACTTCGACGTCATCGACGTCAGCGATCAAGACCAAGAGATCATTATGGATGCGATCTACGACTTGAAGCGTACTGGACAGATCGATTTCCCAGAAATCTCTCAATTGATTTTTAAAGCAATTAGCACTGGCATTGAATGTGTTATCCTCGCCTGTACTGAGCTCTCCTGCATGACGATCAATCCGAAGGTAGCGCCTTATGTCTGTGATGCCATGGATGCTTTGATCGAGGAATGCCTCGCCCGAGTCATGGGTGGATAGCTTTCGAAGAGGTTTAATTCGCGATTGTATTGCGATTGTTTTGCAGTCGTTTGTCAACAGTCTCAGTGAGAGAAAAAAACCATAAATTACGCTTTTAATTGCCGAATTCTCGTTGCTTAGAAAGTAAACATGTAAATTTTTCTAGAAGGTTTGTGGGAAAAGTCTTTATTAATCTCTCCGTTTTTAGTAAATTTAGTTAAAGCTCACGCAAGAGTATTAGAACGGAGTTGAAGAATATGAAGAAGATCATTAGTGCATGCTTCCTCAGTGTCGCGATGGCGAGTACGGCCCTTTTGGCTTTCCCAGGAGCAGTTCGTGCAGAGTCCAATCTTTCTGAAGAGGCTCTCTCGGTTGGTGCTGATCCAGCCTTAGTTGAAGCAGCTCAGGCTGAGGGCGAATTGACGGTCTATGGTTCCTGCGAGGAATCTCATGTCAGTGGCGCCTGTAAGAAATTTGAAGAACTCTTTGGTATCAAAACAACTTACCAGCGTCTCTCGACGGGTGAGGTCTATACGAAGATTAAAGAGGAAAAGGGCCATCCGTCAGCAGATGTTTGGTTTGGTGGTACCACGGATCCATATAATGAGGCGGTAAAAGATGATCTCCTCATGCCCTATGAGGCGAAAAATGCGGCCAACCTAATCGGTGATCAGTATATGGATAAGGATCATCATTGGCACGGTATCTATAAGGGCATTCTCGGATTCATGGTTAATAAAGCGGAGCTCGAGGCCAATGGCGTTGAGGCTCCACGCAGTTGGGCAGATCTGATCAAGCCAGAGTATAAGGGAATGATCATGCTCAGTAACCCATCGACCGCTGGAACGGCGAAGCTCGTCATCAACACGATGGTTCAAATGCTTGGTCACGATAAGGCGATGGATTACTTTAAGGAACTGGATAAGAACATCGACCAGTATACGAAGACCGGAAGCGGCCCATCGAAGATGGTTGGTCCTGGTAACACCGTCATCGCCATTGGTTTCTTGCACGATGGGATCACTCAGATCCTTCACGGTTATGACGATATCGAACTCATTATTCCTGAAGAGGGGACGAGCTATGAAATCGGTGCGACGGCCATCTTTAAGGGCGTTGAGCACGAGAATGCGGCGAAACTTTGGATTGAGTATTGCTTGAGCCCAGTTTGTGTAAACCTTGCAAAGGAAAATGAAGCGTATCAGTTCCTCGTCATAAAGGGGGCTGAGCAGCCTGCTCAGGCCGCCGAGTTCGGACTGGATCCTGATAATGTCATCAAGTACGACTTTGAAGATGCGAAGCAGAATACCGCACAGTATGTCGAAGATTTCTTCGCAGCTGTCGGCGGCGATTCGGATCGTTTTGAGAAAAAATAAGTAGACGAGCTTTGGAAGAGAGGCTTGTGTGTTCGCATGCAAGCCTCATCTTTTTTTATTCCTAACGCCACAGAAAAGAGGTTTCTATGGCATATCACCGTAGTAAGCAGGGGCGTAGTTTAGAACGACGCAAGCTCTGGGGTGACCCAGTTCTCCTGATCACGATCGTTTTACTAAGCCTCTTTTTATTTCTTTTTATTCTCTATCCACTTTTAACCCTCCTCCTCGACAGCATACGGGGAGAGGGAAAGTTGGGCTTTGAAGTCTATGGCCGAGTCTTAGATCTGAAGCGCTTTCGCCAGGCCTTTAGTAATACCCTGGTACTGGGCGCAATCAGTGGATTTGGTTCGACGTTAATTGGCCTCCTCTTCGCTTATGTCGATATCTATGTGACCTTGCGTCGACGCGCTGTTTCGGGTCTCTTCCGTACGGTGGCCTTATTGCCAGTCGTCTCGCCGCCCTTCGTCCTATCCCTCTCGATGATCCTTCTCTTTGGGCGTACTGGCTTAATTTCGAGAAGCCTCCTCGGCATGCGGCATTCGAATGTCTATGGCCTGCACGGTATCGCCGTCGTCCAAATCTTAACCTTTTTCCCAGTTTGTTATCTGATGCTAAAAGGCTTGCTGACGAATATTGATCCTTCGCTCGAAGAAGCCGCCCGAGACATGGGGGCCTCGCGATGGAAGGTCTTCGTCACCGTGACCCTTCCGCTCCTCCTACCGGGACTCGGAAATGCATTCTTGGTGACTTTTATTGAAGCAGTCGCGGACTTCGCCAACCCGATGCTGATCGGAGGTTCCTACGACACGCTAGCGACCACCATCTATTTGCAGATTACTGGCTCCTATGACGGAACGGGTGCTGCCGCCATGTCGGTTATGCTGCTCGGTCTTACCCTCGTCCTCTTTCTGATCCAGAAGTATGCCTTAGAGCGCAAGACGGTATCGACCCTGACGGGAAAGGCCTCCCGTATGCGCGCAGGCATCCAAGATCGCTCGGTGACCGTGCCGCTGACCATCCTCTGTTCGGCGGTTGCAAGCTTCGTCATCCTGCTATACATCATGGTGCCCTTCGGTGCTCTATTTAAACTATGGGGGAAGAATTACAGCCTTTCGCTTCAATGGTTTGAATACGTCTTTAAATACGATGGGATGAATGCCTTTAGGGATTCATTCGCCCTCTCAGCAATCGCCGCTCCATTGACGGCCCTCCTGTCGATGATCATCGCCTACCTAGTCGTCAAACGACGTTTTGGCATGCGTCCAGTGATTGAGTTCGTCTCGATGTTGGCAATGGCTGTCCCGGGTACAGTCCTCGGTATTGGTTATATTCGTGCCTATGCGAACGGATTGTTTGGCTCCGCGCATTGGCCCGCCTTTCAAGAGGGGGGAAGTCTTCACCAGATTATGCCGCACGGTCTGCTTGGATCGATCTATGGCTCTTCTCTGGTGTTGATCCTCGTCTTTATCGTCCGTTCGCTTCCGGTTGGAACCCGATCTGGTATTTCTGCGCTTCGACAGATTGATAAGAGTATTGAAGAGGCCGCCTATGACCTCGGTGCTCAGTCTGGAAAAGTCTTCCGAACGATCACACTACCACTGATCCGCCAGAGCTTCCTCAGCGGCTTGGTCACCTCATTCGTCCGCAGTATTACCGCGATTTCAGCGGTTATCCTCCTCGTCACGCCACAGTACGTCTTGATTACCGTCCGCATTAATGAGTTCGCTGAAAAAGGCTACTACGGTGTCGCCTGTGCCTATGCGACGATCTTGATCGGGATTACATACGCGGCGATCTTCATCATGAATTGGGTACTGGAACGGATGGATAACAGCTCCCGCAGTCCACGGGCTCGGGCACGTTGGCGCCGTCGCCGCGGTCTCGAAGCGCTTTAGTCCACAACTGATTAACTTTAAGGAGAGAAGCTATGTCTCGACAAGCAGTCGGTCTCCGACTCGAATCCATAAGCAAAATTTATAAAGACCCTAAGACGGGTAAGGATTTCTATGCCGTTAATCACGTCGAACTCGAGATTGCTCCAGGCAGTTTCGTGACTCTCTTGGGGCCATCTGGTTGTGGGAAAACCACGATCCTGCGTATGATTGGCGGTTTTGAGAGTCCAGATGAAGGTGAGATCTACCTCGGCGATGAGGCGATTAATCGACTGACGCCAGATCGGCGCGATACCGCCATGGTCTTCCAGTCCTATGCCCTCTTTCCCCATTACAATGTCTTCGACAATGTCGCATACGGATTAAAACTCCGTAAGGTGGACAAGGATGAGATCCGCGAGCGGGTGCTAAAAATTCTTGAGCTCGTTGAGTTAAAGGGCTATGAGGAGCGGATGACCAACCAGCTCTCAGGTGGTCAGCAACAACGCGTGGCTCTGGCTCGAGCGATTGTCGTCGAACCAGCGGTCCTCCTCTTCGACGAACCGCTCTCGAACCTCGATGCGAAGCTGCGTGTTCAAATGAGGACGCAGATTCGACGCATCCAGCAGGAGCTCGGTATTACGGCTGTTTATGTTACTCATGACCAAGCCGAGGCGATGGCGATTTCAGACCAGATCATCCTCATGAAGTCGGGTCAGATTGCTCAGATTGGAAGCCCGCAGGAGATTTACCAAAAACCACAATCGGAATTCGTTGCGGACTTTATTGGTGAAGCCAGTTTCCTGCGTGGACATTATCGAGGAAAGGATAAACTGGATATTTCAGGTATCGAGATCCCTGTCAATGCGACACCTGGACTTGAATCAGGACAGGAGGCAACACTCCTCCTGCGCCCAGAAGTGATTCAATTGGTTGATCGAGGCCAAGGCAAATTACCAGCAAAGGTGGTCTATTCTTGTTTCATGGGCGCATATCACCTCTATGAATTGGATGTAGAGGATCAGCGAATCATGGCAACGCTTTCGAATCCGCGATTGAAAAAGATTTACCAGGTCGGCGATGAGGTCGACGTTGATTATCTCGTCGATGAAGTTCATCTCATGCGCCAATATGCCCAATAAATCTAGATCCACTTGAGTCTTGAAGAGCTGCCCCAGTTGACTGGGGCAGCTTTTTTAAGTTTAGGGCATAAAAAAAGCGAGCCTAGTAAAGTAGGCCCGCCTGCGCTTGCAGTTTTCCGTTTTAACCAATGCCACCTTTAATCGCGCCTGCGATGAGGGCGAGTAGACAGAGAGCACAGTAGATGTACTTAGTGAGCGGGAAGTACCATGCGCCGAGAGGCTTGCTACGACCCTGATTCACCGCGCGGTTAACGAAGGATTTCCCAGCTACCCAGGTGAAGAAGATGGCAGCAAGTAAGGCACCAATTGGGCAGATGTAAATGGATACAACGTTCATCCAGCCCTCAGTAATCGCTTGGATGAGGATGGCGGCGATCACCCCGCCGACTAGAATCACCGTGGTCGAGATCACACGCGATAGTTTTAGCTCTTGCTGGAGTGTGGCGACTGGCGCTTCATAGAGGTTGATGATTGAGCTTAGACCAGCGAAGAAAACACAAACGTAGAAAATCATGCCAACGATCAGGCCGCCTGGCATTTGGTTGAGAACCCGGACGAGGTAGATGAACATGAGGCCAGGACCTCCCTCATTCAGCTCGGCTCCGCCTGCTGCCATAGCAGGAATGATTAAGAAGGCCGCGAGGAGGGCAGATAAGGTGTCGAAGAACGCGACGTGACGGGCTGAGGCCGGGAGGTTTTCCGTTTTCGGCAGATAGGATCCATAGATCACGGAACCATTACCAGCAATTGAGAGAGAGAAGAATGCTTGGCCAAAGGCAAAGAGCCAGAGCAGCGGATTCTTTAGAGCCTCTGGATTGAGTGTGAAAATATAGCGGTAGCCATCCCGGGCTCCCGACAGGCTCTGAACATAGATCGTAAGACCTAGCATGAGGAAGAAGAGGAGGGGCATCATGACTTTGTTGGCCTTTTCGATGCCGTTTGAAACACCGAAGACCATGATGATGAGCGACGCAAGTCCAGCAACAATAATCCAAGTCGCATTGCTCGTAGCCGTCTGGCCAAAGGTAGCGCCAATCTGATCCATATCGCCTCCAAGCGCATGGAGACGACCAGAGAGGGCGAGGAAGGTGTATTTAATGATCCAGCCCATGACGACGGTGTAACCAATTGCAAGCGCCATTGAACCGAGAATCGGAATTACACCGAAGATTCGACCAATGAGGGATGAGCCAAAACGTTCGTTTGCGCAGACCCCAAAGGCCTTAATCGGTCCACCTTCGGTGGAGCGCCCGAGTGCAAACTCGGCAATCACCCCAGTTGCTGCGATTAAGAGCACACAGAGGGCGTAGGGGATGAGGAAGTTGAGCCCTCCCCACATTGAGATCATGATCGGGAAGCGCCAGATGTTGCCCATGCCGACAGCAGAGCCTATGCATGCGAGAATAAAACCGAGACGACTAGAGAACTGATCTCGATTCATGCTCGCAACGGGAGCACTTGTTGAGCCTCCTGGACGGGCTTGGTTTTTGTGGTTCATAACAACTCCTTTTTATATGGTCATAGCTCGAGAGCGGTGACCGAGACGAATCCCTATTATTTTATTACATGTGGATAGGGTTCCAGGAATGCGTGGAAGTGGCGCATAGGCAGTTGGGCGCCCCAAGTGATCCGGACATTGGGGATACTCTCACGATCTTCGTAGAGGGCCTTTACTGCGGCAATAACGTAGTCGAGATGCTCACGGCTAAGCTGGCTGCGGTTAATCGCAAAGCGGACGACGTTAGCGACCTCGGCTTGTTGTTCGGGGGTCTTCCGATCGTATTCCATCGAATAGTCACCGAGCTCAGCGACACGAATTCCGTAGCGGCGAATTAACTCGAGGGAGAAACCCTGGCCAGCAAATGCCTCATGTGGCCGTTTGTGATCAAAGAATTCATCCATGTTGATATATACGGCGTGACCGCCAGCGGGGAGGACTACCCCTTTTACACCCGCTTGGACGAATCCATCTGCGAGGTACTGACATTGTTCAATGCGCTCTTTTAAGTAGGCATTGTTGCAGCTCTCATAGAGTCCAGTGGTCAGGGCCATGATGTCTCGACCGCTCATGCCACCGTAGGAGTCATTTCCATAGCAGGAAATCTGTTTGACTTTAAGTCGAACGCCAACATCCATGAGGAGATTGCCGGCTTCGTCGAAGTCACTGAATTTCTGCCAGAAGAGTCCGCGATCCCGGAAGGCAAGCATGCCGCCCATATTCGCATGGCCGTCTTTTTTCGCAGACATGGTAAATGCATCGCAGTACGCAAACATCTCTGTGGCAATTTCAGAAATGCTCTTGTCAGCATAGCCTGGCTCGTTTTGTTGAATGAAATATGCATTTTCTGCCCAGCGGGCTGCATCGAAAATGAAGGGGATTTGATAGTGCTTGGCAATCTGACTGACTTCGCGCAAGTTCTGCATCGAGACCGCTTGGCCACAGACTGGATTATTCGTGATACAACAAAAGATCAGAGGAATATTGTCGGGACCGAGTTTTTCAATCAAATTTTTAAGCTTAGAAATATCCATATCGCCCTTAAATGGATTTTTCTCATAGTGACCGGAGCTCGGTTGCTCATAGAGCTTCTCTTTGTCATAGAGATTGCGTGGAATTGATCCCATTTGGAGAATGTTTCCCTCGGTAGTGTCGAAGTGCCCATTTGATGGAATTGTAAATTTTTTCCCTGGGTGACGTTCCTTTAGGATGTCACGGACGATTTCCATGAGAATGGCTTCAGCGGCGCGACCTTGTTGGATGATAAAGGCATTTGGGCGCTCCATTTGTGCGGCTCCACCATTAAACAGACCACCCTCGTATTCGCAGAGATAGAGATGATCGAGGAGATAGTCGATGTCATCGACGTCGCAGCGCAGTAAGTCGAGGGATTTTTTCCAATTGGATTCGTGACCCCGCTCGAAGATGTCTCGGAATGCGTCGAGGAGGACGTAGTATCCTCGATTTCGACCATAGGATTCATCACCTAAGAAAAGAGAGGCCCACTGCGTGTCAAACATGGCTGTTGTTCCAGAATCGGAAAGCATGTCCACAGTCAGTAGGGCGGCTGGAAAGGCAAATTCATTGTAATGACAGTGCTTGAGAGCCCGTTCACGCTGTTCCAGAGTAACGTGTGGGATTTTTCGACGGACATAGCTGTAAGAGGTTGGGGCGGTGACAGGGAGGTCATCGACATAGTTCTTTGATTCGTGCGCTTCCATGAAAATTCTCCTTTTTTTCATACGCTTGCTGTTTCAGTGCCGAAGTCAACAGGTGACTCCACCCATGGCCATCTGAAATAGCCTATCCCGATATTGCATGAAATTACCAATGAAATATCGATAATTCTTAGTCATTTTATTCAAGACTAAAGCGCTCAACAAGGGGGGGCCTTAGCTATTCTGCCATCTATACACATCGTTGTTTACTGGAATCAAAATTTCAATGAAAAGGAAAGTTCGTCTAAAATGAGGGTAAATTGCTGTCCGCCTAATTGACCATCTTTAGTGTGGACGTGAGCCTGTTGGGAGGACTCTATGTACGCATCGATCACATCGCTTGGACAGGATAGTCATCGTTTCCGAACTCACGAAGCCCGTGGCCCCTTACGCCTGGCGGGCATTGATTTAGATTTGGGCTTGGAGCTGGAGGGAAATTCAGATGCCGATGTCGTCTTGCATGCGATTTGCAACGCCATTTCGGGTCTGATGGGAGAACCCGTTCTCGGCTTAAAAGCCGATGAAATCTGTGCGCAGGGACAGCGAGATAGTGCTGTTTATCTCGCTTATGCCTTAGAGCGACTGCGCGTCTTGCGACCTAAATTACGACTGACTCACCTTAGCATCTCCATTGAAGCGTTACGGCCGAAGCTTCTAGAGCACTTTCCAGCGATGCGCGCCGCTGTGGCGAAGCAGCTCAATTTGGATTTGAATCAAGTTTGTATCACAGCCACGACTGGTGAGGGGATGACTGGTTCTGGTCGCGGTGAGGGGATCGCTGTGCTCTGCATCCTATCAGCTGTCGATGACTTGACTCTGAGCTAGTCTCGCAACTGTGACGGGAGAATAGAGAAGCCCAGCACTGGATTTCAGTGCTGGGCTTCTAAGCGAAAGGCTTTGATCGGCTTTAATCCTCCGCCTCATCGAGGAAGACCTGATAGAGACCGTAGCCTTCGGCAGGCATCTCTTCGTAGGGAATGAAGCGGAGGGCGGCCGAATTAATGCAGTAGCGCAATCCGCCCTGATCTTGCGGTCCATCGTTAAATACGTGACCTAAGTGGCTTCCCGCGGCTTCACTGCGAACTTCGACTCGTTCCATGCCGAAACTCGTATCTTTCTCATAGTCGAGGAAGGATTCTCGAATTGGTTTTGAAAATGCAGGCCAACCACAGCCCGAATCGTATTTGTCCGTCGAGAGGAATAGGGGGCGCCCATCGACAAGGTCGACGTAAATGCCACGACGGAATTCTTGGTCATAGGCATTGTTAAAAGGCTGCTCGGTTGCAGCTTCCTGTGTAACGCGATAAGCGAGGTCGCCGATGCGTTTTCGGAGATCTTCGCCCGCGATGCCTGGGCTCGGGTAGAGGGGTTCCTTTGCCAATTGCAGGTTGACATGACAATAGCCACCAGGGGTCTTCGTTAGGTAGTCTTGGTGATAGTTCTCTGCGGGGACATAGTTCTTGATC
>JAUNVS010000045.1 GCA_030537565.1 Eubacteriales bacterium | reverse complement strand
GGCTTGGCCGAGGGTGAAGAGTGCAAGCTGCGACTCTTGTTCCAGAAACGTATCGATGATCGAATCGTTCGCTTAGTCTATTTATCGCGCGTAAACGGCGGTGTCCATTTTGAATGCGAGCTTCCTGCGTATGAGGCAAGTGATGAGGATGAGGATATCTTCGATCACGACTGGAACTAGTATTTTTTGCCTTTGATTTCCACTCCGTCTCGCTATTCAGGTCGTTGTTGGGGGTGGACGATATGGATTTATCTTCGTTCTGGTTTCAACTGAAACAGGCATTTTTTGTTCCGACCTGCGTCTTGTGTGGTCGTGTTTTCCGAGCTGAGGCAAGGTTTCCAGATCTGTGTTCGCTGTGTGAGACGAGACTGCCGATACGGCGTCTAGATTGTCTTCGAGATTTTTTGCCTCTCATGGGAGGGACGAGCCAGTCGACAATCTCTTTTAACGATAATCCATATGCCTTTTTCCCGGTTATTATCGCCTGTGATTACCTGCATCCACTACCGCAATTGGTCCGCTCCTTAAAGTTCCATGGGGGGATAGAGACGACACGCTTGATGGCTGCGTTGATGTCACATGCATTGAACGAATATCTATTTTCATTGCACACGGGGAGACTGGCATGCCGGAATTATGATCGACTGCACTTTGATGCGATCGTCGCGATGCCCATCCATGCCAGTCGCGCACGAGAGCGCTCATACAATCAGAGTCAGGAAATTGTTCAGCATCTGGCTCACTTGCTCGCTTTAGAGGATCTTTCAATTGCTATTTCGAGGACGCGGGCCACCGAGCGTCAGAGTGAGCTAGCCAACCGGAATCAACGTTATTTAAATGTTCAGAATTGTTTTAGAGCTGATCCTGAATTGCTGCGTGATCGTCATGTGATACTCGTTGACGATGTGATGACTAGTGGTCTCACCTTGGCGAGTGCGGCGAAGTCGCTCTATCTCGCGTCTGCCGCCACGGTTACTGGGCTGGTCCTGGCATCAAACTATCGTGCTGAGGCGGCTTGAGCTAAGAATGGCGATTTAGAGTCCGCTGTTAACGAAAAGTTCTTAATTCTGTTATATGGTTGTAAGTACAATGATTTCAAGTCGACATAATCATGGAGGATATGATGTTAGACGTTCGTAAAGAACAATTCGGTTTTCTACCCGATGGACAAGAGGTTTCCCTCTATTTACTGCGCAATGATGCAGGGGCGACGCTTGCTATTTCTGATTTTGGGGCAATCATACAGAGCTTAAGATTTCCGAGCGCATCTGGAGAGTATCGAGATGTTGTCCTAGGTTATGATCGCTTAGACGATTATCTCAGGGATGATGCCTATATGGGAGCCTGTGTTGGCCCTTATGCGAATCGTATTGCGAGAGCGGAGTTGCCCGTAGCGGATGCTCCAGTACAGCTTGATGCGAATGAAGGGGACAATTGTCTGCATAGTGGTGTCGATAGTGTGGCTCGAAAGTTCTTTCGCGTCGAGAAAAAGGATAAGTCGAATTTGCTTTTCCACTATAAGTTGAATGAGGGAGATAGCCACTTTCCAGGTAGTTTGGAGCTGACGATCCACTACAGTTTTGATGATGACATGTGTCTTAAGATTCAGTATTTCGCGCGCTCGAGCGAGGATAGTTTCTTTAATTTTACCAACCATAGTTATTTTAATTTGAATGGGGCGGGCGTTGGGCGGCTGGCCGAGATGCGCTTGTCTTTAAATTCTTCTTTTTATGCCGAATTGGATGAGAAGCATCTGCCTACGGGGGCGATTTTACCGCTTGCGGATACCTACTTAGATCTACGCGAATCACGACGTCTCGGAGCGGTTTTCCAAGCTCAGGAAGCAGCGGGTGAGGCTGCTGGTCTCGACGATTACTTTTTTGTCGACGGGAGCCGGGCTAAAATGCTGCGCCACTTCGCAAGTCTAAGTTCCGAGGATGAAAAATTAAAAATGGATCTTCATAGCAATGAGAGTGGCCTGCAAGTGTACACGGCAACTGCTCTCAGTGAGCGAGTGGGGAAATCGGGCGCTCACTACGGTCCCTTTGCTGCGATTTGCCTCGAAACGGGTAAGCCGGCGGATTCTCCGCATTTTTATCATTTCCCGAACAGTTTTGTTGCGAAAAATCAGGTGTATCACTCGAAGAATATCTTTAAGTTTAGCTCGAAGCTGTGATATACTGGCCTTGCCTGAATGGCCGTCTCTTGTTTTTGAACCTGCATGACTTAAACGGGAGCCCGGGTTAATACGGAAGAATGTCAGGCCCCTTTGCGGGAAGACAAACAACCGTTGCAGGGCACCCACCTTGCAACTCGCGAGGTGTCAAAAGGGAGATTGCTTTCAGGCTTTTTCTTGGTACGTCTAGCACGTGCCTTTTTATTTATGGATAATTTGATAAGGATTTCAGCTTTGTTGCCAAACGAAGAGGTCGAAGATGCACGATAGAGAATTCAAGATCTACAATACCTTGAGTCATAGCAAAGAACGCTTTCAGCCGATCCACCCTGGTGAGGTCAATATTTATGTCTGTGGACCGACGGTTTACGACTTTATGCACATTGGAAATGCCCGTCCACTCGTCGTCTTCGATGTGCTTCGCAGGCTCTTGGTCGATGCGGGCTATCAGGTTCGCTATGCGATGAATTTCACGGATATTGATGACAAAATCATACGACGCGCCAATGAACGCGGTGTTGATTTTCATGAAGTCAGTCAGCGCTATATCGATGAATTCATCCAGGATCGTGAGGGCTTGAATGTCCTGGCGCCAGATTTTGCTCCGCAGGCCAGCGAAAATATCGAAGCGATGACGGAGATGATTCAGCAGTTAATCGGCGAAGGTTATGCTTACATTGGAGCTGAGGGCGTTTATTTCGATGTATCGAAGGATCCAGGCTATGGAAAACTTGCGAAACTCGATCATGAACAGATGCAGAGTGGACGCCGTGAGATTTCTTATCAAGCCTCGGATAAACAACATAGTGCTGATTTTGCTCTCTGGAAGTTTAAACGTGAGGGTGAACCGGGTTTCCCCGCGCCATTCGGTGAGGGACGGCCCGGATGGCATATTGAATGCTCTGCGATGATCCATAGAGTCTTTGAGAATAAAGTGATTGATATCCACGCAGGGGGGATGGATTTAATCTTCCCCCATCATGAGAACGAAATTGCACAATCCGAGTGTTGCCATGAGCACGAGCTCTCGAAGTATTGGATGCATAACGCCTACATTACGATTGTCGATGTTTTTGGTAGCGAAAATAAGATGAGTAAGTCTCTGGGGAATTTCCGATTTGTTCGTGACCTCTCTGAGCACTATGGTTATGACGTTTTACGCTTTTTCATCTTAACGGCACACTATCGTTCCAATCTCAAGTTTTATCCTGGAGCGCTCGAGGAGGCCGCTGCTTCGTTGAAGCGAATCCGTGAGGCCGAGGAGCGAATCCGTTTCTTAAAGGCGAAGCTGCAGAGCGGTGACAAGTCGTCTGAGGCTGGGATTTTAAGCGAGATTGCCGAAATTGAATCAGCCTTTTATGCCGACCTCTACGATGATCTCAATACTGCTGCAGCGATCGGTAAGATCTTTAGCCTATTACGCTTATTCTTCCGCGATGACAGTGAACTGCACTTGACGCCAAGGGTTCTCGAGGCCTATCAGAATTTTCTGACGAAGAGTCTCTCAATACTTGGTTTGGACTTCGCAGTCGACTTAGCACTTGATGAGGACGTCGAGTTACTCTTGCAGCGTCGCTCCGAGGCTCGAGCTTCGAAAAACTGGCAATTATCCGATGAGCTGCGTGAGCAACTTAAGCAAATTGGGTATTTGGTAAAAGACACACCCGAAGGCCAACAGCTCAGCAGGATTGAGGCTTGAATATGACCTCGTCTCAGGAGCTGGCATCACTGCGGAAAATGGGATTTGCTTCGGCTGTAATTCCAGCATTTAATGAGTTGCCGATTACGAGTTTGGCTTGGTTAGGCGATGCGGTTTATGAACTCTACGTTCGCCAAAATCTGTTTCTGACTTGTCGGTCGAAGAGTGGACAGCTCCACAAGCTGGCTCTGAGATATGTTTCGGCTGAAGCTCAGGCTGAGGCAGCAGGGGTCCTGTATGATACTTTGACGGATGAGGATCAGGCACTCTTTCAGCGAGCACGGAATACGAAGCCGAAGTCGAGGGCTAAAAATGCGGATCCGAGAAGTTATGCATTGGCGACGGCTGTCGAAGCTGTGATCGCTAAAATATATCTTTCAGGGGATCTACCCTATCTCGAGCGTTCATTAAAGCTTATTTATGAGGTTTTGGAGTCTGAACAGCGGGATAGTTGAGCGCCTAAGGCTCAGTGAAATAATAAATTTGAGGAAGTCAGCATTATGAATTCTAGAAGTAAAAGAGGCTCTCGGAGCCAGCATTCTGATGCGCAACTTGAGCGCTCTTCGAATGGTCAGAGGGCGGGTAAGCGGAGTCGGACTGGTCGGGGGCGGGATAGTCGTCTAGATTCAGATGAACGGACTTTTTCGTCGGATCGCCGTGGCCGGGATGCTCGCAACAAACGGGCTTATGGCTCTGAGCGTTCGTATGGAGATGTAGATGACAGGCGAAGCTCCGCTCAGCGGGGGAGTGGTCGAGGGCGTTCGGATGAACGGCGGAGCTACTCCCGGCGTGAGCAGCAGGGGCCATCGGCAGATTATAAGTCGAAGGGAGCGAAGCGACGGGATTCTCGCGAGATGCCTGAGGATCGTCTCTATGGCCGGAATCCGATTTTAGAAGCGCTGGCTGCTGGGCAGACGATCGATAAACTCTGGGTTCTCAGACACGGTGAGCAGGGCCGTGATCCTAGGCTCAAGCAATTAGTTCAGGCGTGTAAAGAAGCTGGGGCCGTAATTATGGAGATTGAACGGCGAGCCATGGATCGCCTCGCCGATGGCTTTCCTCACCAGGGCTGCATCGCGCAGACTGCTGTGAAGTCTTACTTGGAGCTCGATACATACTTGAGCAATCGTGAGTCTCAGGCCCCAGATTTGATCCTGATTGCGGATAAAATTCAGGATCCCCATAATCTCGGTGCCATGATTCGTGTGGCCGATACAGCCGGGGCTTCCGCCGTTATCATTCCAAAACATGAATCGGCTGGTTTGAATGCCACGGTTGCGAAGGCCTCGGCTGGGGCTTCCGCTTATGTGCCAGTGATTCGCGAGAATAACCTTTCTCAGACCCTGAAACGCTTAAAAGATGCTGGATTTTGGATCCTATCTTGTGATATGTCGGGTGAGGATCTCTATGATTCCGAGGCACTTAAACCCTTGTTGACAGCGCCCTTAGCCCTTATTATTGGAAATGAGGGCAAAGGCATCTCCGAAAACCTACGCCGCCTATCAGACCTCTGCTTGCGCATTCCGATGCTTGGTGAAATTAGTTCGCTAAATGCGAGCGTCTCAGCAGCGATTGTCGCATATGAAATCTTACGTCGTCGTCGTCAGGAACTGCCCATGACTTAGCGAGGGGAGGCGTGCTTGACTAAGGGATCTCGGACACGCACTGGTTTTTCAGCCAGATATTTTGAAATAGACGCTCCGCTTTGGCCGCGTCTAATTTCTGTGTTCTTGATCTTCGTCTTTTGCCTTTCAATTTCCTTCCCGCCGCTCTTGGCAGGGTCGGCTGAGGCTGGTGTAGAGACGAGAAGCACGGATGAAAAGCAGACCTCTCCTCTTTTGCACCAGATTCTGCAAGCAATCAGTAAGCCAGATAAGAGTGCAGAGATCTATTCAGCCTTCACAGCGAAGATCCAAAATGAGGTCAGCAGTGACGAGTTGCATGCCTATTGTGATCTGCTGCACCAGGCTTTAGCGGGTCCTGTGACAGCTTTTTCGAAGCTTTCCACCTTAGAGTATGAGAGCTTGAGGACGAAGGTGCTAAAAGAGAACCCAGCCTGGTCTACGATTCTCGATTCAAGTCAACTCTATTGGATCGAAAGTAATCGGGGGAAGAAAACGCGCCGGGCGCTGCTTGCCTTAGAACAGAAGTCAGGAACTGAAGTTCTCAATCGAGCTTTTATTCGCGAGATCTTAGATTTGAATTCCTACGCAAATCTTTATTTCACTTCCATTCGGGATCGAAATACGGATGCGCTTGCCAACCTTCTTTATTCCGAACTCGACGATAAAAACTTGCGACGCCGAAAGGCTGAAAAAAGCCTGGCCTACTATGAGTCGAAAATCGATCTCGAGCAAAGTACGACTTACATTCTCCGTCCAGATGCCCTCGTAATTGCCTATGGCTTAAAGGATGAAGCCAGTGATGAAGATGGGGATGATTCCGCTGAGTCTTGGCCAACGCGTGATGAACATCAGATTTATTTCATTCGTAATGGACGGGATATTTTCGTCCGTGATCCGATTGGTGCAGGTGACTATCCTGAACTTAGTCAGCTTGAGGCGCGAAGTGGAAGACGCTATTCGATCGAGGAGATTTTTCGTGATCCGGAGATCCTCATCAATTCCGAGAAATTAAAAGCCCAGGCGCTTGATCTCGAGTCGCACGAGGACTTTAAGACGATTTATGAAGAAGGGATTGATCGCTTCGAGTACTATTCTAGTCCAGGGATCTCGCTAGGACTTTCAGTCAATCGTGAGGGGGGACGCTCGCTTTTATTTGTTTCCCTCAATCCGACACCGAACAATGTATTTCAAAATCCTGAGCTTTTGAATCTCGAAGATCGGGCTGCTGTGCTCGAACGCTTCCCTTTTGCGGACGTCAGCAAGTATAGTCTCGAAGTGAAGACGGGTATATACCTCTTATTTCACTTTACCGAAGAAGATAAGACGAAATCCTATGCCTACTATAGTGAGCAGTGGAATCGATATTCAGCCAGTTTTATCGCTCACCTGAGTGAGTTCGAAAGTTTCGAGCGAAAGTGAAGACTCTGAAGTTTTTTTTGAAATGGACTTGACAAGCATTTTCTAGGCCGTATAATTGAGCCTGTTCTTGCGCCCGTAGCCCAATTGGATAAGGCATCTGACTACGGATCAGAAGATTGTGGATTCGAATTCTGCCGGGCGCGTGATGAGCTCAGACTTTGTCTGAGCTTTTTTTGTATTCTGTAGCGCTCTCGCTTTTCATACAGGCTGACTTGTGCTACTATTCATGATCGTTTAATTATGTCAAATCGAGCACAGGAGGCATGCTACTTATGCAGCTAGAATTTAAGAAAATCAAATCAGGACTTGGCCAGGCCCATGTTCAAATTGAGCCCCAAGAATTTCTCGATGCGATGAAGAAATCCTTCAATAATCAGAAGCAGCGCTTCCAGGTGCCAGGCTTCCGCCGCGGACGCGCACCAATGTCAGTGGTTATGCGGACTTATGGTGAGAGCGTTCTTTATGACGAGGCACTCCAGGTTCTCATGCGTGAGAAGATGGGGGATGAGATCCAGAAAATTGAGGGATTCTCGACCATTGTTGATAACGATGTTGATTACATTTCCCTCGAAGAGGGGGCAGCCCTGAACTTTAACGTCTGCCTCTATCCCGATGTCGAGCTCGGCGACTATAAGTCGATTCGCGTTGACCGTGCCCAGATTTCACTCGACTCTGAGCGAGTCCAGGCGGATGTGGATAAGAAGATTCAGCGCATGTGCGATGAGGCGGGCCGTATGCTCAGCTTGGATGCTGATCATAAGATTGAGGCGGGAGATACGGCGGTGATCGATTTCCTCGGTAAGATCGACGGTGAGCCCTTTGAGGGCGGTCGTGGTGAACGTCATGAACTGGAGATCGGATCGGCTTCCTTTATTCCAGGTTTCGAGGATCAGTTAATTGGTCATCAGGCTGGTGAAGAGATTGTTGTTACGGTCGAATTCCCGAAGGAATACCACAGCGAGGCTCTCGCGGGTAAGCCTGCGAGCTTCGATGTTACGATCCACGAAGTTAAGCGTCTCGAGCGTCCAGAGCTCGACGATGATTTCGCTATGGATGTTTCTGAATTTGACACCCTAGAAGAGCTCCGCGAGGATGAGGGGAAGAAGATTCAGAAGCGCATTAATGAAGATTACGAGCGTCGCGCTGAAAATGATGTCCTCTTGAGTCTTTTGGAACGTTCGGATTTTGAAGTTCCACAAGCGATGCTGGCGGATGAATTCAATAGTCAGGTTCGACGCTTGCAGAATGAGGCCAGTCGCTACAATTTGACTCTCGAGAATTTCATGAAGTATTTCATGGGTGGTGAAGAGCAGGGCTTTGCCCGCCTCTCCGATGAGGCACGTCGTTCAGTGATGACGGAGTGCGTTTTGATGGGCTTAGCTCGTCATGAGGGCCTCGAGGCAAATGAGGAGCTATTTGAGAAGATCTGTCAGCGAATTGCTGAGCGTGAATCGAGAGAGCTCGAAGAGGTGAAGCGCTTGTTCAATTTGGAAAATCCCGATACCAAGCGGATGCTACTCTTAACGGCAGCCCAGGATCTCTTGATGGGGGCAGTTAGCTATAATGATATTAAAGAGAGTCAGATCGCTGATTACGATAAGAATTACGAACGTGAGATTGCAGAACGCAGCCATTCCCTGCTTCATAAGTTCTATAAGGATCTCGCTGAGCATCACCACGGGCATGATCACGAACACGAGCATGTAGATGAGCACGAGCACGAAGAGCCGGTCTCAGCCTCTGGCGAAAGTGATCAGAATGCCTGAGCCTTTGCTTATGTAACTTACGAAAAAGGCAAAATCTCTTTGGGTTTTGTCTTTTTATTTTTATGGCAAAATGGCGGGGGGCGGATGACGCATCAACTCGCTTGTTTTAGTCACCCTTTGCCGAGGTATGGGGTTGGCGTTTACGATATAGATAATCGCTTTTGCTTTGTAATTAGGAGGAATAATTTACGATGCTGTATTCAACTTACATGGATGAGCGCTTGCGCTCTTCAATTCTCACACCAGAACAGGCTGCTCTAGTTCCGATGGTGGTCGAACAGACAAACCGGGGCGAACGCTCATACGATATATTCTCGCGACTTCTTAAGGAGCGAATTATCATCCTCAGTGAGGAAGTCAATTCGGCGACAGCGAGTTTGATCCTCGCCCAGCTTCTCTTTCTAGAATATGAGGACCCAGATAAGGATATTCAGTTCTACATCAACTCACCGGGCGGTGAAGTTTCTAGTGGACTTCTGATCTACGATACGATGCAGTACATTAAACCAGATGTGCAGACGATCTGTGTGGGGATGGCGGCGAGCATGGCGGCAGTCTTATTGGCTGGCGGTGCAGCAGGGAAGCGCTTTGCCCTTCCAAATGCTGAGGTCATGATTCACCAGCCTCTAGGTGGGGTCCAGGGACAGGCCAGCGATATCGAGATCGCTGCCAGTCAGATCCTTAAGAAACGTCAGCAGTTAAATCAGATTCTCGCCGATCGTACTGGTCAGAGCCTCGAGCGCATTTCCATCGATACGGATCGTAATTTCTGGTTTGATGCAGAGCAAGCAAAGGCCTACGGTCTCGTTGATAAGATCATGCTTCGTGATGCATCTCGAATGGGAGATTCAGAGCCTCAAGCGTCGACCTCATCTACCGCAACGGGTTCCAACGAAGACTAGGTGGAGCCATGGCCGAAGATCTTAGAAAATGTAAAATTTGTGGCGTAAGCTTTATGCCTGAAGCCAAGTCTAGAATCGCCTCTGACCTAGCTCGTGTGGATCTGATGGACTTTTGTCCAGACTGTAGACCCGAGGTTTCGGCGATGTTGGTGAATCCTTTTTTTCAGCAGAGTCTTGAGGACGGTTCGATTGATCCCGAAAGTGTCTGGGGCTTTCTTTCGCAACTAAGACAGGTGGAGAACTTGCCAATCGAGATGAGCCATCTTGAAGAAAGCGAATCGTCGTATCTTTCGGAGCTTGAATCGGATGAAGAGGATCAGCGTGTCGATGAGGTCTATGTACCGACTCCCCATGAAATTAAATTGGCTCTTGATCGGGATGTGGTCGGACAGGAACGTGCGAAGAAATCGCTCGCAGTTGCAGTTTATAACCACTATAAGCGTTTGATTAATTCTGACAATCTCGAGGCACAACATTCTCATCAGCCGTTTCATTCGCGGACTCGAGAGGAGTACTTAGCGCGGATTGAACATGAGCAGGATTTTGTTCATCTTGCGAAATCGAACATCCTCCTAATTGGCGGTACTGGGACAGGGAAGACGTATCTCGCGCGTTGTCTAGCGAAAATTTTGGACCTTCCTCTCGCCATCGCTGATGCGACGACACTCACGGAGGCTGGTTATGTGGGTGAGGATGTCGAAAATATCCTCTTAAAACTGATCCAGCAGGCCGACTATAATGTCGAGCGGGCCGAACGAGGAATCATCTATATTGATGAGTTTGATAAGATTGCTCGTAAGAGCGAAAACCGTTCGATTACCCGTGATGTTTCGGGCGAAGGTGTGCAACAAGCCCTTTTGAAAATCCTCGAAGGGACGATTGCCAATGTCCCGCCACAGGGGGGGCGCAAGCATCCTCAACAAGACTTTATCCAAGTCGACACCAGCAATATCCTATTCATCTGCGGCGGGGCTTTCGAAGGACTCGAGAAGATTATTCTTGATCGGATTGGTAAGAAATCACTTGGTTTTGGCGTCGAGATTCAGAAACGCCATGAAGACGAGACCGAGGCCTTTAAATACGTTATCCCACATGACCTTCAGCAATACGGTCTGATCCCCGAACTGATTGGTCGTGTGCCGAACATCGTCAGCCTCGATCTCCTCGACGAAGAGGCCTTGCTTCGGATTTTGACTGAGCCCAGTGATGCTCTCGTTCGCCAGTATCAAACCTTGATTGCGATGGATGATTGTGAGCTGATTTTCCATGAGTCGGCATTGAAGCGAATTGCGCAGTTGGCGCTTGAACAAAAAACGGGTGCTCGTGGGCTGCGTTCGATCATGGAAAAGATTATGTTAGATATCATGTTTGAACTTCCGTCGATTGATGATGTTCACCGTTGTGTGATTGATGCGGCCTATATCGATGGTGAGGCACCGATCCAGCTCTATGATCAGGCGGGAGCTCGGATGACTAGCCTCGAATTGAAGTTCAGCGCCTGAGTTCGAAGCTGTACTGAGGCCATTTAAATGGGGTGCTAGACACCCCATTTTTGCTTTTAAAACAAGTGAATTTTGCTATCACCTTGCTTAAATTTCCTTTTAGACTCTAGCTAGCTTCCTGTTATTTGGAGGCAGATTAGAGAGGAGAATTCATATGAATGAGAAGCAGATTCTTGGTGAAACCAAGCCTCGTCGTCAGGTGATTTATGAAATTAAAGAACACATCGGTGTGCTCAGCACTTCATCGAGTGGGTGGACGCGTGAGGTCAATCTCGTTTCTTGGAATGATCGTCCAGCACGGATCGATATCCGAGACTGGGATCCTGAGCGGCGTAAGATGAGTCGAGGAATTGGTCTCAATCTCTGGGAGGTCCGCAAGTTGATTGAATTGATGAAGGATTACGATCTCGAATCAGATGCCGCTTAGTGTGGGGGGAGCTTTCCCCCATTCTTTTTTTTTTACTCGGATCAGTTAGTGCAGGTCCAAAATCGCTTCGATTTTGATCAGATTTCAAATTAGCTTCTTTTTTCGCTAAAATGCATGTATGCAAAAAAGGAGGCGTCTATGCCTAACAAGCCCAATCATCAAGTCGAAGCCAATCTGCATGAGACGACGAGCTTGACCGAGAACCTTCCGATGCCGATGATTCTCCACGGGATGGCACGTGATCTCTCTTTCACTATCCCCAAAAAGGATGTCAGCATTCATGACTATTTTGAGCTCAGTTATTTAAGAAAGGGCCGTCTAGAATTTAAGTTTTCAGACCATGAACGCTGTTTGTTAAACGCTGGTTCGACGATGATTATCAAGCCTCATGTTCCACATCGAATTCGTCCTCTCGCATCCAATTGTGAGACGATCACGATATATTTTGATTTTCTTAACCAAGATTCTCCCGACGAAGAGGTGCGGCGTTCTCGTCGGCGTGAGAGTTTCGACCAGTTTCTCGAGTTCGCTCTTGAACGAAGCGATGAGCGGGCTGGCGAGGAGGTCATCGGACGTCCCTTTATTTTGATCGAAGGAAAGTATAAGGATCGCATCGCTGCAATCGGAAATGAAATCATCAATGAGGTGAATGAGGATCTCTACGGTAGTAAGATGATGAGCCGAGCTCTAGCTGTTCAGCTTCTGATCTTTGCTGGTCGTGCAATTCACCAAGAGTGGGAGGAGACCCTCCAAGTTCGAGAGGGACAGGCCTCTGAACTCGTACATATTGCCCGAAACTACATGGATGAGAATTTTTGTGAAACAATCACGGTTTCGGATGTCGCTCAGTACGTCTTTCTCTCCGTTGGTTATTTTGCCCGAGCTTTTCGAGATGAGTTTGGAGAGTCACCGACTTCGTACTTGATGCGTAAGCGGGTAGAGCATGCATGTGAGTTGTTAAAGGCCAATACGATGAAAATATCAACCGTGGCTGAGCTCTGTGGTTTTTCTACCCCTCAGCGTTTTAACTCTCAATTTAAACGGCGAATGGGATTGACGCCGCTGAATTATCGCAAGCGAGAAAATCAGCAGTAAAATATAATCTCAGCTAAATCAGCTTTATATTATTTGATGAAACCGTATCTGGCACTGATACGTAGCTG
>JAUNVS010000044.1 GCA_030537565.1 Eubacteriales bacterium | reverse complement strand
CGATGTGCTGACGCTTCAAATTTAGCAGCTCGATCTGTTGATCAATGGCCAAGTCCCTGTCAAAATCGGGACTCTTAAGAATTACTTTTATCTCCGCTAAGGAAAACTCCAATTCGCGGAACAGTAAAATCTGTTGCAGCGTCTCCAGCTTGTCATCGTCATATAAACGGTAGCCGGCCTCCGTATACGCCGATGCCTCAAGCAATCCGATCTGATCATAGTAGTGCAATGTCCGGACGCTCACACCCGCAATCTTGCTAAGTTCGTGAACTGTTCGCATCATGCGCACCTCCTCGTCTCACCATGACTCTAAACCGTGACGCAACGTTAGAGTCAAGCGAAATCGTCAAAGTTGAAGTCTTTTATTTCCGAGGGATTTTTTAAGCAGTAAAACGCAATCTGCTTGCGGTATTCGCTCGGAGGGAGGCCAGTTTGTTTCTTAAAAGACGTTGAAAATCCCGCAACCGTGTCGAAGCCACTCAGTTTTGCGATCTCTGATATCGGCATGTCACTATCAGTTAAGAGATGAGAAGCGTAGTCAGCCTTTTTCGAAAGAATATATTCTGTAATCGTGCAATCGGAAAACTGTCTGAATAAGGTCTTTAGTTTAGTGGCACTCATATTTGCCAATCGCGAAAGCTCCTCCAGCTTGATGCTGCGGGTGAAATTATCATCAATATATTGGATAGCTCGAACGATGCATTCATAATCGCTGCTTTTTTTGGGTAGGCGACCGTTGCCCATTTCAATTAATGCGGACATCAGGGCATAGGCTGCCGAAATATAAAATAATTCTGCAGCTCTGCCCTTGCGTGTCGATGAATATATTTTCTTTAGGATATGCATGATTTCCGAGGACCAGTTATGCTCGCCTCCCATATTTTTTAAGATTTCAAGTGGACTCGCTTTTTGACTCGAAAAGGCATGCTCCAAATGCTGCTTATACAATGAAGGTGTGTAGAGTACTTCCGTGTAAGCCACACGGGTAGCCCGGGCCATGCGCGTGCTTATGGAGCTGCCGCGTTCCTCTAAGTAGGCCAGAATCTTTCCCGGCGGAAGATGCCGAGCGTATTCCAATCTCAGAGAAATATACAGAGAGTTTTCAGGCATCGTCAGCATCAAATCCTGAAGAAAACAGAAGTCACACTTCATAACCACAAAGTCATTTTCATGGGGAAGCATCCAGAAATAGCCCTCGCTTCGGATTCCATCTCCTCGAAAAAAAGACCCACAGCCGAAGGGGTTGTCACCGTCTTCTCTTATCATGCCCATTTGATCACAGATTACTCGGATTTGCTCTATCACCTCAGCACCCCTTTTCCTATCAGACAGATTCCTTTCGAGATAAGCCATTTCTAACTCTCTTCAATTGCAGGCTCTCAGCGGATATACCTATACTGATTTTTAGTTAGAGACCACTACGAGCAGACTATCACGCTTAAGCTAACTATTCAAAGGGGATTAGCAGATGAAAATGGATGTGCGATATAAATTTTTCTTGCTGATTTTAATCAGTATCACCGCCTTTTCTGCCAAAGATCTCCTCTATGGGAGTCTGGTCTTTGCGCTCGTCTCTGCACTGACTTTTCTTCTTGGACAAGGTCTGAAAACATTAAAGTTTATTGTCGCTTACGCTCTCATCCTGGTTTTCATCCTTCTTTCAAAGCATCTCCCCGCCTTCTTGCGCAGCATGTTTCTGATAATTGCCTTGTGTGCCAGGATGTGTATGCCGATTGCGCTCTATGGACAGAGTTTTTTGAAGAGCAGCTCTGTCAGTGAAATGGTGACAGGGCTCTATACTTTGCATCTCCCACGTGCCTTTGTGATTAGCTTTGCGGTTGCCATGCGTTTTTTCCCAACAGTAAGAGAAGAGATCCAGCATCTCCGCGAGGCGATGTGGCTTCGAGGCCTGGAGTTTTCTTTACGAAATTTGAGGAAGCGGCCTGTCCTGCTCTTAGAGGGTCTTATAGCGCCACTCTTGATCCGCGTATCTACGACAGCTGAAGAACTTTCAGCTGCTTCAATCACCCGAGGGCTCGATAATCCCGCACCTAGAACGGCTTTTAAAAAATTAAAGATTGGATTTCTGGATAGCTTCGTATTTCTGCTGTTCAGCATGGCTTTTATAGCCATTTGCCTAATCCGTACGAGGTAGAGGAGCTGACCTGATGATTGAATTAAGTCACGTTCACTTTCGATATGCAGAGATGGAAAGCGAATCTCTAAAGGGGATTTCACTGAAACTCGCTCGTGGGAAATGCCTCGTACTCTCTGGCAGCTCAGGATCTGGGAAAACAACGGTCACCCGTCTGATAAACGGTTTAATTCCTCATTTTTATCCTGGTGAACTATCTGGATCAATTAAGATTAAGGGCGAGGATATTCGTGGCCGTCAAGCACATGAGTTAGCCATGCAAATTGCTTCAGTCTTCCAAAATCCACGCACCCAATTTTTCAATACGGATACGGACAGCGAGCTCGTTTTCGCAATGGAAAATTGTGCTATCCCCAGCGAAGAAATGCAGCTGCGTTATGGTCGAACGGTAGCAGATCTTCACCTGGAGCATTTATCGGGGAGAGATATTTTCTCCCTATCGGGTGGAGAAAAACAGTGGATTGCCTTCGGAAGCGACCATGCCCTCGAACCCGAACTTTTCGTTCTCGACGAACCGTCGGCGAATTTGGATCATGTCTCGATCGAGAGACTTCGAGAAATCCTCTTGCACCTAAAACAAAAGGGGAAAACCATCTTGATCGCTGAACATCGGCTCTACTATCTACGGGATATCGCTGATCAATTAGCCTGGCTCGAGGATGGGCGCCTCGAGACTCTATTTGACATCTCGGAACTTCGTTCCAAGTCCTGTGAAGAACTTCATGCCCTGGGGCTTCGCACCCTCGCCGCCCCGATTAGTTTCCGAATGCCTGTAAGCTGTCCAACGCAGACACCCGCCTTAGAACTTCGTGCACTCACGGTAAGTCGCGGTAAGCAACGGATTTTGACGGAGCTTAATCTACTAGCGGACTACGGGCAAATCGTCGGAGTAACGGGAGCAAATGGAAGTGGTAAAAGCACTTTGGCTAAAACGATCTGTGGACTGATGACTGAGGAGAACGGCAGCATTTACTTTGACGGTCAGATACTGCCTCCACGCGCCCGAAAAGATGTCGCCTTTCTTGTCATGCAAGATCCAAATTACCAACTCTTTGGCGACAGTGTCGAAAATGAATTAAGGCTTAGCGCCTACAGAGATCCCCCTGATGAGAATCGCATTGAAGATCTATTAACCCAACTCGATCTCAATAAGCTACGAACGCGACATCCGCTTTCACTTTCAGGGGGACAAAAGCAGCGTCTCTGCATCGCATTAGCCGCCTTGTCACCGGCATCGGTCCTGATTTTCGATGAGCCAAGTAGTGGCCTCGATTTTGACAATATGCGTCGCATTACAGAGCTCTTGAAAGCTCTATCGAAACAACAGAGGGCAATCCTCGTGATTTCTCATGATCAGGAATTTCTGCAGATGGTCTGCACGCAGATCGTGTCTCTGCATGAAAAACAATAAAAGGAAGAGAGGAAAATTCATATGAATCAAAACACGCTTAGTAAGAAACTCGGAGCCCGCGATTTTATCCACATAGGTATCTTTACCGTAATTTTCATCGTCTTTTTTATGGCCTGCGTCATGGTCATGAGCTTATCGATCTATAGCCAGCCCTTTGGTGTGGCCTTGGCCGCATTTGTCTCGGCCTCCATCTACTTGCTTCTGCGGACAAAAGTTCCAAAGGCGGGGGCAATTAGCCTCTTCGGTGTTTTGTTTGCTCTAGTCATGTTCGTGATGGGAAGTGGCTGGCCAATCCCCACCTCAGTGATTGTCTCAACCCTGATTGCAGAATTCGTTGCACGAACAGGTAATTATCAGAACTATGTCCGAGAGAGCATAGGCTACGCAATTTTCATGCTGGGAACGGCCATTGGTTCCTACCTGCCCTTGTTAATCATGAAAGACTACTACCTAAAAATCTCCGAGGGAAACAACGTCGATCAGGAATTCATGTCTCGACTCCTAGACTTCATTAACGGTCCATATTTAGCTTTGGCACTGCTCACCACAGTACTCAGCTCCGCCTTAGGTGCCGTACTAGCTCGTTCAATTTTTAGAAAACATTTCGCGAAAACAGGGCTACTTAGGGAGCAAGACTAAATGGAAGACAAGAAAAGTAAACCCGCCTTATCGCGCCTCTTCGAATTGGCGGCAAGTCACAAAGTACTATTGCTGCTCAGTGGTATTTTTGCGACAGTGGCCACGATCGCATCCTTCATCCCCTATCTGGCCATATATCTAATCATCGGGGAGATCATCGATGTTTACCCTGAATTTCAAAACATCAACACCCAGGTGATTTTAAGCTATGCACTACTTGCCCTCCTCGCAGTCGCAGCAGATGTGCTCTTCTATTTCCTCGCCTCGCTCTCTGCTCATCTCGCAGCCTTCGGAACGACGTTCGAGCTTAAACAGAGCTTTATAAAGCACATCACGCGAATCCCGCTGGGCTTTCATCTAAATCTCGGTAGCGGACGCTTTCAAAAAGTCCTCAAGCAAGACCTCGATCAGATGGAACAATTCATCGCCCATAATTATCCTGACATAGTCGCCTCCTCCGTCGCACCACTGCTGCTCTTCATACTCCTCTTTATCTTCGATTGGCGGTTTGGACTTGCAGCATTCATCGCCGTAGTTCTAGCCTTTGGAATTCAGTTAGCGGCCATGGGCGCCTCGGGCTCCGAACTCATGTCGAAGCTCCAAAAAAACTCGGCTGATTTAACAGCATCGACGGTCGAGTATGTGAGGGCTATGCCTGTTATAAAGTCCTTCGGGCAGACAGCACGAAGTTTTCGACAACTTGCTGACGCCATCCATAATTACAGCGACTTTATGCTTCGCTATGCCTTGAAATGGAAAAACTCGACGGCTGCCTTTATTGCCCTGATCAACAACATCTATCTTTTTATTCTCCCCGTCGGAATCTACATCGGCCGTCGGAGTACGGACTATAGAAGCTTCCTGCGAAACTTTCTCTTCTACTTGCTATTCACACCGGCAATCGCCTCAATACTTCACAAGTTCCTCTACGTCATGTCTTCTAGTATGCGCGTGTCTGGAGCCGTCCAGAGTTTCGATACAATCCTCGCATTACCAGAGTTTCCCCAGCACTGTGCTCATCAGAGAATCTCAGACAGTAGCGTCAAATTCGAACACGTCTCATTTTCATATAGCAAAGACGGCCCAGCAGCTCTATCCGATATCAGTTTTACAGCCCCCGCCGGAAAACTAACAGCCATCGTCGGCCCTTCAGGCGGAGGAAAAAGCAGCATTGCCCATCTAATTCCACGTTTCTGGGACGTCAGTAAAGGCCGTATTTTGATCGGAGATGTCGATGTTCGAGAAATGACGGAAAAGGAACTCATGCAGCAAGTCAGTTTTGTCTTCCAGGATGTCTACCTCTTCAACCGCAGCATTCGCGAGAACATTTGCCTAGGAAGTACCGACGTCAGTGATGCAGAGCTCATAGCCGCTAGTCAAGCCGCCTGCTGCCACGAATTTATCTCCAAACTCCCTAATGCTTATGACACGGTCCTCGGAGAATCGGGCATCCACCTATCTGGCGGGGAGGCTCAGCGACTTTCTATCGCTCGCGCGATGATCCGCAATACGCCTATTTTAGTCCTCGATGAAGCGACCGCCTTTGCCGATCCGGAAAATGAACGCTTAATTCAAACCGGTCTTCGCAGTCTAATGGAGGGGAAAACTGTAATCGTCATCGCCCACCGGCTTTCGACGATAAAAGAGGCTGAGCAAATTCTAGTCATGAATGAGGGAAGACTACTTGAAGCGGGTTATCACGATAGTCTCCTCGAATCAGGCCAAGTCTATGCGAGACTCTGGAAACGCTACCAGGACTCTCTCAAATGGGGTATGAGAAAGGAGTCGTTCTCATGAGCCGATGCAGATCACTGATACCGACAAATCTAATCTCAGCTAAGGGACTCACTCAGGCAGCAGTCTCCTGCTTCTTAACAAGTCTCTCGCTCATGATCCCCTTCGCAATATCGATCCAAATCTTCAGAGAGCTCCTAAAACCGATTACTGGCTCAGACATTTCGTGGACACGCCTATGGATATACTTCGCAGTCGGAATCGCAGGCCTCCTGATTAATTTTCTCTTCTCAAGATACGACTACCAGAAGACCTATATATTCTCCTATACCGAAGCCAAACACACCCGGCTAAAGGTCGCTGAGCAAATGCGAAAAATGCCAATGAGCTTTTTCAATATCAAAAATCTCAACGAACTCTCAGAGAACATCATGGACGATTGTACGAATATTGAAACGGCAAGTGCAAACATTCTGCCCCAGCTTATCGCCAACCTCGCAGCCTCACTGTTTATCTGCATCGCCCTCAGTTTTTGGGATTGGCGAATGGCCCTGGCCCTCTTCATCATGCTCCCCATTTCACTCCTCATCTTCTGGCTAAGTCGTAAATTACAAACTAAGCTCTTCGCAAAACATATCTCTAGCAAACTCGAGGCGGGCAAGCAGTCTCAGGAATATTTCGAAGGCATCAAAGTCATCCGCTCGTCTGACCTCGACGCTAATAGCCTGAAGCACTTGCTCGCTGCCTTTGACGCCGTACGCCGCACATCGATACAAGTAGAACTGACCTCAGGTACCCTACTCTCCCTATCCGTCATCCTACTTCGATCCGGAATTGCCATCGTGGCCTACGTGGGCATCCAGCTTCTAAGCGCAGGCCAAATTGACTTCCTTCTATTCTTGACCTTTCTCCTAATCGCAAGTCGCATCTATGGGCCGCTCCTTACAGTCCTAAGTTTGCTCCCCGATTTGCTCTATTTGCGCATTTCAACTCAGAGACTACAGGAACTTATGGACGGCGAGGTAATGGGCGGAACGCAAGCAGTTACAAGCGACGATCAGGCCATCTCTTTTGAAAATGTCAGCTTTGCTTATGCGCAGGAACCCGTCCTTTCCAACATAAGTTTCGTGGCCAAAAAGGGCGAGATCACAGCCCTCGTCGGACCCTCAGGAAGTGGAAAGAGCAGCATTGTTAAACTGGCTGCAAGGTTTTGGGATGTGGATACGGGAGTCGTCCGCCTCGGCCAAGTTGATGTAAAAAATGTCGATCCTGAAGAACTCATGCGACACTTTGCCTTTGTCTTCCAGGATGTCATCTTGTTCAACGATACGATCGAGAATAATATTCGCATCGGTAAATCCGATGCCAGCACGGATGAAATTCGAGCTGCAGCTGAGGCGGCTGGATGCAGTCAATTCATTAATCAACTTCCTGATGCGTATCAGACCATGCTCGGTGAAAATGGCGCCACGCTCTCTGGTGGCGAACGTCAGCGCCTATCGATCGCCAGAGCCCTGCTCAAAGATGCTCCAATCGTAATTCTCGATGAGGCTACGGCCGCCCTCGACCCGGAGAACGAAGTCTATGTGCAAAGGGCAATCAGCAAACTTCTCGCAGGAAAAACAGTTCTCGTCATCGCCCATCGACTTCGCACCATAGTCGATGCTGATCATATTATCGTCTTAGACGAGGGAAAAATTGTCGAAGAGGGAACGAGCCAGCAACTGCTAGCAAAGGATACCTTATTCAAAAGGCTCTACCAAACGCAGCAGGACAACTGCAGCTGGCGACTCTAAACAGGAAGTGACTTTCGATTCAAGACAGAATCAAAAGCGAAGAAGCTCCACAACGAAGATCCGTTGTGGAGCTTTTATTTGGTCCTCGCCCCCATAAACTGCATAAGTCCACGAACTCTTCATAGAGTCTTCTCCACCTCGATTAAAAGGCAAAAAAGCCCGAGAGACCAGGACGGTCTCCCGAGCTTCTGCTGTCAAAACTCGGAGGCTCTTACACGGATTTATTTCCGCTTAAGCCAATTCTTACGAACAATTCCGACAGTTACTGCTGCAGCCCCCAAGAACATTAGACCTAAGAGTGCTGACAACTGCGCCACCTCGCCCGTGCTTGGAATCCTTGGTCTCTGGCTGGTGCTCGTTTGCGGTGGATCCTGAGATGGTTTCGGCGTCGTCGTCGGTTTGGGGACTTCTTTGAAGCGGTTGATGACTTTGAACCCCTCCTCTTGATTGCCCTCATAGCTGACCTCATAGTTTGCCGGAACTTCCTCACGGACACTGTAGACGATCTTCTTATCCTCTTTATATTTCTCTAGGCCCGCAAAGACGTCTGTCCACTTGTTCTCAGCCTTCAGGACCACGCTCTTACCTGTATCCTTACCATCGGCATAGAGTTTAACCGTAACTGAAGATGGTCTCTTGCCAGCTTCGTTATCCGAATCAAGCCACAACTTCGTAACTTGAACCGCAATCTCTCCTGGAGTAAGGGTGTTCGTCACATTGAAATTTGAAATCTTTGCACTGTAGCCCTCAACGGCATCTTCGGTGAGCGTGTATTGGATCTCCTTCCCCGCTTCGTACTTCGGATGAACACCGAAGTCCCAGAACCAGCCAGTATCTGCAGATAGCTCGCGGCTGCTGATTTCTTTACCATTTTTATGAAGCCGGATTGTAATCTTATCTGGACGAAGTCCTGCTTTGTTATCAAAGTCATCCCAGATTTTTTCTCCGACAATATCGATGATTTCTGGCACGTGTGTATTCGTGATGACAATGCCGCCCGTTGGTGTCGGACTGTAGCTCGCAATGTAGTTATTTGCCACGGCTTCTTCTTCAACGCTATAAACAATTTTCTTGCCGTTGACATATTCTGGGAGGTCGGTAAAGCTTCCCGTCCATTGATTTGCTTCGCTGAGCGTCAGGGTCTTGTCCATGGCTAGCCCATCCGCCAACAACTTGACTGTCACTGAATCGGGACGCACGCCATCTTGATTATTCTCATCCTTCCATTCCTTATGGATCGGCAAAGTAATATTCACGGCCTCGTGGGTATTTATGACGTTGTACCCTTCAATCTTTGTGGTATAGTCTGCGACTGGCTCTTCTTCAATGCTATACGTGATGAGCTTAGCCTTTGCATACTTCGGCAAATCAGTGAAGCTCCACGACCAGTTCTGCTCCTCGCCTACCTGTTTTTGATCAATCTGGTGACCATCTTGGAGGAGATGGATCGTAATTTTATCGGGGCGCTTGCCATCTTGGTTTTCGTTATCGTCCCAGGTTTTCTTACCCGAAACAGTGATCATTTCTGCACTGCGACGATTCGTAATCAGATATGCAATCCCCGGAAGTTCGCTGGCATCGACGTCGCTTTCGGTAATGCTTGATTCGTAAGCGTTGCCAACTTCGTCTTCTGAGACAGTGTATGAAATGGTCTTGCCATCTGCATACTTGTCTAATTCGGAGAAAGTACCACGCCAATCATTCGCTGCGCTCAACTCAATCGTTTTACCAGTATCGAGACCGTTTGCTAAGAGCTTAACGGTGACGGACGTAGGTCTCACGCCATCCTGGTTGTCGGCATCATCCCAAGCCTTTGCAACATAAACTCTTGTTTTTTCGATATTGGTGTTAGTTACATTCAGCCCAGTTTCAGTCTTCGAATAAGCAGCTGGAGTATAGTCCTCCCCGCTCGCGTTCACTTCTTGAACCTTGTAGACATACTCCTGACCAGATGGATCATACTGGACGAAATCAGAGGTACTCAGGTCTGGGTCCATCCAATGCCAAATAACACGATCGGCCTCTACCTTCCGCGGAGCACCAATCTTCGTCTTCGAGGCATCGCTATTCACACGGATAAGCTGGAAGTAAATCTCCGGTTTCTCAGCTGGGGCATTGACCCAGGTTTTAGTCGCCGTAAGGCTCAAGCCCTCGAGCACACGGTTTCTAACTAGGATGCTTTGCTCAAGCTGGCCAATATCAATACTGAGCGTCGCCGTATTCCCTTCGATAACACTACCATCATTAACCTGCATCGAAGTTTCAAAACCACTCGTTTTTTCAGTTAGCGTATAGCTTCCCTTCGCTAGATCCTGAAACGTCTTCGACCACGATCCCGCTTCTGGAAGAGAGAACTCCTGCTTATAGCCATTGGGACCACTTAATTCAAAGGCGAAGGAGATACTAGCTCGGGCACTTCGAGTGCCAGCCCTCACGGAGCCTTGTTCGAAAGCCTTGGTCACCGTGATTGACCCAGGTTTTTCTCGATTAACAAGCTTTACAGTAATTGGCTCAGTGTTCGCATTTGGAACATTAAAGCCATGGCTTGTACTTTCCTTTCCGTTAACAAAATAGCTGACTTCATAGTCACTAAGCTCGCCCGTTTCTTCAAAGGAATAATCAGAGACGTATCTTAGATCCGTCATTAATTTCGTACTATGTGCAGTACTTGAATTTAACTCATATTTTCGAAGAGTCTGATCGCCATCCTTACCGGGACCAGTAATCTCGACATTAAAGTTTCGGTCAGCTGTAATGACACGGCCATCCTTATCTTGTAGTTCTTTTTCCACCTTATAGAGAACGGGTTTGACAGTTGGCACTGGGAAGGTCACCGTATGCGGGTTGCCATGGAGATCGTTGTATGTGATAACTGCATCCCCGTTTGTTGGGTGCTCACCGTTTTCATCAGCGGTTTGACTGAGGATGTCATCGTTAAGTTCGACCACATAGCTCAACTCAGCATAGTGGATATCACTGCCTGCGCTGATCGGCTTCGTCATCGGGCCAGGATCCCAGCTAATCTTTTTATCTATGTATGTTGCCGTTCCTTGGCTCGTTGTAATGCTATCGATTTTGCCAAGTGGCACTTCAAAACCTAGTGCCATTGGGTCAGAAACACTTGCATCATTAATATTGGATTGGATCTGACCAGCAATTTCTGAATAGACAGCATTGAGCTTATCCGCATCTATGGCCTCAAAAAATTTACCCGGCGAGGCAATTTGAGCGAGAATACCGCGTCCCTCATCATCAATGCTTAAACCAATCGCCCACAGCTTTATGCCATTGCCTTTTGAAAAAGCAGCTTCTGCGATCGCGCTATTCCCGTGGTTATAATACTTTCGTTGATGAGGATCAATACTATTGAAATAGCGATGGAACATATGAGTGCCCTGGCCAACCGCTTGAGAGGTAAATGCAGAGGCTGGAACTGAGCTGGTCGTCGCTAAACGCTCTCCGTCAACTACATGGGAACCCCACAACGAGTCGTCCGACGCATTTGAAATATACTGTAACGCCAAGTAATCGTCCGGATTCTCAACCCTATAAGAATAAGTTGGTACACCATCCGAGAGGAGGACGATATTTTTGCTAATCGCATCTGAGTTATTGAGCATCGCAGCTGCTTGCCGGATCCCAGCCTGGGTAAACGTCCCACCGCCTGCCGTCAACAACTTAAGGGCCGCTTTCAATTTACTTGCGTCGTTCGTTAATGGAATCTTGACTGGGACCTTAGAATCAAAAGCAACGAGAGCAATTCGATTCGTTTCGGATGGTAAAAACACATCGATAAATTGTCCTGCGGCAGCCACCGATGCCCGTAAGCGTTCGCCATCCATACTCCCCGAGGTATCGATGACGAGAACGGTATCACTAGTCGCCCGATCACGAGACTCCATTCTAAGCTTGATTTCCCAAGTATTGACGAGCCCTGGAATCTCCTTGGCTTCTTTAAAGAACATGGTTTCGCCAATTTCAGCTGGATGGTCGACCCCGATCACTGGCGGGTTTGACGAACGGGATCTTGCTGAACGAAGCATTGCCGCTGCAAAAACACTTTCTGGATATATACCGTAAGCAATCGAACCGTCAGCGTCCGGAATATGATCAGGCGCTAAGTGATCTGGATTGCCACCCTCTGCTTTCCAAACTGCGAGGAAGGTCACATCCTCCTCGACCGTAAACGGCAGTTCAATTGGCTTGTCATCAACATCTGTCCAAGAGAGGAAAACATGGTCTCCAAAACTGGGAATCGGCAACTCAGTGAGAACTTCACCTTTTTCTACTTCGAGGGCTTCGATCGGCTCTCCGCCGCAAGTCTCAAAGTGTACCGTCAGCTTTTCCCCACTTTCCTTAGCCTCTTCATGCTCTTCCTCCACCTCACTGGGAGTAAGCTCTTCTTCATGGGTTTCACCCAGAGTCCCTGTGGATTCTTCCACCCAAGGCAGCTCAAGTTCTGCTTCATTCTCCTGAGAATATGCCTCAGGCATCGTGACCACTTCTTCTGATTTCGGAGCGTTCACCTCATTTTCAGTCTTCAACTCATTCGCAAACAGGAAATTTGCCTGCAAGCAAAGGAAGGCTGTTAAAAGTATTGCTACACTTTTATTTCTTCGTGCCATAATTCCGCCTCCATTTCACCTTAGGTGATAATAAATTATCTCTTGCAATTAAATCGTCCTTCAACCACAGAAATACGGTAATGGCCGGAGAATGGCTAGTAATTTATTCCAAATAAAATTGAATATATCTGGGTGTTTTTTCACCCTTTAAAGCATTTAGACTATTTCCCTCGTAATCCACACTAGATTCAAAGAATTTAAATTATTGCCGAGTCCAAGTTTGACCATCATTTAACATTCAACCATGACTCGTAACATTTCTATTTTGAAACCGTAAAATATTTTTTCATGAGATCATCGCAAGTGAAGTAAAGCGCGAATTCCAAGAGTCTTAACACTCCGTTTTTTAGGAAAAAAAAAGCTCCACGACTTTCATACGTCGTGGAGCAATCCTACAAAGGCACCAATCAGACTCGAACTGATGATAAAGGTTTTGCAGACCTCTGCCTTACCACTTGGCTATGGTGCCATCTCTCGGTGCCAGTAGCAATAAAAAAGAGCGGGATACGAGATTCGAACTCGCGACTTTCACCTTGGCAAGGTGACACTCTA
>JAUNVS010000043.1:8125-13020 GCA_030537565.1 Eubacteriales bacterium | reverse complement strand
GCTTTGGATGTCCGGTGAATAAAAGATGCTCTCCTGAACATCGATGAAGCAGTTTTTCGTGAGAAGGTTCAGGTCTTCAGGAGCTTTTGATTCAGGCTCATCGGGACCGCCGCCCCAATACATGCGATGGGCCCCTGGCTTCTGGAAACCCAAGAGGACATTTTTACCAATTAGAAGGCTCGGTGTGGAGCTCGCTTTCGAATCAAAATCGAGGTCATGGCCTTCGATGATTTCGTAGCCCATTTCACGGAGAGTTTGGTCATCGTAGCACTTAATTTCTTGATAGGTCTCATATTTACCTGAAATTAAACGCACGAAGACCGTGTAAATGCGTTCGACCCGTCGAACTCCAGGTAGGGCTTCGAGAAATTCGACTTCGCTGTCGTTGAGTTGCACTTTTGTATTATCGCGCATTCCTTCCATTCCCATGAGAGAGATCGTCGTCAGTTCGGATGAGTCCTGGATGGAGGAAAGCATATTACGTTCGAGACCGTATCCTAAGCTCATCATTGAGACGATTGCCGTGCAGCCGATGACGACGCCGAGAATCGTCAGGAAGCTACGCATTTTCCGACGGAATAGATTCTGACAAGCGAGTCGGAAGAGGTCTTTAAATCTCATCGTCGAAGAACTCCTTTTTATGGCGACGCTTTTTGTGAATTCCTCGGCCGATGAGTACTAAGAGGATAAGCGCAGCACTTGGAATGGCGATTTTGGCCCAGAGGGGCAGAGTTTCAAACTGGGCACGGATGCCTTCGTGAGTCCCTGCATCCATGCCATCAGGCCCGCCCATGTCATCAGGCATCTCAGAGAATTCACTACCAGACATCCCCATATCGGGCATTCCCATATCAGGCATTTCTGCGATGTCGAGCGTATACGGGTGTTTACTGCGGTATTCTTTTCCGAATTCATCTTCGTAGATGATTTCAAAGTAGGGTTTTTCGTTGGGCTCAAGGGTTCGAAGCACTTCGAGGTTGTTATCGAAGTCCGCTTTACTGCCTGCTTCGATATTTCCCAGGAAGCTATCTTGGAATTTAAGTGGACCATCTTCAGGGAAGTGGAGGGAGACGTTATAGAGTGTGACCTTTCCCTTATTATGGACGCCAAAGGCCATATTTATGCTGTCGCTGACTTGGGCGCTCTCTGGCAAAAAGGTGATCGCACTGACGTCTAAACGTGCTTTTTGGGTCACGGCGATCGCGATCGACTCATTGGAGGAGACGTCGTCATGGCGATCCGTTTCAGCTTCGATCTTGATGTCGATGGGGTGGGGCTTCTGGTCAACCGTGGCGAGGCAGAGCCAGTCCATCTTTAGGGTCACCTTCGCCTCTTTAGCAATTTCTGGGACGAAGAGCGTCGAGGAACCCGTCTTGGGGAGGAAACTACTATCGGAATTACTTAGGGTCAACTTGACATTGTTGAGCTTGGTATCGGGTGAACTGTTAATGAATTCCAATTCAAGCGCAAATTCCTTACCAGCCTCGACGAGTCCTGGTTTTGTTTTGAATCCGAGGAGGAGGAGTCTAGGCGTATTGATCTTTTCTTCAACAAAGCCACCGCCGCCACCACCGAATACCAGAGGCTCATCGCCCGGAGCTGCATCGGGATTCTCGCTAGGGTCCGTCCCATTCGGGGCTGTGCCATTGGGGTTTGACGGATTCGTATTTGGATTGTCGTCAGGCACCTGACTGGGTGTGGTATCTGGATTCCCAGTTACTTTAATGTAGAGGTGCTGATCTTTTACGATGACGTTTCGCTGGATCGCAGTATCGTAGTAACTGAAATCAAATCTTAGATCGTAGGTTTTACCTGGTGCATCGCTTCTCAGTTTGAGGCCACTGAGCTGTGTATGGCCATAGGGGCGAAGCGTTCCCTCCGGGTGTTCGCTGTCTTCGCTGTTCTTCTCATTCGTATCGAGCCACATTTCTCCCGATTGGATGAGTCGCTTCGGCTTAACTTCGGCAAAAAATAACTTGTAGCTATTGTTTTCGATTTCAAAGGGCCACTCGCTAATATCCGTTGAGACAATTGGACTGATGATTAGATTGCGTATCGGCTCAGTGCCCGTATTCTCAAAATAGATCTTGAGATCGGCGGTTTTGCCTGCTTCCAGTTCTTGGACCTTCGCTTTAGAAAAGAAGAGACTCTGGCGAGCTGCTGGAATCGTGGCGGGGCCATCCGGAGTACTGGTGGAACGCCTGGTTTTCGGTGGACTGGCTGGGGCGTTCTGATTCCCTGAATTGTTCGTCGGATTGATCACTGCTGGGGGCGTTGATGATGGGTTGTCAGATCCTTCATCCACAAGATTTGAAGCATTCTCATCGGCAAGTATGGGGGGGGCAGTGCCGTTGTCTACGGTCGAGTGAGGGTCGCTATTGCCATCATCGAGCTCATGAACTTCATTCGCCACTGGTGGATTAGATTGATCACTCGAGCCATCGGAGACTTCTAACGCATGATACCCATTACAGTTAGGCAGAAAACTCGCCGTCACGAGCGTTGAAAGCATCAGGGCCGTCGCAATCCTGGCCCGGTGGTTATTGCGCCGTTTCATTGGGACTCCTTTGGCGAATTAGAAGACGTCGCCACGTCTAATTCAGAATCGTCTGAAGCTGTCGAATCTGCTGTTCCTAATGACTGCTGAATTACGAGGTCATCGAGACCGAGTGCATCGATTTGCTTATCAAAGTTGTCGACAACTTCGAGTGCATTATCTTCAATCGGTCTCCCACGTAGAATTCTCGTGATCCGTCCGTCAACGAGAATGAAAATCTTGTCGGCGTATTGGGCGAGATCGAGGTCGTGGGTGACCATGACCACGGTCTGCTGATACTTCTTCGAGATGCTTCGAATAAGGCGAAGAATTTCTCGAGAGGTCGTCGAATCGAGGTTACCTGTCGGCTCGTCTGCAAAGATGATTTCAGGCTTCGCAGCGAGTGCTCGGGCGACGCCGATTCGCTGTTGTTGGCCGCCTGAGAGTTCACTGGGTTTATGTCGTGCACGCTTTTCGAGTGAAACCAGTTTTAGCAATTTCTTGGCCACCTTCGTTCGTTGTCGCCGGGAGATACCCTGAAACGTGAGCGGGAGGGCGATATTCTCAATACAATTCATCGTCGGGATTAGGTTAAATGATTGGAAAATAAAGCCGACATGTTTGCGCCTGAAGTCAACGAGCTGTGACTCACTAAGTTTATTTAATTCAGCTCCAGCAACACGGATACTACCGCGACTGGCACGCTCTAAACCCGCGAGCATGTTGAGGAGGGTGGACTTCCCAGAACCCGAGGGGCCAGTGATCGCACAGAATTCACCGCGTTGCAGTTCGAAGCTGACCGCATCCAGGGCCCGTAACTTCGTCGATCCGAGCCGATAAATCTTCGTCAATCCGTCCACCTGAATTGCCAGATCGGGATTAATCGGATTACCTTTCGCTAACTTGATCTTTTTTCTTTTACGAAATATAGTCACCCAGATACAACCCTCTCTAGAATTGTGAAAATACTCAGTACTGCTAGTTTATATGAGGGGTAAGTCGCTAAAATTAAATATAGGTGACAAAACTTAAGATTTTATAAAGGAGTTCAAATATGGCCTACGCAGATGAGGTTTTTCTAAATAATTGCCAACTGATTATGCATGCAGGCTATTTAGAAAAGGATCCCAATCAACGTGCACGCTGGCCGGATGGCTCAGTGGCCTACACACAGCACTATTTTGGCCTCACGAATCGCTATGATTTGGAACACGAGTTCCCCGCCCTCACATTGCGTCCGACGCCGATGAAAAATTGCATAGATGAGCTGCTTTGGATTTGGCAAAAACGATCGGTTTCGGTCGCCGATTTGCGTTCGAGAATTTGGGATGCCTGGCAGGATGAGTCGGGCACGATTGGAAAGGCCTACGGCTACCAGCTCGCTCAGACGGCCAGCTACCCAGAGGGCGAATTTAATCAAGTGGATCGGATCCGTTACCTGCTTCGCCATCAGCCCCTCTCTCGGAGGATGGTTGCGACGATGTATATCCCCAGTGACCTCCATGAGATGCAACTTTATCCCTGCGCTTGGTCACTGACTCTGCAAGTGACGAATGGACGATTGAATGCGGTGCTTAATCAGCGTTCTCAGGATATGCTGGTCGCCAATAATTGGAATGTCTTTCAGTATGCTATTTTGCTTCATCTATTTGCCCGTGAGGCTGATTTAGAGGTTGGAGAACTGCTGCATGTCATTGCGGATGCCCATATCTACGACCGACACTTCGAACTGGTTGAAGAGTTGATTTCTCGGCCAGCTTACCCTGCCCCGATGCTTTGGATTAATCCAGATAAAAAAGATTTTTATGACTTTTGCGTCGATGATTTTCGATTGGAGGATTATCGTCATGGCCCTGCGATGAAGCAGATCCCAGTGGCGATATAAGGCGATGCGTCTACTTATGATGGCGGCGATTGACCGCAAACGAGCACTCGGTCGAAATGGTGAGCTACTCTATTCCATCCCTGAGGATATGCAGCGATTTAAGCGACTGACCCTAGGGCAACGACTCATCCTCGGTCGTAAAACGCTTGAGTCTTTTCCAAATCAAAGACCTCTGCCAGGTCGTGAACACTGGCTTTTGACCCGCAAGCCAGAGCGATACCCAGGGATTCGCTGTTTTCAAAGCAGTGACGAACTGCTCACTGCACTCAATGAATTCGATGGAAGCGAGGGGCTATCTCTGAGCAGTTGTTTGGATCTCGAGGCACAAATACCTGTCGATGCAATCGTTATTGGCGGGGCTTCGGTCTACCAGATTTTTTTGAAGCATGCGGAGTTCTTAGACCTCTGTGAGATGGATGCAGAGTTCCCGGATGCGGATTGCTATTTTCCAGAATTTGAGGCGGCCTATGAGCT
>JAUNVS010000043.1:0-8115 GCA_030537565.1 Eubacteriales bacterium | reverse complement strand
GAGCTCATAGCAGCTAGCTCCTATATAGATTCCAAGTGCGAAGCAGCTCCCGCTTATCGCTTCGTTCGTTATCGTCGTCGATCTCATTAATCCCAGTTGGCTTCGTAGTTCGCTTCCCCTGGAGAAATCTCGGGCAATTCCTTTTCCAATCGGGCGATTTCTTTGCCAAGTTCTAAACGCTTTTCTTGAATGTTTAAGAGAGCAGCTTCGGGACGGAGTCGAATTTTAAGGCGCTTGCTAAATGAGAGATCGGCAAAGGCGTCTGCTTCGATCTCCACGAGGTTTCTCGTCAAGCTGCGTCGAATGGACTCCGTATGGACAAAGGCACCGATCAGGATCATCGCACAGGAAAAGTAAATCCAGAGCAGGAGGACGACAAAGCCAGTGATTGATCCGTAGAGGACATTTAAGTTGCGATTGGTGTTGACGTAAAGGCTAAAGAGAAAGGGAAAGATAACCCAGCTTAAAGCACTGAAAATTCCGCCATATACGGCATCGCGAAAGCGCCCAATTCGTCCGGACACAAACCAGTAAATTAGACTAAACAAGCAGGTGATGATCAGAAATGTGATCAGGTAGCGGTGCTTGAGCTGTTGGCGGAGTAAGTCAGAGATCGGATTCCCTTCACTAAGACTAAGTTGGCTTCGAAGCCAGAATGTAATCCGATCCCAAAGCGAACTTAGAAAAAGAAAGAGGGCGAGGACAAAGACGAGGATGAATATGGTTAAGAAAGCAATGATTCGACGCAGATAAGCATTTTTTAAGAGCTTTTGCTCATAGATGCGATTAAGCGATTGGAGGAGGGCTCCGACGCCTTTGGCCGCAGCCCAGACGAGGGTGAGGGCGGAGAGGGAGAGGACAGAATATGATCGACTGCCGGCTTGAATTTCGGCGAGGAGGGAGTCGAGGACACGCTTCACTTCAGCTGGCATAAAGCCTTCCAGCGAAAGGCGCTGTAGATAGTCCTGCATCTGCCCGTGATTTAAGTAGGAGTAGATCGATACGAGGAAAATTAGGGTGGGGAAGACGGCTAAGAGCAGGTAGTAACTGGCTGAGGCCGAGGCTTCCATGAGGTTTACATTGCAAAACCTGATGTATGCACGGCGTAGATAAGCCGTACGGCGGTTGTTCCAGAGCCGTCGGTCAAACTGGTGTATGCTTTGTCTCACGTGTTTTAACATGTCATTCTCAAACCACCTTAGTGGCAGTTTAACAAATTCGCTTCAAATGGGTTACTATGGGAACGTTTTCGATCTTTTTATGCCTCATTTGTTATCCGTAGGTGGCTTAGAGGAAGTTTGTACGCTTTTTATACGATGGCGATACTAGGTTAGGGGGAATTCGATTGAATTATCAACGAATGCAGGTGAGTGAAGAGCTCCACAATCGCTTTGTCATGGAGGTCTCAGACCGAAGTTTCATGCAGACTAGCTATTGGGCGAAACTAAAACAGCTTAATCAGTGGCAGAGTGAACGCATTGACGTTGGTGATGGTGAGAAGATTCTTGCCTGTGCACAGATTCTCTATCGGCGTGTCGGTTTTTGGCGAATTGCATATGCTCCACGGGCCTATTTAGTTAGCCTCGATGAGCCCGCCCTTCTCGAAGCTCTTCATCGGGAGGTTTTACAGTTTTGCAAGAAGGAGAAAATCGCTGCACTAAGCATCGACCCGCTTCAGCCCGTCGAGGACTTGGATCGCCTGCTTGCACTCTATAAGCCCTTGGGGTTCCAGCACGAGGGCCTTTCAACAAATCTCTCTCAATATTTCCAGCCGCGCTTCACAATGGAAGTTGCGCTCCCGGATAGTGATGAAGCCCTGTTCGCGATGTTTCCTGGGCGGACGCGCTCAACGATCCGACGTGCGGAATCCTATGAACTCATATTTCGCGACTTAGGTCCTGAGGGTCTAGAGGCTTTTAGTGAACTGATGCGGATTACTGGCGAGCGGGATAAGTTTAGCATTCGGGATATTTCATATTTCAGGGCACTTTTTGATGCCTTCGGCGAGGAGCATATTCACTTGTTTGGTGTGTATGTCAACCCAGCGAAGGCTCTGGCTGCGGAGCTGCGGCGTGAGGCAGAGATTTTGAAGATCTTGCGGCGGCAGGAGAAAAAAGTGGCCCGCAACCCAGAGCTAAGTACTGAAGTTGAGAACTTGCGTCGAAGTCTTGAGAAGAGCGAGTCGGTACAGAAGGTTTTAAGAGAGGCCGGAGATGAGGAGATTCTCTTGGCGAGCGCTATCTATCTCAATTTTGGTCGATATAGCTTCTATATGTATGGTGCAAGTAGTCAAGCGATTGCCGAAGTCCAACCTTGCTATTTCCTTCAGTGGGAGTTGATGAAACGGGCGATATCCGATGATGCGTTGATTTATGACCTCGGGGGAATCGATGGTGATCTCACAGGGGATAACGGCCTATACGAGTTTAAACAGCGCTTCGGTACACAGATCTATGAGACGCTTGGTCAATTCGTCTTACCGTTGAAACGGCTTTCTTGGGCTAGCTTCCAAGCGAGTCTTTGGCTTCGTAAATTTATTTACTCGCTTCGGCATTAAAGCGGATAAGTTCCTGACTTTCGAAGCGGGCGTTTCAGCGTTTATCTGAGGTGAAGTGTGCGGAGGGAAGTGGATGCTAACTTGACAGCTTCCGCCCCTCTGATAAAATTGCTTCGTTATCGGGGTGTAGTTCAGGTGGTAGAACGCTTGGTTCGGGACTAAGAGGCCGCTGGTTCGAGTCCAGTCACTCCGATTTTTCCGCCTTCTGGGCGGTTTTTTTGTGCTTAATTTCAGGGGCAGCGTTCAAGTCCATCCCTTTACAGTGTCTTTTCCATATCCAAGAATTCACGGAAAACAGCTCGTTTTTTCTCTTTCCACTGCGGAAATACGCCATCGTTCGGCTCTGAACCTTGTTCAGCTATATGAAAAAGTTTAAGATCAAGGTTCTTGTATATAAGCTGATTTAGTGGAGGACGCCCTATGTATCGAGAGATCAAAAATGAAGAAAATCTCGTCAGCCGTGAAGAGGAGACTCTGGCACTGTGGAAGACCCATGATGTCCATCGACGTTGCCTGGAGATGAATCCTGACGGTCCGATTTACACGGTTTACGACGGCCCACCGACGGCCAACGGCAAACCTCACATTGGGCACATTCTTACTCGAGCGATTAAAGATATTATGCCTCGCTATCGTCGGATGCGTGGCGACCAGGTTAAGTTCATTGCTGGCTGGGATACACACGGACTGCCAGTTGAACTCGAGGTTGAGAAGCAGCTTGGCCTCGATGGTAAAGAGCAGATCGAAGCCTACGGGGTGGAGCCCTTTGTTAAAAAGTGTAAGGAAAGTGTCTTCACGTATCGCCGCGCTTGGGAGGAGATTTCCGAGCGCATGGCCTATTCTGCCGATATGGACCAGCCCTATGCGACCTACGAGAACTCCTACATTGAGTCTGAGTGGTGGGCCCTGAAACAGCTCTGGAATGAGGATAAGCTGTATAAGGGCTATAAAATTGTTCCGTATTGTCCTCGTTGTGGAACAGCGCTATCCAGCCATGAGCTGGCCCAGAACTATAAGGATGTTCGCGAAAAGTCGGTATTCGTGCGTTTCAAGTTGAGGGATGAGGCAAATTGCTATTTTGTCGCATGGACGACGACTCCGTGGACGCTTCCCTCAAACACGGGACTTTGTGTTCATCCAACTGAGAGCTATGTGCGGATAGAGGATGAGGGGGACCAGTATATTCTGGCTGAGGCCCTCGTTGAAGCCGTCTTCTCGAAACCCTATGAGGCGATTGAGCGTTATCGTGGTGAAGAGCTTGTCGGCAAACGTTATCTGCCTCTCTTTGATTATGGTGACGCTGAGCTCGCCAAACAGTCTGGCGAGGCCTATCGTGTGGTCTCGGATGACTACGTCAGTATGTCGGATGGTAGTGGAATTGTTCACATTGCGCCCGCCTTTGGTGAAGATGACGCTCAGATCGCCAAGCGCTATGAGCTACCACTTCTGCAGCTCGTTGACTCGCGTGGCTGCATGACTGCAAATTGTGGAGCTCTTGCGGGGAAGTTCTGCAAACGAGCTGATCCTGAAATTATCGAGATCTTGAAGCGCGAGGGAAAACTCCTCTACGCAAAAGAATATGAGCATAGCTATCCCTTCTGCTGGAGATGCGACACGCCACTGATTTATTACGCTCGAAATTCTTGGTTTATCAAGATGGAGGCTGAGCGTGAAAAGCTAATTGAAAATAATAATCGCGTTCACTGGCAACCGGATAATGTCCGGACGGGGCGTTTCGGAAAATTCCTCGAAAATGTTGTTGACTGGGCTCTTTCGCGCCAGCGCTACTGGGGTACACCACTGCCTGTCTGGACTTGCGAATGTGGACATCAACACTGCGTTGGTTCGATCGAAGAGTTGCAGGCGATGAGCCCAGACTGTCCGGAGGAGATTGAGCTGCATAAGCCGTATGTCGACCAGGTTCATCTGACCTGTCCAGAGTGCCAAGGCCTGATGACGCGTGAACTGGACGTGATCGACTGTTGGTTTGATTCAGGTTCGATGCCTTTTGCCCAATATCATTACCCCTTTGAGAACAAAGAGAATTTCGAGTCACATTTCCCTGCGGACTTCATTTCAGAGGCACAGGATCAGACACGGGGCTGGTTCTATTCGTTGACGGCGATTTCGACGCAGCTCTTTGCGCAATCTCCATTTAAGAATGTTATCTGTCTCGGTCTCGTCCTCGATAAAGACGGCAATAAAATGAGTAAACACATTGGCAATGTCGTCGAGCCCTGGGCGGTGATGAATCAAAAGGGAGCCGATGCGACGCGCTGGTACTTCTACACCAATTCTAACCCGTGGTTGCCGAGCAGATTCTCAGAAGATGCGGTCGAAGAGGGACGGCGCAAGTATTTGGCGACGCTTCGAAATACCCTTTCTTTCTTTACCCTCTACGCTAATATCGACGCTTTTGAACACCAAAAGTACCTGGATCGCTTTAATCCGACGCATGTGCTCGATCGATGGATTCTTTCGCGTTTGATGCAGACCTTAGTCAAGCTCGAAAACCAACTTGATGCCTATCAGATCACGCCTGCGGGTCGTGGCCTCCAAGAATTTAGTGACGAGCTTTCGAATTGGTACGTCCGTCGTTCGCGCGAACGTTTCTGGGCTTCGGGGATGGAGGACGATAAGATCCAAGCTTACCTGACGCTCTACACCTGCCTCTCTTATATGGCCCGCATGACGGCGCCATTTACACCCTTTATTGCTGAAGAGATCTACCAGGCCCTCGAATCAGATTCTACGGAATTCCGCTCGGTGCATGAGGCCTCGTGGCCAGAGATTCGCGAGCAGTGGATTGATTCATCGCTGGAGACAGCAATGGGATTCGCTCGAGACATCGTCTTCTTAGGGAGATCGGCTCGCAACAGTTCTGGAGTTAAGAATCGACAGGCGCTCTCACGGATTTTCGTCGCGGGCTTATCGGACGAGGCCCGTAGTCGCTTCAGCGAAGAACTCGGCCAAATTGTCCTCGATGAATTAAATGTGAAGCAACTTGAGTGGAGCGATAGTCTCGACGATCTCTTGGACTATAAGTTTAAGCCTGAACTTCGCAGCCTGGGTAAGAAACTAGGCCGTCATCTAAATGACTTACGTCAGGCTTTGGAGACAATTGATGGACGCAGTGCCTACCGTGAGCTAAGTGAAGAGGGCCATTTGTTCTTCGATCTCGGGGGCGAGTCATATAAGATTATGGCTGAAGAACTCTTAGTCGAAACCCAGCAGCGTGAAGGCTTCGCTGTTGCTCAGGATCAGGGCCTCACTGTTGCCCTCGATCTCGAGTTGACTGAGGCCCTGATTGAAGAAGGTCTGATTCGTGAGTTAGTCAGTAAGATTCAGAATCTTCGTAAGAGCTCTGGCTTCGAAGTGACGGATCGGATCCGCCTCGAGATTGCTGCAGACGAGAAACTCGGACGCTTATTTGAGCGCGAGCGCAGCGTCCTGGCAGATGAACTCCTCGCGGATTCGATCGAAGTCTTAGCGGCCAGTGAGATGGCGAAGCTTCCTGAATCCCGTGAGCTCAACGGATCGCCGATTGCCGTGCGGATTGAGCGCATCGTTAGTGGCGAGTAGATCTGGATGCTTGGGATCGACGTATAGAAAGGTCTGAACGAGTGCCCGTAGTTTTATCACGTATTCTTAATTTAGCAGTGCTACTCTTTTCGCTGTCATGGCATGAGTGCGCACATGCATATACTTCATATCGTCTGGGGGATGAGACGGCTGCCGAACAGGGCCGTCTCACCCTCAATCCGCTTGCGCATGTCGATCCTCTCGGTGCGCTGATGATGCTCTTTGCCCCGATTGCCTGGGCGAAGCCAGTTCCAGTCAATCCCAGCCGTTTTCGACCTGGGGTGAATATTCGTAATGGCATGCTAAAGGTAGCTGCTGCTGGCCCTGTCTCCAATCTGATCATTGCCTCAGCGGCCCATCTCGTCTTTACCCTCATGAGTCTTATCCTGTTCTTCCGGCATCATATGACGATTTTACAAGTACAATCGGGGTCCGTACTCTTTTACGCCGGCATCGTACTTCGCACACTTTACTTTCTTAATTTGAATTTAGCGGTGTTCAATCTTTTGCCCTTCCCACCCCTGGACGGTTTTAATATTTATGGGCGCTTCCTACCAGCTCCGATTTATCAGAACCTCTACCGATACTCTAATTACTTCTTCTATGCTCTGATTTTCCTCGCAATTTTTGCCAGTCCAGTCCTCGGGCGAATCCTCTCGGTGGTACGCAGTCCGCTTGAATGGCTAATCCAGTTGCCCAGCGACCTCATCCTGCGATTGGTCGGGGTGCAGTAAATTGTTAGAGCTTGCTCCAGATATGTCCACAGCGAGTCTTCCGAGTCTGCGTTTACATGAGTTTGAGGGACCACTCGATCTGCTTTTGCATTTGATTCAGCAACATAAGATCGATATTTATGACATCCCAATTGCTGAAGTCACTCGCGAATACCTCAGCTACTTGGACGATTTAAAGACGCTCGACCTCGACGTGGCCAGCGACTTCGTCGCAATGGCTGCGACATTGACGCAGATTAAATCCCGAATGCTCTTACCTCGTTATACCGATTCAAACGATGATGAAGACGACCCGCGTCAGGACCTCGTTCTGCAAGTTCTTGCCTATCGAAGAGCCAAGTATCTTGCCGGGATATTAGAGTCCCGGTACATGCAATACGGTGCAACTTATTTTCGGCGACCGATGGGAGCAGCTGCCTTGGGAATTGAAGTGGCAGAGAAAAATGAGATCGATGAGCGGCACTGTAGCCTCGAGGCGTTGATCAAAGCGGCTGAGCAGCTTGAAGCCCGTAATCAGGCTCGATACCAGGATTTGCGTGAAAAAAATGAGTATATTCTCAAACGAGAAAGCTTTTCACTGAAGACGTCCCTCTTAAATCTCTGGTCCTTTGCCCGCAAACGAATTCGCTTTTACTTCCACGATTTTGCCCGAGCGGAGCGCCCCAAGTCGGAACAGATCAGTCAATTTTTAGCTCTCCTTGAACTGGTAAAATTGAATCGACTCTGGGCGCGTCAGCTTGAGAATTTTGCTCCGATTGAGCTCGAACTCAATCGCGATGGGGCTGATGTTGAGCTCGAGGACTTGGAAGAATTTGAACATCTGTACTGAGGCGGTTTATGACTATGAATGCGAATGAGCCAGTGGAGAATGGCTTGGATACTGAAATGGATCTTTCGGCTTCCATTGAAGCCCTGCTCTTTGCTGCTCAGGATGGCCTCAGCCTCGCTGAACTCTCACAACTTTTAGAGCTGGATGAAGAGGCTTGCCAAGCGGCCGTAGAGACCTATGCGGCTCGCCTCGAATCAGAGCATCGAGGATTAGCCCTACGGATAGTTCGAAAACGTTATTTTCTCGCGACCCGGAGCGAGTATAATCCCTTGCTTCAAAAACTCTTTGAAGATAGTCGATTGCTGCGATTGACGAAGGCTGCATATGAGTGTCTGGCAGTGATTGCCTACAATCAGCCATGTACGCGGGCTCAAGTTGAAGCAGTTCGTGGGGTGAATTCCGATTCCGTGATT
>JAUNVS010000042.1:4350-13444 GCA_030537565.1 Eubacteriales bacterium | reverse complement strand
CCAAGTCGCCGCTGCCCGAAGCACTACTTAACAGCAATCGCAGCTGTGAAATCTCAACGGCAGGGCTGAGCTGTTCCTCCGAAAAATCTAGGGAAGTGCTAAGTTCAAACTCCTCCCGCTTGTGGAGGCTACCCGTGGTACTTGCGGTCGATTTTAAAGTCAATACCCAAGTTCCCGACTCTGAGCGAAGACGACAGAGAATTGCCTCATCATCAGAACTAGTACTAGACTTCACAAGATAATAATGCGAGCTCATCCGTCGATGACGTCGCTGCGAAACCATCGCAAAAGAGCGAGCCAGTAATTCTTTCGATAGATCATCAAAATCGATCCCCTGGTCGGGGTCGAAGCCAAATTTGAACTCCAGCTCCATCGCAGACTAACGCCCCCGCCTAATAGACTAAAACAGCTTGTTTGGTAATCACCGTCAAATGTCCCTCCTCGTCCAATTGGAGTTTCAGGACATTTGAGCTCTGCTCGAATTTTTCGACTGATAGGTCAGAGAGACGCACGCGATAAACCAGTCGATCGTCAACTACGGCAGCATATTGGCCATTGCACGTTAATAGGCTCGGTTCAGCGCCTACGGAAATGGAGTTCAGGTCAGCCATCCCAAAGGTGCCTAGATCGCTATCAAAGGTCTTATAAACCAGTCGCGGCTCACCCTTCACAGAGTCGGCTGCGAGAAGTACCAATCCATCCCCATTGCTTAGTGCCTGTTTAATATCGGCAAATTGCAACCAAAGATTCATCTGATCACCGAAGAGTCGATAAACCGAGTGGTTTCCGATCGCAATCAACTGATTATCCGAGCCCTCACAGAGCAACGGAAGTGCCTCATCGGTATCACAACTGTACACGGCCGAACGCTTACTCGCCAAAAGATCAAAGCGATTGATCATCGGGAAGGTATCCACCCCATCCGTATTAAACATCGAAAGGTCCAGATACTGACCATCACTGGTAAAGTTGCAGGCCAAAATATATCCAGATTCCTTTCGCTCTCGGACCTCATAATCAAAGAGATGAAGACCCTCAGGATCCATAATTCTCAAGATGCCACGCGTACTACCATTTTCCATAATCAGTGCGACATGACCGTAGTTTGAAACACTCGCAAAACTGATCGGATCGGGACACTGCCCCTGATAGACCAAACCATTGCGATCGAAGAGATAATAGCGGTGACCATTGAGGTCAAACACCAAAGCATACTTGCTATTGCTCCGGACAATCGGGCTCGCACAGCTAATCGCTGTAGATAGTTCTTCGTGCCCGTCGTTAGAGAGCAAACTAACCTGATCCGTATTTACACGCAGGAGATACGAAGCAGCAAATGGATAGATCGACTCAGACTCGCTCTCGACCAGCGCCATACGCTGATGCGATGAGGGCGTCGCCTGCAGCTGTCCCTTTAACCCTGATTTCGCTTGCGATGCAAGCACCCAAATCAACAAAATCAACATCAGGACAAAACTGAGAATCGAAAGCAAAAAGAGACTGCGAGTCTTCCGACCAATCGTCAAGAAAAAGCGCCAAAGTCGACTCTCTGAGAGCTTCGGGAGTCGGAAATTCATCCGCAGTTTCTTCACCTGAGCACTCGGGGATTCACTCGGACTCTCTGTTGTTTTTCGTTTCTTGATTCGATCCACGCAGGGCCTCCTCTAGCTTATGATATGCGGCCTCAATACCCAGATCATCGGGATTGCTGTCCGAAATCACATCCTCGGCATGACAATATAGGGATGTGCCAGTCCCATCGATCGAAATATAGTAGCTGTCGTCATTTCGTCTTGTCAATTGTAGTACAGAATCAGGACGCCGATCTTTAAACTTATAGCGAATTTCGTAAATTGCCTGAGAAGACTTAGGGACAGTATCATCGATACCTGCAATTTTTACACCAATCAGGCTCTGATAGAGCGTCTTAAAGGCCTGGACCTTTTCAACTTCATCGCCCCGAATCTTCTCACCATTGACGACAAAGTTCTCCTGTTTCTCTGCATCGCTTTTCGCTGAACTGCGCTGTTTTACACTCGGGACGTTCATCTCTAGCGAGACCGTCTCCCCTGGCAATTTTAAGTCGATTGCCTCAATATCACTGATGTTATAGAACATCGCAAAGGGGCTGAGGAAATCCTTCAGCTCCATGTCGAGGCAAGTGAAGCTGCTGCGGGCAACGAGGTAAACGCCTGGATTTCGCGTCGTCTTAACATAAAAATTCCCAGCCTGATCTTCAGAACCAATGAAGAGCTCGATCGGCGCTCCTTCTTTTGTCCAGAATCGCACCCGATAGCTAGCCTCGTCAAATCCGTAGCGTTTCCCATCATCCTCCTGATCTAGATAATCGATACAGGACTGAGCCGAAGCATGCAGGAGCTCCTGGATGAAGGCTTCAACGCGGTCGGAGTCCGCCTCAAAATGGAGTGGACTGGTAAGCGTCCAGGTCCGACTCGCCTGACTCATCGGCAGAGCCGCTGTAGTCTGGGATGAAGTGGCTTCTACAATCAAATTGACCTGGTCTTTTTCGCGTTTAAATTCAAACTTCTCCACTGCATCCAGGGTGATCGGCAATAAGCTTGAGTCCATTAACTCATATGCTTTTAGCTCTAAAATCTGGCTGAGCCCGTTGACGACAAAGACCTGGGAGCTTCCCGATTCGCGAATATAATAACTGCTGAGCTTCGTCGGCACTGAATCACCAATTTCAATTTTAACGACGCGCCCGGACTTTAAGCGATAGCTTAGGCTGGCTTGAGCTGGCTCAAGTCCATAGTTTGCTGCCTTATCCTCAACTGTAAAACTGCGCTCACTTTTTAGATTGAGAAGATGATCGATCAGTGATTCTACCCGGATCGTACTCTGTCCCTCGAGGTCTGGTTCAATCAGACGAAACTTAAGTTCCGCCTTTGGCTTAGCGCCATCGGCAAGCGATGAAACAGAAGTCGTTTCCTCTCTTTTAGACTGGTCGCTATCCGATGCCTTTGGGCTTGACTCCAGCTCGCGGCGATCTAGCGACTGGCTCGGAAGGGACTCCGTTTCAGAGGTCTGTGCAAAGCGCAGAGTCTGAGAGCCATTTTCGAATTTCAACTCGACGACTTCTTCAGGAGAGAAATCAAAACAGGATTCTGCTCCCTTATGGCTTTCCTCAGTGAGAGTCGATGGATTCTGATCCAGAGCATCTGACTCGGATGGCGCACCCGCTGGATTCTGTTTTATATAGATGAGGTAGGCGATTAAGCCGCTGAGGATCACTACCAGCGTCAGTAGAGATCGACGTGCAGATTTCATTATTCCTGTCCTCCCCCTATAGATATTTACGGCGACGATATACAGCGATCGCCGCAATCAAGAAGAGTAATGGTAAAACCACGAAGAGCCCCACCGCGATTCCAGGTATATAAGGGAAGGCTTCGCTTCGAACAACATAACTCACTGGGAGATTCGAGGGAATCGCTATCTTAGACTCTGAAGCGGGCACGAGCCAACTTAGAAGCTGATAGAGAAATTGGAGGTTGTGCGTCTGGTTCCCGAAAACCGTTAGGACCTGATCTGAAACCATCAAGCTACTCCCAATCACTGCGATCTTGCTTGAATTCTCGATCTTCGCCCCATGGCCATTATCACCGCCAACATGGCCCTGATCTTCAGCAATTAATGCGATACTCTGAACTGCCCGAGCCGCATCGGGATCCGCCTTTGCCCCAGGTTCCAGAGATCCCTGATCCGAACTTTCGAGGATACGCGACACCTGAAGCCAGTCTTTTGCATTTAGCCCCTCCTGAATAGCACGCGCTTGTCCGAGTAGTGTTCCACTTTGAATCCGTTCGGGCTGAATTGGGCTCTTATCTTCTGACGCGAAAAAGGTATAGGGGTTATTTTGCAACTGTAGCCCCGCCTTATTCTCACGAATACGATTCGTCGTAATCACAATATTTTCAAGCTCGAGAACACTATTTAAATTTTTAAACTCCTCATCGGAATAGTCGACAAAGACAAGCAGGTTCCCACCCGAAGCAATGTACTTCTTTAGTGGCTCGACTTCATCGACTCGGATATCGACTTTTGGATTAAGCATCACGAGAAGTTTACAGTCTTCGGGAATCGCATCGAGGGACAGCGACTCAAGATCCTTTGTTTCAAAATTATTGTAATCGAGGAACTGGGTCATAAAGCGATACTGCTCCTCGCGTGGATCTTCCTGATGGGCCCCAGTAAAATAGACAACGGCATGCTCCTTTGACGCAACATACTGAATCGCAGAACTAATCTGAGCCTCGGCACTATAGCCTGTGACATAGGATTGGTATGTTTGCTGATCCATGCGCCGATCAATGAATTGGAGCGGCTGGAGAACCTTTATCTTCTTCTCTTTTGGATTGCGAATGATAAGACTGCCACGTTGCAGTTTTTCAACCTGCTTGGGATCAAGTTCCTTGACCAAACTCGGATCGCGTTCAAGATCCAGATAACGAAGCTCTACCTTACCATTTCCACTTCGGACATAGGTATTCAACAAGTCTTTAAGAAAGTCGAGTCCCTGAACCCCTGGAAAATCTTTTTCATCTGCAAGCGGCAAAATCTCGATCGTATCTTCAATTCCTGACAACAAAGCCTTCGACGCTTCACTGAGGCTCATACTCTGATTGGCAGTCCAATCGAAGTGATCACGATTCTGCAGGATTTGCTCGAGGACGAGGTTAAAAGCAATGGCAATGGCGATCGCGATGCAGACAGTCCAGAAGCTATAGCGCTTAAGTTGGCGACGGCGCTTATCGAGTTCTGTACGTTTTTTTTGAGGCTGTTTTTTATTTTCCAAATCGTTAATGATCTGATCTTTAAGATTCGATGACATATCTACCTCCAGATTAGGACTTGGCCCAGCGTTGCTTCTCGAGCTTCTTACAGGTGAAGAAGAGGAAGAGGACGATGTAGCTCAAGAGGAAAAAGATTGGACTAATTGAGAAGATGCCGCGGGCATAGTCACTAATACGTGTCGACGGATTGATCCATCTCAAAGTCGACTCGATTCCCTTTGCAATCTGAGTCTGCTGCTCGCCTGCGAAGAATCCGAAGACATCAAGACTCTGCAAGGCTGAGCTTAGAACCTGGCCGAGAACTGGAGTAATCGAGGAGAATACGTCAAAGCAGAGGAATATAAGCATCGAAATAATCGCGGCAATCAACTGACTCTCGCTAATGACAGAACAGAAGATTGCGATCGCAATATATGCAAAGGCCGCGATAAAGTAAGCAATCGCTGTACCAGCCACTTGGAGGTCAATCCGTCCACCGAGTAGAAGGGTGATGACCAAGTGCAGGAGGCTCGGTAGTGAACTGATGACGAACAAAGTCACTGCTGCCAAATACTTCGCTAGAACAATATCCCGAATTCGCACTGGCGCAGTCATCAACAGGACTAGACTGCCATTCTTCTTCTCAGATGAAAAAGATTTCATACATAACAATGGGATGAGAATGAAGAACAAGGATTGGAGGAAACGCAGTTCAATACTGATCATCGCCAATCCCTGAAAGAGGTAGAGGCTAAATACCAGCCCGCTCACCAGAGCATACAGTCCTAGGAGGATGTATGCGATGGGCGATTTGAAATACATCATCAATTCACGCTTGTAAATGGCACGCAGACCATTGAATGAAAATGGCTTAGTCATCGCTTTCCACCTCTCCCTCATGAAGATCACTCACTGGATCTAAAGACTTCGACTCACTGGCATCCGACTGAGTCCCCGTGTCTTGCTCCAATGCAGAGTCCCGGACCTCGCCCGCATGATCCAGCTCACCATCCGTCAGACGAATAAAGACTTCTTCCAGACTCGGCTGCAGACTTCGCAGTCCATAAATGGGCCAGTTTTTACGCGCACAAAGTTCGAAAAGTGCTTCGCGGATTTCCGTGGCCTCGCGCGCGAGGACCCGGAAACGTTGGATCTCGCTCTCCCCTGATTCCAGCGCTTCAACCTGGGCAATCCCCTCCAGCTTCTCCAGTTCCTGACGAGCATCTCGTGGCGCCCGTTTCAAAATCAATTCAAAAGCGAGCTCAGCTCCGCCACCACAGAGGTCTGCAATTCGCCGATCCGCGATCAGTTTGCCCTGGTGGATGACGAGCACGCGTTCACAGCTCGCTTCAATCTCCGAAAGAATATGCGAAGAGATGATCACTGTATGCGACTTAGCAAGTTCTCGAATCAAGGAGCGGATTTCTATGATCTGTTGAGGATCCAGGCCTACTGTAGGTTCGTCTAAAATCAGAATCGGCGGCGACCCCAAAAGGGCTTGAGCGATACCAATCCGCTGCCGATACCCCTTTGACAAATTACCGATCAAGCGTGCTCCGACCGAATCAATCTTTACCTTTTGCATCACGTCGCTGATCTCAGCTTGACGTTTTGCCTTCGGAATCGACTTAAGTTCGGCGACAAAATTCAGATATTCTCGAACCGTCATGTCTTGATAAAGTGGCGGCAATTCAGGGAGATAGCCGATACAGGCCTTCGCCGCCTGACTCTCCTCCAAGAGATCGTGTCCATTGATCGTGACCTCACCGCGACTTGCCGATAAAAACCCAGTCAATATATTCATACAGGTGGACTTACCCGCACCATTAGGACCAAGCAGACCGAGCACTTCGCCCTCGTCGATATGGAAACTGAGGTCAGAAACCGCAGCATGCTTACCGTAATATTTATAGAGATGTCGTACATCAATCATAGGATGTCCTCCCATTTTTCAGCTTAAAGCAAGCCCCCATCTTAAATGCTGGAGGCTCAAAAAAGTTAAGAATCGATAAAGTCAGGATCGCAGATTCCCGCCCTCATGCTAATTAAAAGGCAGAGGGATTATAACGCCGAAGTCCCATGAAGATTCGCTCTTCATAGTCCATTATAATCAGCATATTCTCACCATCATGTCGGCACTTAAGATAATAGCGCTCAGCCTCTGGACGACGTGAAGACACATCGAGCAGCTTCAAGGATGAAGCCCTACGGAAATGTGCTAGTTTCTCTGCGCTCAGAGGAGCGGCCTCCTCGACGTCCCGTGCAGTCAATTCAATAAGGCGCTTGCGCTTACGCTTAGCGATAATCCGATCAATATCGAGAATTTCATTGACTAAAATATACTCGTGTTCGAGATTCATCGAAGTCCAGACGTAATAAACTGCGTACCCGCCACCAACAAAAATCAGCGGCCACAAGGATGCCAAAGAAGGTAACATCAACATTAAGAAGACCAAGAGGAAAAATGCGAGTACAAGCAGTAGCCTCTTCACATAGATACTGGCATCCGCTCGCTGCGGGACTATTTTCTCAATAAAAAGATCTTCCATAACAGCCTCCTTCGCCCCGTTATTCTAGCCAATCCCCCCCATAAAATAAAGCAAGCACCCAGAGATGGGTGCTTGCTTAACAAATCTAAATCGATAGCGATTAATACATACCAGCCATCCCCGGAGGAGGTGCGGCAGGAGCCACTGGCTCGGCGCTATTCGCCACCAGGGCCTCGGTCGTTAACAGCATCGATGCGGCACTTGCGGCATTCTGAAGCGCCGAACGAGTGACCTTCGCTGGATCGACGATGCCCTCGGCAACCATGTCAATGTACTCTTCCTTGAGAACATCGTAGCCGATGCCTGGTTTCTCATTCTTAATGTGCTCGCAGATCACGCTACCATCGAGGCCTGCATTCGAAGCAATCTGGCGAACTGGTTCTTCCAGTGCGCGAATGATGATCTTAACACCCGTACGAACGTCGCCTTCGGTCTCATCGAGAAGTCTCTGTAGCTTAGGCAGGATGTTGATATAGGCTGTACCACCACCAGGAACCATGCCCTCTTCGACACCAGCACGGGTCGCAGCGAGTGAATCCTCGATGCGGAGCTTGCGCTCTTTCATCTCAGTCTCCGTCGCAGCGCCGACTTTAATAACAGCGACGCCACCGGCCAACTTGGCGAGGCGCTCCTGGAGCTTCTCACGATCGAAATCGCTGCTGCTGTTTTCAATCTGCATACGGATCTGCTTAACGCGCTCTTGGATCGCATCGCTCTGACCAGCGCCATCTACGAGGATGGTGTTTTCTTTTTGGACCTTGACCTGACGAGCTGAACCGAGAACCTCGAGGCCCACCTCTTTAAGATCCATACCGAGTTCGTCAGTCACGACCTGAGCCCCCGTGAGGACTGCAATATCCTGGAGCATCTCCTTACGACGGTCACCGAAACCAGGGGCCTTAACAGCCACACAACCAATCGTGCCGCGGAGGTTGTTGAGGATCAGGGTTGAAAGTGCTTCGCCCTCGAGATCTTCGCAGATGATCAGAAGCTTCTTACCAGAGTTAACAACCTTCTCGAGGAGAGGGAAAAGTTCCTGGATATTGGAGAGCTTCTTATCCGTGACGAGAATGTAAGGATCGTCGAGGATCGCTTCCATCTTCTCCATATCTGTCGCCATATAAGCCGAGATATAACCACGATCGAACTGCATTCCCTCGACCACTTCAAGTTCAGTGATCATTGTCTTCGACTCTTCAACGGTGATGACACCATCGTTCGAAACACGTTCCATGGCATCGGCAACAAGGTCACCGATCTTCGGATCGTTGGCGGAAACTGCCGCAACACGGGCGATGTCCTGCTTGGTGCTGACTGGCTGAGCAGCTGCTTTAATCTCCTCAACTGCGAGATCAACTGCCTTCGAAATACCACGCTGAAGGATAATCGGATTAGCGCCAGCTGCAATATTCTTCAGGCCCTCACGATAGATTGCCTGAGCCAGGAGGGTCGCCGTCGTCGTACCATCACCAGCGATATCGTTCGTCTTCGTGGCCACCTCTTTAACAATCTGAGCACCCATATTCTCGAAGCGATCTTCAAGTTCAATCTCTTTAGCAATGGTAACACCGTCGTTCGTCAGAAGTGGCGAACCGAAGCTCTTATCGAGAACCACATTACGTCCCTTCGGTCCAAGCGTAATCTTAACGGTATCGGCGAGCTTATTGACACCCGCCTCAAGCGACTTGCGTGCCTCATCGCTATATTTCAATTCTTTAGCCATAGTATTTTCCTCTATTTTCTATATTC
>JAUNVS010000042.1:0-4340 GCA_030537565.1 Eubacteriales bacterium | reverse complement strand
AAATGTCGACAAGGATGATTTCGGAGTCAATTGAGGAATATCTAGTCTTCGACGATAGCGAGGACATCGGATTGACGTAAGATCGTCAAATCTTGGCCGTCGATCTTCACCTCTGTGCCGGCATACTTACTGGCAATGACTCGGTCACCGACCTTTAACTCCATCTTCACATCTTTACCATCGATGATGCCACCTTCACCTACAGCGAGCACTTCGGCCACCTGGGGTTTCTCCTGAGCGGAGCTCGGCAATACGATGCCACATTTCGTGGTCTCTTCGTTTTCAACTAGCTTGATGACAACGCGGTCACCTAAAGGTTTAATCGTCATTCTATCCTCCAAAAACATTAATCTTAGAAATCGGCACTCTAAACGTGCGAGTGCTAACGGTGTTTATCTTAAGCTCATAGTCAAAGAAAGTCAAGGACCGTTTCCGAGCATTTTCGAGTGCACGATTTTCTCCAAAATATGGCAAGAAATGAAAAAAGCAGCTTCAAAATGAAGCTGCTCCTAATGCGTACATGAGTGAGCGATTAATCGTCATTCTCCTCTTGGCGCGAACGACGTCGACGCGGACGAGCACTGAACTCTGAATTTCGATCCTCTCGACGGCGAGGACCATCCGAATTACGCTCATCGTACCTACGACCACCATGTGGACGCTCAGATCGACCACGACCGGAATCGCGACGATCATAGCGGCGTGAAGAACCATTCGAACGCTCGCGTGAGGCTTGAGAGCGGCGCTCTTCGTAACCCTCTGGCTTGGCTTCAGGATCGCGCATGTCGAGGTTAATCCGCCCCTGATCATCGACTTCAGAAACCCAAACGCGAACTTCGTCACCGACCGAAACGACATCTTCAACCGACTCAACGTGCTCGTAGGCCATCTTCGAAATATGGACCAGACCCTCTTTAAATGGTAGGTACTCAACAAAGGCCCCAAAGTTCATCAAGCGAGTGACGGTTCCGACATAGGTCTCACCTGGTGTCGGTTCACTGACGATTCCCTCGACCATTTTAAGCGCAGCCTGACCATCGGCCTCATCATAGTATGCGATGAAGATCCGGCCATCATCTTCAATATCAATTTGAGTATTGGTCTCATCGATGATGCGGTTGATCACCTTACCACCCTGGCCGATAACTTCACGAATCTTATCCACAGGAACCGTCGTCTGAAGAATCTTAGGAGCGTATGGGGAGAGTGTTTCACGCGGCTTCTCAAGTGTCTTGAGGATGACCTCATCGAGGATCTGCATGCGGCCTTTTTTCGTCATCGCAAAGGCATCGCGGATAATGTCGAGGCTCAGGCCATCCACTTTAATATCCACCTGTATCGAGGTAATCCCCTCTCTCGTACCAGCCACCTTAAAGTCCATGTCACCGAAGAAGTCTTCGATGCCCTGAATGTCCATGAAAACCAAGTAATCACTATCATCTTCAGGATTGACAATCAAACCTGAAGAAATGCCCGCCACAGGGCGTTTAATCGGAACACCTGCGTCCATCAGGGCGAGCGTAGAAGCACAGACGGAAGCCTGTGAAGTCGAACCGTTGGACATCGTGACTTCGGAAACATTACGAATCGCATAGGGGAATTCTTCGGTCGTCGGTAAAACCGGCACGAGGGCACGCTCAGCGAGGGCACCGTGACCAATTTCACGACGGCCAGGGCTACGATTTGGACGCGCCTCACCGACTGAGTACGACGGGAAGTTGTACTGGTGGAGATAGCGCTGCTCCGTTTCAGGATTGATGTTATCGAGCGTCTGGGAATCGGATAACTGCGAGAGCGTACAAACCGTCAGGACCTGGGTTTGTCCACGCTGGAAGAGGGCTGAACCATGGGTTCTAGGTAAGAGACCTACAGCGGCCGAAAGCGGACGAATCTCATCCAGTCGACGCCCATCCACGCGACGGTGTTCGTGGAACAGGTAGTCGCGAACACAAGATTTCTCCAACTTATCGATGGCCTCGGCCAGGAATCGTTCACCATCTTCAGCAAAACGCTCGACCACTTCGGCTTCAATCTCAGACTTCAAGCCAGCAATCGCATCATCGCGGACCGTCTTATCAACAGCAAGAACCGCCTCACGCATGCGATCGCGAGCAAGCGAATCGACGAATTCGAGGATTTCCGAGGGGCAAGCCGCAGATTCGTAACTAAACTTCTCACGACCACAAGCTGCAACAATTTCTAGGATAAAATCGCAGATCTCACGAATCACCGCATGGCCCGCTTCAAGAGCTCGCACCATTTCCTCATCTGGAACTTCATTGGCCGCAGCCTCAATCATGCAGATCTTATGACGTGTACCAGCGAGCGTCACTTCCATCTCACTCGTCTTCTTCTCTTCGACACTTGGGTTGATGAGCACTTCCCCATCACGGAGGCCGAGGACAATCGAAGCAGTCGGACCATTCCACGGAATATCACTGATCGACACAGCAATGCTGCTTCCGATCATGGCGCAGATCGCTGGATCATTATCCTGATCTGAGCTGAGAACGAGGTTGCTAAGGCAGACATCGTTTCGCAAATCCTTAGGGAAAAGTGGGCGCATCGGACGGTCGATAGCACGTGCAACGAGAATCGCAGCGTCGCTCGGACGGCCCTCACGCTTACGGAAGCCACCTGGGAAGCGTCCGACAGCATACATCTTCTCTTCGTAATCGACGCTGAGTGGGAAAAAGTCAATCCCAGCACGGGGTTCTCTCGATGCAGTCGCAGCCGACAAGACGACCGTATCACCATAGCGGACGAGGCAGGAACCATTGGCCAACTGGGCCATCTCCCCGATTTCGACAGTCAATTGTCTGCCGCCAATTTCCTTCGTAAATACCTGTTTCATCATGTGCTCCATTCCTACTCCCTCCATCGAGGGGATCGCCTAGGGCACAGGATAGAAAGTCAAATGATCCGAAATCGGATCACCTCAATTTCTACACCGAGCCCCCTGCGAACTAAAAAGAAGGGGCGGATGCCCGCCCCTCAATTTGATTACTTACGCAGACCAAGACGAGCAATGATCGAACGATAGCGCTCAATATCGACTTCCGTCAGATATTTCAAAAGAGCACGACGATCACCAACCATCTTCAGCAAGCCACGACGACTGTGATGATCCTTCTTATGGATCTTCAGATGCTCCGTCAAGTGGTTAATGCGCTCTGTAAGAAGCGCAATCTGAACCTCTGGTGAACCCGTGTCACCCTCGTGAACCGCATAGGTCTCAATAATCTTCTGTTTTGTTTCTTTATCCATTTGTCTGTCCTCCTGAAAATTCACCCGCAACAACGTAAAAGGCGGACAAGTCCCTGAACCTTGAAACGGGCAGCGCGACTATTGTAGCACAAGTTTGATGGAATCTATAAAAAAACGGAGAAAAGCGATAAGCCGGGTTCTGTCGTTGGGCAATCATTTATCTACTGAAGCACTTGCGTACTCCCTCTAGCCACCTCGGGACGGCCGGACCTCGCCTCATGTCCACTAGGGTGTTGCTCCGGATGGGGTTTACAGCCTGACAGCGTCTCCGTCGTCAGGGGTGGGCTCTTACCCCACCTTTCCACCTTAAGCACCCGAAGGTGCATGTCTATTTCTGTTGCACTTGCCTTAAAGTTACCTTTACCGGTCGTTAACCGGCATCCTGGTCCTGGGAGCCCGGACTTTCCTCAGTGGGTCGCTTTCGCGAGACCACCGCGACTGCCTGCTTTTCTCCTCGCACATTATACGAGATTCGATCCAAGAGACAAGCGAGCTTGATGAAGTCGCTCAACCCGAGCGAGATCCAAATCATGCACTGCTAAATTATGGCGACCTAGAGACGTCTGATAATAGTGCCGCCCCTGTCGCTCGTAAAACAGCTCCAAGAACTCTCGAAGAACCCGGTCAGATTTGGCCCGCTCAGCGAGTTCGCAGCGACTTACTTTGGACAAAAAGAAATCTTCGATTTCCTGATCACCTTCGAGGTATTCTCGAAACGCAGGGTTTTCGCGCCGGCCAAGCGTTGGATCAGGAAGGGCCCTCCAAGCAGAAAACAGTTCTCGATTAAAGTTCAGCTGGTAATAAAATATTTGGTAGTGAAATCCCTCTTCTTCAAGTAGGATCTCACGTAGCGGAATACAGTTGAGGAGTCGAAGCGCTGAACGAAACTCAGGAACTTTACTCTGAATTTGGATGACTAGATCGAGTTCTTCGAGTTCTGTAGTCTGAACCAAGCTGGCTAGGTCTTTTAGAATATAGAGTGCGGTATAGCCCCCTATCCCCATGAGGCAGGCAATGTCATGTTGCATGAAATGATGCCCACGAAAACCATCCGCTACGAAGAGCTTAAGTGA
>JAUNVS010000041.1 GCA_030537565.1 Eubacteriales bacterium | reverse complement strand
TAAGGTTCGCCGGTTCCAACGAGAGTTCAGTCATTTGACTGGACTCTTTTTTTGTCACTTTAATTTCTTTTATCTGGGTAGTTAACTGCATAAATAGATATTTAAATATCTATTAAATTCTGTTGACATTTACGATTTTATCAATTAAGCTCCAGCTAACACTTGAATGGCTGCGTTAGAAAGGATGGTGTTGCAGCTGTTCAATTAGTCAAGTTCGTAATCGTTGTCTAGGCGCCTGTAAGCAGTTGTTTTTACGAATGTAGAGTAGTGTAAGAGTTTGAGTTTGTTTTTTAGTTTCAAAACTTTTATGCAGTTTCAGGCCCCGTATAGGGTACTCTGAAATTACACTAAATATTTCTCATATGGAGGTTAGTATGAGACACAAACGTTTAGTCGCACTCGCAGTTTCCATGTTACTATTGGTTTCATCTTATTCATTTGTATCGGCAGCCCAGTTTGCAACTGTAAATGCTGGCAAGTATGGTCTTCTTAATGGGGCGATCCGCAAACCCGATGGTGCTAATATCTTCGCAGATACTAGCGTTAGTAATCCTTCGAGCGAGGCGGTCCTCTATATCACATTGGAACCTGTAAATATTTATCCTGAATCTAAAGCCGGCAAACAATTTTGGAAAAGTTACCCTGGTGCTGGATCGATTACCGGATACTACACTAATTACCGGCCTATACTGGATGCCTTTAAGCTTTATGGTGCACATGAGGTGCGTGGGGCACAAGGATACGTAGCGTATACAGCTTCAAGTTCCTATTGATGTGATTGACGGGGGAGGCCTTTATGCATCGTTCTATTCGTTTTTCTCTCACTGCTCTTCTTCTAAGTTCTCTTTTCTTTTCTTCTGCTTGCTCGAAGAGTCCTAGTTCGGAAGATTCACCTTCTCCTACTTCAGGTACCTCTCAGCCTTTAAGCACTGACTGTTCTGATCCTGCGGGGCTGAGTAATTCAGGTGACGAAGATGAACTCAGTCAGGACGAAATTGCTGCGATATTTAATCGCAATAATCCAGGTCAGATCGAGTATAGTCTTCGGTATAGTTTTTATCCCTTTAAGGATCCCTCTGATTCATCCGATCCTGAAATGATTTCTTACGAGGGAGGAGACTTGGTTCTGACTTGTAACTTGGAGTCAAGTGGTTTTAACGAAGTGGGATTGATGCTATTTTTCGATGGGCGAGCGCAACAATTGAAGCCCATTTCGAAAGATGAGGGCCTCTCCTATTTTACTGATTCACAGGGTGACAACCCATATTATTTGATTCAGACTTTTGAGAACTCGAAAACGCAGAAAGAGCAAAAGGCTGCAAATGTACAGCTTCTACTCGATGCTGCAGATGCGGGTAAACACCAGATTCAAATGGTTGTTTTCCCTAATCCTAGGTTCTCCGAGGACTTATATCAGATTAATCCAATCTTTACTCACCCCGTTGGGATTTCTGCTCCAGTTTCGTTCGAGGTCCCTTATGATGGTGAGCATGCAGCGACTACTGAGAAAGCTTTGAATTCTGATTGGATTCGTTCTAGTACCTTAAACAGATTCGACTTTAGTGACGAAGAGATCCTTAAATTCTACGATGATATGAATGGATACTATCGATTTGATACTGCTCTAATAAGTTGGTTCACTTATAAAAATTATGATTTAGAGCAACTGTTTCGGCGTTGTTTGCCAGAAGAGGGACTGAAGGCCAACGGTTTAATCAATCCACAAACTGGTAAATTCGACCATAAAGCAGCAGAAGATCAGGAGATTGTGGTTTTCGACCGCTCGGAACTCCCAGAACTCAGTTTTGAATATAACATGGTAGGTCCGTCGGGGACTTCGTGGTACCCATTTTTGCTACTGAATAATCGGCCAGTTGAACTTTCCGTGTCAAATGATCCAGTTGATTTTGACAAGAAGAGTTATCAGCAATTGGCACTGCAGATGGATTTAACGAAGTGCCCAGAGGATGCTCGGCTGATGTTCATTGTCGTTAAATCGTCACTAGATGGGGTTGGAGACTTTACAGCTTCTTCTGACGTTCTTATTAAGTGATACTTTATTTGGCAGGGCCGTCTTCACCAGAGAGAGCCCTGCCATAATTTTGGAGTTAAGATACGAATGCTTTTACGAATAGCTGATTTAAGCAAATCCTATCAAGCAGGTAAGCTTGCTCTTAATCATGTTTCCCTGGATTTGGATCCCGGCATATATGCGTTGCTGGGAGTGAATGGAGCAGGGAAGAGCACGCTCTTAAACATCTTAAGTGGCATAATTGCTCGCGATACGGGGGAGATCTTTTATCAGGACCAGCCGATCGAGTCTGTTTTTAAGTCTTATATTTCTGAGCTTGCGTATTTACCGCAGTATCCAAATTTTTATCCCGATTTTCGCGTGGATGAGATCCTGCAATACATTGGAGCGCTGAAGGGAGTTCCCAGAGATGACTTGCTACGACGCATTGATTACCTGATTGATTCGTTAAACTTGGAGTCGTATCGTTCCCATTCCATTAAGCATTTGTCTGGAGGTACGAAACAGCGGGTTGGTATTGCTCAGGCACTCCTCAACGATCCGAAGCTTATCATTCTCGATGAACCGACGTCGGGCTTGGATCCGATCGAGCGAATTCGATTTCGAAATCTACTGGTATCCCATGCGCCTGAAGCTGTGATTCTTATTGCGACACATATCGTCAGTGATGCCGAATCGATGGCGGAGCGAGTCATCTTGCTTCATCGCGGTCAGGTGAAATGTACGGGGACACCAGAGGGGCTTTGTCGAGAGCTAGATGGTCAGGTGTGGCTATCCCACATGGAGCAGGTTCCGAAGGGTGAGCGAATTAGTCAGCTTAAGATGGAAGCGGGGAAATTGTGGGTACGCAGTCTTGGAGCGAAAGCGCCTGCTTCTGCGATTGAATCGATGGCCGTCCCTGCAGACCTGAACGATGTCTTTCTATATTATTCGGATCAGTGATTATGAATGTTTTTGGCTTTGAACTACGAAAACTATTTCGAGATAAGCGCTTGTGGATTTTGTTTCTTGTTTTAATGGCATGTAATCTATTCCTTTTAAATGGGCACTATCAAACGCTATATCCGTTTTCAAAGGCGAATCACGGTTCTCAAGCAGCTCGCGATTGGTATGCGACTATGAGTCAACGCTATAACGGCCCATTGACTCGGGAGAAGTTGGAAGACTTTCGCGCATACCGATGGCTTATGGAGCGAAATGATCGCCTAGTTACGGTTGAAGAACTGCGCTCTGATGGCTATGCAAGTACGGGCCATTTGACACAAGATAAAGGCTTATTTGAAACGGTCTTTCGTGTTCCGATGGCGTATTTGATCGAATATCCTGTTTATAGGGATCGGCTTTTAAAGAGTATCGAGCGTGCCTTAAATGAGGAGGAGCTCGGCGAATCCACACGTAAGGCGTACCAAGATCTGGGGCGGCGATTTAGCGGTCGTAAGATCAGTTCGCTGGAGCATGGAGATCGCTATGAAGTGTATTTTAGATATCCATTTGCGGCCATCCTCAGCCTCCTTTTGCTAGTCGTTTTGGTTTTGAAAATAGAGCAGCAAGAGCAACAAACGGATATGCGTCGCTTTATACAGACGTCGATCTCGTATTCAAAGGTCTATCGATGTAAACGGCTTTTAATTGCTCCGCTCGCTTTCGTTTGCTTGTTGATTTTTCAAGGGGGCTCCTATGTTTATCTGGCGCTTAATAGCTTCCCTGGGAATCTTGAAGCGCCGCTCTATTCCCTTCCTAGTTTTTATGAGAGTGGACTTTCGCTTTCAATAAAAGAGTATTTTGCAATTGATTTTTTGACCCGCTGGCTCGGAATATTGGTGATTCTTTACATCGCCGCTTGGCTTACGAAGCTCGTTAGAGCGCCCCTTGCCTCTGCGATGGTTCTGCTTATTTTTCTTTCCATCCTCTATGGACTATCTGAAGTTGGAATTAATAATGATTGGGCCTTCCTAAAGTATTTTAACCCTATGCAGCTCGTCCGAGCCGATGTGATTTTTACCCGGATTGAGTACTTCAAAGTCGCCTCGCTGGCTTTTCCGTATCACCAACTGGCAATAGCGAACTGTGTGCTTCTCGTGATTGTGCTCTATGCAAGTCTCTGCATAAAATCGAGGAGGCTGGCTGTATGCATCTAAATTATTGGGAGTATTCGAAAGTCTTTCGGGATAAGAAGTCGAAGCTATTCTATTTAATTCTCATCCTCGCATCGTGCTTACAGATAATCATTAGTGTCCAGCCTCACGATATGGTAATGGAAAAAGAAAAGACATCGGTCTTCAAGTTGCTCAGCAGTTTTCGTGGGGAACTGACAGAGACTCGGCGGCACGACTTCGAGATCTACGCAGAAAGATTCATCAGCGCTAGAGAGCAGATTAACAATACATCGAAGGCACTAAAAGAGGGGACGATTAGCCCAGAAGATTACCAAGAGCAAGTACTTGCTGCGCGCTCAATTCTCAAAGAAGAACAAGCGTACAACACGCTTTTAAAAGACGTCTTGTATCTCAGTAGTTACACAGAGCCGAGGCCTGCACTGCTTTATACGAATGGATGGCATTTTCTCTTTGATTCACAGCGATTACTCTTTCCCTTTTTGCTCCTTCTTTTATCTCTCGCAATACGCTTTGTGAGCATTGAAGAGGCGGGGAAGATGTTGATTATTATGCGCAGTTCTCAGTGTGGTGTGGCCAATGTATATCGAGCTAAACAGCTGCTCTTATTCTTCGTTGTGCTAATTGGAAGCTGCTTTTTTGGCCTTTTCCGACTGCTGATTGCTCAGTTTTGTTTTGGTCTGGAATTAGCTGGGGCTCCAGCCTGCAGCCTCTCGCGCTATGCGGGGCTCCCTAGATCGATTTCATTACTGGGACTTTTCTTCATTAGCCAAGTTTTGTTCTTTGTAGCGGCCTATGCCTTTGTCTTATTGATCGCCTATGTCCAGCGCATCGGGCGATCGGCAGCGGCTAGTTCCGTGTTCGCAGCCTCGCTTGTACTTTTATCAGTTGTTTTACGTGCTCGCTCGCAGCTCCTCGATGGGCTGATTTCAGTGAACTTGATGACGATGAAATATTTTGAGCGTTCTAGTGCTGGCGAGCAGCCACTTCTGTATATTGCCATTGCAAGCGGCTGTCAAATTGTCCTAATTCTACTTCTGTATCATCTTTTACGTGACGATTATAAGAGTCGGATTACACGCAGACATCCAAGAAGCAGAAAATTTCGATTGGGCCTCTTGCTCCCGCTACTTCTATTTGCTCTTACAGGATGCACCTCCTCGCGGACTTTGGGCCACGTGGATTTTGCTGGCTCTGGTTTTTCTTATAATGGGTCATTCATCGGTGGGTTTAATTCGGAGGACATGCGGAAAATCCAGGAAATCCGAGTTGATCAGCATGGGGATCTGAAAATCACAGAGCTCAATCTTGACCCGCAAGTCTATACGCCTTTCACCCGCATTTCCGGATTTATCTCGCATCAGGGAAATCATTTTTATTACCAGCTTGAGCACTTGCGCTATGAATATGCAGGAGTTAGCCATGTCCGCCAACTGTCGGTCTATGCATATGAGATCCGGTCTTATGACTTGGATACTGGGGAGGACCGTCGAATCATATATCGAAACAATGCTGATTTTGACATCATTACTAAGCCATTTTATGTGGATGGCGATCGCGTCTTCCGTGTGCAGTGGAATTCAATCTATGAAGAGGGGATTGCAGGGAGTCGGCTTTTCTTGAATTTGGAGGAGTTCAAGCAAATATTGACAATTTATGATGGCAAGATCTGGGGCGTAGATCATGGAGACACGCTGCGAAGCTATGATCTCACTCAGGGAGAGGAGCGGACCTATCCATCTTGTATACCTGGTTCGCATTTCAGTGTGTCTGACGATGGGAAAATGTACTTTGTCAACAGTTGGAAAAGCGCCCTTTGTGAATACGACTTGAAACAGGATCAGCTGCGATACATATATGAGATCCCAGAGGCACATTGCTATTTGATCGGTCAGTTTGCTTCCCATATTTATTATGCTTACATGGACCCGACAATTCTCCGTGATCGTGTTGCCCAGGTAGACGTAAGCGGTAAACGCTTGGCCGACCTAGAAGTTGAGTTAGTGCCGACAGATCGAACCATCCCGATTGAGGGGGGGATCTTGGTTGCTTCCGCGAGCGGTGACCTAAAATACATCCCGAATTCATAAGTCAGATGGACGGAGACGTGTTCGATTTCAAGTTTTATGCATTCATGTATAATGGGGCGTAAGGAGGTAGCTACATGTCACAGCTATCGGTTTACAGTGAAATATCACCGTTGAAGAAGGTTCTTCTCCACCGTCCAGGTACAGAGCTTAACAATCTCACGCCTCAGAATATGCACCGCCTGCTATTTGATGATTTGCCCGATTTGGCAGGGGCTGTTGAGGAACACGACGCCTTCGCCCAGATCCTCGAATCTCAGGGAGCGGAAGTTCTCTATATCGAGAAGCTGCTTCCCGAGGTCCTCGCTGACGATGGACTTCGCTGCGCCTTTATTGAGGATTTTTTAAGCGATGCAGGCTTCGTTCTTCCAGGCCATGGTCGAGACTACTTAGTTGACTACTTACGTAGTCTCGATGTTGAAACTTTGATTGAAACGACGTTTGCTGGTATTCGCAAAAGTGACTTGCCAAATTATCAACCGCATAGTCTTTCGGAGCTGCTCGCTGTTTCGCAGGAGCTACTGATCGATCCGATGCCGAATCTCTACTTCCAACGTGATGTCTTCACAACACTGGGCCGCGGCGTCAGTTTAAATAAGATGCGGACCGCTACGCGTCAGCGCGAATCGATTTTCCCACGTTATCTCTTCCGTCATCATCCTGAGCTGAAGCAGACGCCGATCTATTTTGACCCCCTCCAGGATTCGGGCTTCATCGAGGGCGGCGATATTTTAATTTTCAACTCAGAGGTTATCGGGATTGGTATCTCAGAGCGGAGTAGTTCGGAGGCGATAGAGATACTCGCTGAGCGGATTTTGCGTTCAGAAGACGGGTTTAAGCGGGTCCTCGCATTTAAACTGCCGGTTGAGCGCGCATTTATGCACCTCGATACCGTATTTACGATGCTCTCCCACGCGACCTTTGCAATCCACCAGGAGCCCCAGCGACTCTTCGAGCTATATGAGTTAAGCCTTAATGAAAAAGGCGCGCTCCGTACACGGGCCTTAGTTGGTGAACTCTCCGAGCTCCTCGCAAAAGCCTTCGAGGTAGAGGAAGTTCGCTTCATCCACTGTGGCGCCGGTCATCCGATCGATGCTGCCCGCGAGCAGTGGAATGATGCCTCGAATACCCTCGCACTCGCCCCAGGTGAAGTGGTCGTTTATGATCGAAATCATGTGACCAACGAGATTCTCGATCGGGCTGGCATCCGCCTCCACGTGATGCGCTCCGCAGAGCTGAGCCGTGGACGAGGTGGCCCGCGCTGTATGAGCATGCCTCTTTTGCGAGAGTCTTAGGCTCGATGCTTGCTGCCTAGGCGATATTCAATTCTTAAAAATTCAGGCTCAGATACCCATTTCTGGGGCTTGACCAAAGCGGGGTCTAAGTATATTATGTCTGAGCATTGAATATTCCTCCTTAGCTCAGTGGTAGAGCATTCGGCTGTTAACCGAAGGGTCGTTGGTTCGAGCCCAACAGGGGGAGCTGGATCCGAGAGAAATCTCGGATCCTTTTATTTTCTCCTAATACAAGTCGATTTTCCTTGAGGAGATTTGGTTTTTCTTTTTAATTGAACTATAATAAATTGTTCTTTGGTCTTAATGCCAAATAAAATAGGGCGTGGAGGTCTTATACATGTTTGAAGAAGTCAGAGCCGTTATAGCGGATGTTTTGTCCCTACCAGAGGAGGATGTTCAAATGAATTCACTCTTAGTCGAAGACTTAGGTTTGGATTCGTTGGATGCCATGGAGATGGTCTTGGCTTTGGAGAAGAAGTGTAAAGTCAAGATAAAGGATGAGCAGATCATGCAACTTAAGAGTGTTGCAGACATCGTCCAACTTTTGACGAATGAGCTAGGCTAGAAACGTCCACTCGATGGGGATCCTCGAGAGGGATACCCGGAGAGAGATTGAAGGGTTCGGAGGATCCATATGAATCAACTGTTGGGAACTGTGACGATGGGGCTGCGTGCGCCCATTATTAATGAGGGCGACGACCTCGCTGCCATTTGCTGTGATACACTCAGTCGTCTTCAGACCGAAGCGGGGATTCGCATAGAAGAGCGCGATATTCTCGGAATTACTGAGTCGGTTTTAGCGCGTGCCCAGGGCAATTATGTCGATTGCGATACGATTGCGGCAGATGTCCGCGCGCGCCTGGGTGGAGACGAGTTTGGACTTCTCTTTCCGATTACGAGTCGAAACCGTTTTGCCATTTGTCTGCGGGGGATCGCTCGTGGAGCGAAGCATCTCTGGATTCAGTTAAGTTATCCAAGCGATGAGGTTGGCAATGAGCTTTTCGATCATCGCTTATTGCCGGCGGGCTTTTCGATGGATGAGACCTATCTCGAAGCCGAGTTCCGGGCGAAATTCCCTGAGATTTGCCACCCGATTACACGACTTGATTATCCTGCTTACTACCGTGAGATTTGCGAAGAAGAGGGTTGCTCGGTCGACTTTATTTTTTCGAACGATCCTCTCGCTTGCCTCGCCTATACGGACCGCGTTTTGACCTGTGATATCCATGAGCGCCAGCGGACGAAGGCCCTGCTCGAGGCAGCGAAGCCGGAAGCGAAGATCGTTGCTCTTTATGAGTTGATGAGTGAATCCCGTTCGGGCAGTGGATACAATGCCGAATACGGTCTTCTCGGATCGAATAAGGCCACTGAGACGAGCGTAAAACTCTTCCCGCGTGATGCGCAGTCGGTTGTCGAGGCGATTCAGGCGAAAGTCCGCGAGCATTTCGGTGTTGAAATCGAAGTCATGATTTACGGCGATGGTGCCTTTAAGGATCCAGCCTGTAAGATCTGGGAACTCGCAGATCCCGTTGTCTCACCCGGCTTTACTGCAGGCCTTCAGGGGACACCCCATGAGCTCAAGCTGAAGTATCTTGCGGATAACGCCTTTAAAGGGCTAAGTAGTGAAGAGCAGGCAGCGAAAATTCGAGAGGCCATCCGTGCCAAGAGCGTTGAAGAGACGACGGGCATGGCTGGTGAGGGGACGACGCCACGTCAGATCACGGATCTCCTGGGTTCGCTCTGCGACCTGACGAGTGGCAGCGGCGATAAGGGCACACCCCTCGTCTATATCAAAGGCTACTTCCGTAACTACGCCGAGGAAATTTAGGGGAAAGAATCGTTGAAATCCAACGTTTTTTCTCTTGTTTTTGGATTTTGCGGGAGATTTATCAATTTGCACTTGCTTTTCGAATCGGCTTTGGCATAATTGAGCGCACATCTAATAAAGGCAATGAAGCGGAGAGTAGTTTCAGATCCTGATCAATCAGAGAGGTTGTAGATGCTGAGAGCAACCGTGATGGACTGAGGTGAAGATGGCCGTGGAGCTGCACGCCGAGATCCCTAGTGGGTTTAGACCGTGACGTGTGCGCACGTAATAGCGCCAGGGCATGTTGGTGCCCGATGAGGCTTGGTCCGTGAGGGCGAAGTGAATATAGGGTGGTAACGCGGAATCTATTTTCGTCCCTTGTCTCTACTTAAGTGGAGGCGAGGGACTTTTTTTATTTGATTCAGGCATTCATGGCTTGAATCCGAGAACTGTGAGGAAGGAAGATGGCTAAAGTATTAGATCAAAGACACAGCCGAGAGAGCGGGAAAAGCGAGCCACTTCTCGAGCTAAAAGATATTTCGAAAACCTATCGAAATGGCAATACGGATTTCCATGCTCTAAAGTCGGCCTCACTGCAGCTATATGCTGGCGAGATCTATGGGATCATTGGTTTGTCTGGAGCCGGTAAGTCGACGCTACTTCGCTCAGTAAATTATCTCGAGCGACCTGAGTCGGGCTCGGTGTTCTTCGAAGGGGAGTGCCTCGGTGAGCTTTCTGAGGCAGAGCTCTTCGAGCGGCGTCGACATATTGGCATGATCTTTCAGCACTTTAATCTCTTCGCCCAGCGGACCGTGGCAGCAAATGTCGCCTTTCCACTTCGGATGGCTGGCTATTCACGGGCGGAGACAGAGGCCCGTGTTCAGGAACTTCTCTCCCTCGTCGAGCTTGAGGATAAGTCGCAGTCCTATCCTGCCCAACTCTCAGGAGGGCAGGCCCAGCGTGTCGCCATCGCCCGTGCCCTCGCTCTGAAGCCAAAACTTCTCCTCAGTGACGAGGGGACCAGTGCGCTTGATCCAGAGACGGCACGCCAGATCCTCCTCCTCCTACGACGGATTTGCCACGATCAGAAACTCGCCCTCCTCATGATCACCCACCAACTCGAAGCAGCACGACTTATCTGTGATCGAATCGCCGTCATGGAGGCGGGGGAGATCGTCGAAGAAAACACCGTTGAGGCCCTCTTTCTCGAAGCGAAGCATCCACGCACACGGGCCCTCGTCCGTGCCCTCGGGCCAGAAGCGAGCCTCGAGCTCGAGCCGGTTGTAGAAGAAGAGATAAGCGCTGCGGGACAGACGCAGCATTCGGTTTACCGCTTCGCCTTTGATCCCGCTACGGTTCGTCGCTCGATGATCTCTCAGTTAATTCGGCGATTCGATCTTGAAGTCAATTTCCTCGAAGCGAAGATCCAAAATCTGCCTGAAGCGAGCGTCGGCTACATGCTTGTCGAACTTCAGGGAGAGGCGGCCCAAGAAGCAGAAGCGCTCGCCTGGCTCCAAGCACAGGGCGTTAAGACGGAGGTGTACCATGAATGATCTTTGGCCATCGCTCTGGCAAGCGAGTTTGGAATCGCTCTATATGGTCTTCGCTTCGACCCTCTTCGCCATCCTCCTCGGTCTTCCACTCGGAGTCCTGCTCTACCGAAGTCAACAGGCGGAGCTCAATCCGAGGCCGAAGCTCTATCGCATCCTCGACTTCTTCGTCAACCTCTTCCGCTCGCTCCCCTTTGCCATCCTCATCCTCCTCCTTCTTCCGATGACGAAGATCCTCATTGGTCGGCAGACGGGAACTTCAGCGACTATCGTGCCGCTTGTGATCGCCTCTGTGCCATTTATGGCGCGTATCACTGAACAGAGCTTTCTCGACCTCGACCGGGGAGTTCTCGAAGCCGCACTTGCCATGGGAATTTCGAAAACAAAGATCCTCTGGCGGGTCCTCCTCAGAGAAGCCCTCCCCAACCTAATCGCCTCGCTGACATTAATGATGATTAGCATCTTCGGATACTCAGCGATGGCTGGCACCATTGGTGGCGGTGGGCTGGGCGATCTCGCACTACGCTTTGGATATTATCGCAAAGACCTGGCCGCACTATGGGCCGCAGTGATCAGCTCCGTCATCATCGTCCAGCTGATCCAATTAACAGGGAACTCATTGGTGAGATTTTTTGATCACCGATAGTTGAAAGGAGAACTATAAATGAAACAATGGACTAAGAAATTCGCTGTCGCCAGCCTCGCTGCTGCCCTCGCCATCAGTCTACCCACCGCCCTCCAAGCTGAGGCGCGTGAGAAGATCCGCATCGGCTGCAGCCCGAGCCCCCACGCTGAAATCCTCGAACACCTAAAACCAGATTTCGAGGCCGCTGGGCTCGACGTCGAAGTCGTCGTCTTCACCGATTACGATACGCCGAACCGTGCACTTGATGATGGTGACATCGATGCCAACTACTTCCAGCACGTCCCTTACCTCGAAGACTTCTGTGAGAAGAATCAGCTCAATCTAGAGGTTCTCTGTGGCGTTCACCTCGAACCCATGGCCGTCTTCTCTGCACGCTATAAGTCGCTCGATGAAGTACAAGAAGGCGATGAGGTCTTCATTCCAAACGACACCGTCAACGGTGCTCGGGCTCTCCTCATCCTCCAGGCTGAGGGTCTGATCGAACTCGATCCTAAATCTGGTCTCGAAGCAACGGAAAAAGACATCATCAAGAACGAGAAGAAACTGAAATTCCGGGCAATGGACGCTGTTCAGATTCCACATAGCTATGAAGACGCCGCCCTCGCCGTCATCAATGGCAACTACGCCATCGAGAACGGCCTTGACCCAATCAAAGACTCTGTAGCCATCGAGGGTAAGAGCTCACCCTATGTCAATGTCGTTGCAGTTCGTAAGGGTGAGGTGGATAAAGAAGCCTTTGTAAAACTTAAAAAAGTATTGCTCAGTGATAAGGTCAGCGAGTTCATCAAGGAGCGTTACGACGGTGCAGTCGTCGCCGCCGCCTATGATCCAGAAACGGATAAGCTCGATAGTGTCAAAGAAGATCAGGCAAAGGCCGATGCGCACGACACGACTGAGATGGACGCGAAAGAATCCAAATAGTTTTCCCGGCCTCCAGTTGGGAGATATAAAAAGCCCCGCCAAGTAGCGGGGCTTTTTGATTTTGGGGGGAGGGGGTGGCTAATCGGCCTCTTCGTTTGCCGTATCTCGAGAAATGATATAACGGGGGCGAAGTTTGACTTCGTCATAGATGCGCGAGATGTAGAGCCCCGTGAGGCCGAGGCTGAAGAGGACGAGGCCTCCGATGATGAGTTGGAGGAGAATTACGGTTGTAAACCCGCTGGCCGACTTACCATAGAAATAGAGTATGAGTGTTTCGATTGCAAGGATGAGGCCTGCAATTGTGAATAGTGTTCCGAGGATGGTGATCATATGCAGGGGTTTACTAGAGAAAGAGCTGATGGCATCGACGCTGAGCTGAATCTTTTTTCGAAGATTCCATTTAGAAACACCAGTTTGGCGTTCTGCGACTTCAAAGGGGACGCTGGTGCGGCGGAAGCCGAGCCAGGCGCTCATACCACGGAAGAAAGTGTGGCGTTCAGGCATCTGCTTATAGGCCTCGACTACTTTTCGATCCATGAGTTTAAAGTCCGAGGCATTTTTTAGTTGCATGTTTCCTGCATCTGCAAAAAGTTTGTAGAAGCTATTAGCCGCTATGCGACTGAAGAGGGATTCCCGCCCGCGGGTCGTCTTAACGGCTTCGACAACCTCATATCCTTCATTTTTCCATAGGCGAAACATTTCGGGAATCAGTTGTGGTGGGTGTTGGAGATCTCCGTCAATGAGGACGACACAGTCGCCCGCCGCTGCATCCATGGCGGCACATATGGCTGCTTCTTTTCCAAAATTTCGGGCGAAGTGGAGACCTCGGATTCTGGAGTTTGTTTGACATGCATTAAGGATGGCGGCCCAACTACCATCGTTTGAACCGTCGTCAACACAGATAATTTCATAGTCATCTAGACCGTCGAGGATCGGCACACAGCTCGAAAGAGTTAGTGGGATCTGCGCTTCTTCGTTGTAAAAGGGAATCAGCAAAGAAATCATGTGCTAGCACCTCATAAAATATTTCAAGGAGATTATAGCAAAGAAACTCTCTGTTTTTGCAGAAATTTGTTGCAAACGCAAATGCGAAGCATTACTATTTAGCGCAAGCGATTTCGCATGAAAGGGAGTTTTCTTATTATGAAGAAATTTAAGGCGTTTGGAGCCCTAATCGGATTCTCGATTATTATGGGACTTACCGCTTCGAGTTTGCCCGTTTTCGCAGAAGAGCATTCAGGTGATTGCTGTGACGAGCATAAGAA
>JAUNVS010000040.1 GCA_030537565.1 Eubacteriales bacterium | reverse complement strand
AGCCGTACTGATTAGCAGTTTTGAGGATGAAATCCTCTCTAGGCATTTTAAAGCCCACTCAGCGGCCGATTTGGAAAAGAGCGGTGTGGAGACACTGATCCTTGTTGGGCGTGAAGCGGCCCGGCATCCTGAGCTCGAATCAGAGTTGCGTGCGAATTATGGCGAGCGGCTGACTTTACTTTCGTATGAGCTTGATCTCGATGAGGCCGCTCAGCGCAATCAGAGTCGACTTCACTTTTTTGACGATGCATCGAAACTCTGTGCTGATATCAGGATTCATCCTGCTGGTGCCCATCACGCTGAAAATTCGGCCTTTGCCATTGCACTTGGATTGCACTTAGGTCTAAGTGTCGAGGCGATGCAGGCGGGACTAGATACGTATAGCGTCGAGGGGGATCGAGAGCGCCTCGAAAATATTGGGAAGCTGCGCATATTTCACGATTACTACAATGCAGCGCCAGCCTCGATGCGAGCGGCATTTCAGTCGGCAGCTTTTGAAGAAGCCGATCCATCACTTCGCTATGCAGTGATCGGTGGCGTCCTCGAACTCGGCGAGACCGCAAGTGAGCTACATCGTAGGATTGCCTCTGATTTGAGACGACATTATCCGCTCCCCCTCGATCACGTCTATTTCTTCGGTGACTACGCGGCTGACCTCGCCGATGGCTATGCGCAAGCGCTTATCGCCGAAGCCTCTCGCGAGCGAGGCATGACTCAGGAAGACGCTGAGGCGATTCGCCAGACGTGTCAGCTGCGCGCTTTCGACGATGTGGATGCCTTAAAATCCGCCTTAATTCGGGAATTTAACCCAGCTGGCTTTTACTTAATCAAGGCCTCTCACGGCTATCAGATGGATCGTTTCGCAAAGACGCTCGCCGAGTGCGCCTCTGGGACAGATAGAAATGAGTAAGACAATGAATGTGATAAGTAGTTTCAGTATTGCCGCCTTCAAAAACTGGCAGCCCCTATTGGTGCTCCTCTTTTCGATCGCCGTCGCTTATCTTGTCGGAGAGTTTTTAATTCCAGTCTTACGGCGTGACCACTTGGGTCAGCGCGTCCGTGAGGATGGCCCCCAGAGCCATTTGAAGAAAACGGGGACACCCACCTTTGGGGGTGCAATTTTTCTCGCACCCTTTGTGCTCGTCTTCGTCTACCAGTGGGCGCAGGCTCGACTTGCTCCCCCGATGATTGCCCTAGGCTTCTTCACGCTGGCGATGGCGGCAATCGGCTTCGCGGATGACTATGTAAAGGTCCGCATACGAAAAGAAGGTCTGTCCGTCCTGCAGAAGACACTATCCACCCTGCTGGTGATTGCAGCCTTTCTCTTTGCGCTTCATCGCTTCGATGCCCTCGATGGTTTTTATCTCCCCTTTGCAGGTAAGCGTTTCATCGCTGTGGAGGGCCATTGGATTATCCTCTTCGTAGCTTTCGCTGTCTTCTATCACTATGCGGCATCACATGCTGTCAACCTCTGTGATGGAGTCGACGGCCTCTGTGGCTCGGTGACGAGCGTCGCGTTACTTTTCATTGGCATGCTTGCGATTCCTCAATTTGCCAGCAGCAATCTGATCGACCTGCCCCTCAATTTCTCGCTGATCGGAGGCTTGCTTGCTTTTCTTATCTTTAATCATCATCCTGCGAAGATCTTCATGGGAGATCTCGGGTCGCTGGCACTCGGAGCCTATGTTTCCGGCCTGCTCTTTTTATTGAAACAACCCTGGCTCTTTTTGCTCTTTGGCGTGATTTATGTTATCGAAATTGCCTCGGTTTTAATTCAAGTTTGCTATTTCAAATATACTGGAGGAAAGCGAATCTTTAAGATGTCGCCAATTCATCACCACTTCGAGCTCAGCAATTGGTCGGAAATGAAGATCGTCACAGTCTTTACGATGATTACGCTATTTGCCTCGCTCATCGCTCTCATCGCAGCGCGGATCTAGGAGGTCACCTATGCGTGAAGATTTTTTAAAAGAAAGCAATCCAGGTTCAAACACAGAGTATCTTGATGGAGCCTGGCCAGAAAATATTACAGATCTTGAGGCGGATGTCGCCGAGATGTCAGCCGAAGAACTACCAGTTTCGGATCGTGAGCGCGAAGCCCTGCGGGCTGAGGCGAGACGACGGATTCTCTCTAGGACCAACGACTCTGTCCCCGAGCTAGCGTCTCGGCCATTGGGGAAGCGTGAAGTGCCGGAAGAGTCAGAAGCGTCAGTCGAGCCAGTGCCGGTAGAGCCAGTGTCTCGCGCAGCGCGTCGCCGATATGGTCAGAGGGTGCATAGTAGCAGTCGCCAACGCCAAATCCGTGAGAAAAGCGTCTACACTTCGAGCTCGACAAAAAGCATGCGCCAGCGCTGGGACCTCGGTAGTCACAACGCCCTGAGTACGGCTTTGCTTGTCATCGTCATCGCGATGCTCTGCTTCGGCTTGCTTGCCCTCTATTCAGCATCGATGACGCGTAGTTTGAGTGAGGGAAACCAACCGACGTATTATTTCAGTCGCCAATTCGTCTTCACGGGTATTGGTGTTATTTTCATGTTCCTCGTTTCAATCATCGATATCGATCTCTTCAAAAATCGCTATTTCGGTTATGTCGTCTACGCCTTTACCCTATTCCTTTTGCTCATCGTCCTCCACCCGAGCATCGGACGTGAAGTCAACAGTCAGCGTCGTTGGCTGCCCCTACCAGGTATTCCTCGACTCGGCTTCCAGCCATCGGAGATTGCCAAGATTGCAACTATCTTTTGTCTTTCCCTCTACTTTAGTGAAGTGCGTCGCCTTCGCCGCCTAGGGGCTTTTATTGCTGCACATCCCCACAAACAGAAATGGTTGGATGGTTTTGTCGATATTTTTGTGCCGACGATGGCGATTTTCCTCTGGTGCGTCCTCATCTCACTCCAGTCGCACATGTCGGCGGTCACGATCATTCTGATCATGACGTTCATCATCTTCTGTATGAATTCACTTCCTTGGCGCTCTTGGTTCCATGGTGGGCTAGAACTCTTGGCAGCGATGACCATTTTCTTGGTTCTCGTACTCGTGATGCGACCGCTCCTACCTGCCAACTTCTCACAACGCTGGGATCACTTGGCCCGACGCATTAATGTTTTTACGGATTCCAATGAAGCGACTGAGGCGGATATCTACCAGACTGAACAGGCTGAAATCGCCATCGGTTCTGGAGGCCTGACAGGCCTCGGGATTGGCGCAGGTCGTCAGAAATTCAACTATCTTCCTGAGAACCATAACGACTACATCTATTCGAGCATTGTTGAGGAGCTCGGATTTATCGGCGGGGCGGCCCTCGTCGTGCTCTTCATAGCCTTCCTCTACGTTGGCTTAAGAATTTCCGCCCGCGCGCCAACCATATTCCAATTCTGCTTGGTTGGCGGCTTTAGCTTCCTCATATGTCTTCAGGCGATTCTTTCGGTGGCTGTTAATGTCGGTGCCTTTCCGCCGACTGGTATCTCGATTCCCTTCTTTAGCTACGGCGGAACTGCAAATACGGTTTTCTTGGTGACTGTTGGCATTAACCTAAGTATTGCGCGACACAGTTCAACACCAGAGCGCATCGGAGGGGAGAACATCCATGTCCAAGCTTAAAATGGTATTTGCCTGTGGTGGGACCAGTGGGCATGTCAATCCAGCCCTTGCGATTGCAAAGTCCTACCAAGAGCGCCATCCCGAGGTGGAAATTCTTTTTTGTGGTCTCGAAACTGGGATTGAAGCGAAACTCGTGAAAAAGGCAGGATTTCAATTCCAAGCGATTCATGCAGCACCGCTACCTCGCCGACTCAATCGAAAGTTTTTCTCGGCACTTGCGACCTATCGGCGTGGTCGCTCTGAGAGCCTTGAAATCCTCCGCAACTTTGCTGCAGACGTCGTTGTTGGGACCGGGGGTTACGTCTGTGCCCCAGTCCTATCCGCCGCGAAACGCTTGAAAATCCCGCGCCTGATCCATGAGCAAAATGTCTTTTCGGGAATCAGTAATCGTCTCCTCGGCCGGGGCGCGGAGCTCGTTTGCATTTCTTTTGAAAAAAGTCGGAGCAGTTTCAAGCGAGCGAAGCGGGTGCTCTTAACGGGTAATCCGGTTTCGCCAGATCTCTTTGATATGAAAAAAGAGGAGGCGCGCAAAAGCCTCGGCATCGCGCTCAAGCCTGGTGAAAAGCTCGTCCTCGCCACGGGGGGCTCACTCGGGGCGAGGCAGATCAATCGGGCTGTGACCGCTTGGGCCAAGCAGCGTGAGGAAAAGGGAAATCCAGATCAAATTCGGATCATAATTGCGGCTGGCCAGAGACTCTACGAGGAAGCTTCGAGCGAAGCCGCTGGGATATCAATTTTGGAGGTCAAAGACTTCCTCTACAATATGCCGCTACACATGGCTGCAGCAGATTTCATCATATCGCGGGCGGGGGCTCTCTCATGCGCAGAGATTGCAGCGTTATCAAAGGCGGCTCTGTTTGTTCCGTATCCCTATGCCGTCGAAGACCATCAGAGCTACAATGCCCAGATTTTTGTTGATGCAGGGGCGGGACTGATGTGCCGAGATGAGAATTTAAATGTCGAATATTTGGCGCGAGAGCTGGAATCACTGCTGAATCAGAGTGAAAGGCTTGATACAATGGCGAGACAGGCATCCACATTAGCGAAACGCGACGCCCTCGAAAAAATTGTCGATGGTCTTGAGACCTTAGTTTAAGGATTGAAATAGTTCATGAAGTCGAAGATGAAACAGCCTAATCTGAGCGAGATGCAACCGGAAGTTCAGAATCGAGATCAGTCTGAGCTCGATTCACTGTTTCGCGACGACGAAGCATATTCTACAGAGTCAGTTAGCGAGTCGCTTGAGTCAGAAGAAATGGTGGATTCAGGCGAGCTCGCTGACGAGGTGAAGCCGCATCGGCGTTTTTCATTGCGTCGGCAGACCAACTCGTCTACTGGGGCCGATGAAGCGCCCAAATCTGCTGAACTCGAAGAAGAGCAGGCGATTGAAGATGCACTCGAGGCCACGGTCCTCGAGGAGAAACTCCTGAACGAGGCTGCGCGGAGCAAAGCAATTCAGCGGGCCAAACGGCGGAGCCAATTGAGAAAACAGCTAGGCTTTTTTAAGCGGATCTTACGTCGTAAGCCCGAAGATGAAGTTGACGAACCGACTGAATTTAAGTTTCGCGGTAGATTGCAAGATGCGAGCGCGGATCAGAGCAGCCCACGCCGCCGCAGCTTCGGTAAGAGTGGCATCCTCCTTAGTGAGCGAGAGCGCTTAATTCATGCGGAGCGCATGGATTCAGATTCGATCGGAATCTCTGAGGCGGTCAAGCTACTTGAGGCTCAGCATGCCGCGCGGCGGCAGGCCGAACGGCAGGCGAAGCGGCGCGCTCGCCAAGAGGAGCTTAAGTCACTTCGAATTCACCGCCCCCAAGAATTTCGGATGCGTGAGTTGCGGCGCCAGCGTGAGGCTCAGATCAATCGTCATCTCAGCGAGAGTGCCCAGCAGACTCGGCGGCGAAATGTGCTCGGTAGCCCGCAGGCGGCTAATGAGGCCGGTGAGCGCTTCCATGACCCATTAAAACGTCAGCGGCGAATTTTAGTCCTCTTATTTTTGCTCGTGATCGGGGCCACCCTAAGCCTCCTCGTCCTCATGCCCCAGTTCTATCTTGAAGAATTGATCATTGAGGGAAATCAGCTTGTGACGACTGAGGATATTCGGCGTAGTATCCACGTTAATCCTGGTCAACATCTCTTTAGCCTCGTCAATGGATCGCTTCGCGACTATCTCAGTCTCCATAATCGGGAGATTGAAGAGCAACTGGTTGAACGTTTTCCTTATATTCAGTCGGTTGAGTGCCGGGTCGAATTTCCATCGAAGCTTCGCATCGAGCTCGTTGAGAGTAGCGAAGTTGCCTATGTCGAGATTCCGGATGGCTATGCGATGCTTGACCGCAAGAAACGTGTCTTGCAATTGAAGAATGAGGCCTTACCGGCAGGTATCCCCCTAATTCAGGGCTTGAAACTTTCAGCTGTCCACGTAGGCGACTATGTTACAAATGAAGAGAGCGTCGGTTTGGATAAGGCACTGATCGCCATCGATGCACTACTGAGGGCAGACCGCGATAGCGATGATGGTAAGCTTGTATTTCGCATGTTGTCGAGTGTCCGAGTTATGGAGAATCAGAATTTATATCTGAGCTTCCGGGGATTGGGACGAAAGGGCGAGCTAAAGGCGATGATCGCTGCCAATGCGGATTATGTTAAAGAGATTTACTGGCTACGTAATGCGATTCGAAATCATATCTTCGATGACCTCGCCGATGGTTATTTAAATCTCGGTGGGAGCTATCGCTCATTTATCAGTGTCCGTGATCGGGATTTCCCGGATCAGGGGGCTACTGAAAACCAGGGTTTGTTGCCCGCCCTACCTCAGGAGAACGAAGCGACTGAAACGGCCCAAACTGAGAGTCCAGATGTCACCGTCCCTGTTCTCGATGAGGGCATGCCCGTAGAAACCATTGGCCGTGTTGAAGAGATTCCGAGTGCCAATCCTGTCGACGACATTTTCCGGCGCCGCGACTAGGGGGAGAATAGATGCTCGCACTTTTAGCATTGATATTAGGTTTGCTGGCGGGGCTTTTCTTCAAAAGTCAGATCCCGTCTGAGCTCTGGCTTTACATAGCACTATTGATCGTGGCGGTCTTCGACGCATTGGTCTACGGCCTCTCGATGCAGTTGCGAAAAGTCTACGACCAGAGAAGCCTCTTTATGTTTCTAATTGGAAACTACATGGTTGCGATTTTTCTGACAGCTCTCGGAGAACAGCTCGGTGTCCAGCTTTATCTTTGTGCTTTTTTTGCCTTTGGTGTACGTATCTTTCAAAATTTGGCGAGAGCTCAAAATGCTTTTCTAGTCCTTTGGGATCGACGTCGATATCGAAAGGCGTTTGAGAAACAGGTGCAGAGGCATAAGCCTGGAGATCCCCGGGATGGTAAGCGGCTCCCAGACCTATCAGAGGCAGAGCGCCAACGTCTCGAGCAGATGGCAAAGGCAAAGGCGATGATTGATGCTTCCGATGCCAAGGTCGAGGAAATTCTCACGGCCGATGAACTCTCAGAGCGAGAGGCTGAGGCCGAGCGTCAGTACTACGTTAAGTTGAGGGCTCAGGCTAAGCGTCGCCGGGGCTAAATGCTGGGCGAGCTTTTCGATGAATTGGAGCGGTGAAGAAAAATCCTTTCGAGGCTATGCCACAGAATCAAAATTCATGGTACTATTACAGTTAGTTTACAGACAGATGTCAGACGACATCGATTTAAGATATAAGACAGCTTCAGGTGAGAGGGGCTATTGACGAGTTATGAATCAACGGAATAGACAGGTGAATATTATGGCGGAGAATGATTTTCCCATGGATATGAAGGCTTATATTAAGGTCTTCGGCGTTGGTGGTGGCGGATGTAATGCGGTCAATCGGATGATTTCGAGTGGTGTTCAGAACGTCGAATTTTTCGCGGTGAACACGGATCAGCAGCAATTAGAGCATTCGCTTTGTCACAATACGGTGCGCATCGGGGAGAAACTGACCCGCGGTCTCGGCGCTGGTGCCGATCCCGAAATCGGTGCCCAAGCCGCTGAAGAGGCGGCCGATACGCTTAAGAAGCTCGTTTCCGACGCTGACATGGTGTTTATCACGGCTGGTATGGGCGGTGGTACCGGAACTGGTGCTGCGCCTGTAATTGCGCGGCTTGCAAAAGAGGCGGACGTTCTCACCGTCGCCGTCGTTACCAAGCCCTTCCGTTTTGAGGGCCCTGGGCGCATGAATCACGCCGATCTCGGGATTGAGCGCTTAAAAGAATATGTGGATGCTCTGATTATTGTTCCGAATGACAAGCTTCTTGACATCGCAGCAGAGGATACGGTCATCAGTGATTCCTTCGCGATGGCGGATGAAATTCTCAAATTCGGTGTCGTCGGTATCTCTGACCTCGTCACCGTTCCTGGTTTGATTAACCTCGACATGATGGACGTACGTCGTGTCATGACCGACGCGGGTGTCTGTCACATGGGAATTGGTCGTGGTAAGGGTCCCGATGCGGTCCAAAACGCGATCGACGATGCGATTCACAGTCCTCTCCTCGACACCAGCATCGATGGAGCCAGCCGCTTAATTGTCAACTTTACAGGTGCCAATATTCGTATTAAAGACTTCAACCAGGCCAGTACGCTGGTTCGAGACGCAGCGGCAGCGGATGCTGAAATCATCATCGGTTGTGTGACCGATGTCGACAATCTCGATGAAGATGAGATCATGATCACGGTCATCGCATCCTCCTTTGAGCAGGATCGCTCGAGTGAACGTCCTGTTGAGGCAGTTTCAAGCCCACGCGAATCTCGCAATACTCGTCGCAAGCACGAGGCGCGTGAGAGCCGCCGTAGTCCCTTTGCCCCAACGATGACGAATGTGGCGAAGCGTCCAGAGCCACGCGAGACTGTCTTGCCGCGTGCGAGCGAGAATTCTGAGATTCCAGATTTCCTCCACACGGATAAGACGATGCCTGAGGGGCGTTATCCTCGTCGTTCTGCGGATCGTTACCCCAATCGTCCGTATGAGGCGGATTTAGACCATACGACGATGCCGATTGAGGAACCCTATTCTCAGGAGACGATCGATGAGAGTTATCGCGCTAGTTCGGCGCGGCCGATCCGTCGTGAGGGCGAGACCTATCCGCTTCGCAGTGAGCGCCGTGATTTCGAGCGTGCTGAACGCCCTGAGCGTAGCGAACAGACTGAGCGTCGTCCGAGAGCCAGTGAGGCGATCTTCCAACGTCGTCCGCGTCCCAGCTTCGATGACGCCGAGTTGCCAAGTTCCCGCAGACGCTCCAATGATCAGGTGATGAACTGGCTATTGAACGAAGACGAAGCTGAGCAATAGCTCAGGCTTCGTCCAGCGCATGATGCAGAAACTGCTTTATGAAATGCCCACACTGTCATTCGGACAATGATAAGGTCGTTGATTCACGGCCGTCGGAGTCCGGTCACGAAGTACGACGCCGCCGCGAATGTCTCGCGTGCGGCTATCGTTTTACGACCTATGAGCGAATTGAGAATAAGACGCTCTTTGTTAAAAAGCGCGATGGTCGTCGTGAGCCCTTTGATCGAGAGAAATTGATCCATAATATTTTCAAAGCCTGTCACAAGCGGCGCTTGGATCGGAATGACATTGAAAAATTGATCGACCGAGTCGAGCAGACTTTGCGAGCCTCGAAGATCGACGAGATCCCGACGGCGATGATTGGTGAGCGGGTTCTCGAGGAGTTGGGGCAGTTAGATGAGGTGGCCTATATCCGCTTTGCTTCTGTATATAAAGCCTTTGACTCCGTCGAATCCTTTATGAACGAATTAAAGGATCTGCGTAAGAAGAAGAAGGGAAGAATCTCAGATGAGTAAACGTATTTTGATCGTTGATGATGATGTGAACATTTGCGAACTGGTGAATATCTATTGTTTAAAAGAAGGTTTCCAGACGGAGATGGCTCACAGTGGGCAGGAGGCTCTCGATCGATTCCAGAGTTTTAATCCTGACATGATTATCCTCGACCTCATGTTGCCCGACTTCGATGGTTACCAAGTCTGCCGTAGTATTCGGAAGGAGTCGGAGGTTCCGATTTTAATGCTCACAGCGCGTACGGAGTCCGTCGATAAGGTGGTTGGTCTCGAAATTGGCGCTGACGACTATCTCGGAAAACCCTTTGATGCCAATGAACTCATAGCGCGGGTGAAAGCAATTCTACGACGCAGTGATGTGGTTCGACAGGCTAATACTCAGGCTGAGGTCACCGAGAAGATTGTTTGTGATGACCTCATGGTCGATAAGAGCAGCTATACCTGTGAGCTTGCAGGCCAGGCCGTCGACATGCCTCCGAAGGAACTTGAGTTACTTTACTTCCTCGCCTCACATCCGAATCGCGTGTTTTCTCGCGAACAGCTTTTGACCCAGGTCTGGGGTTATGACTTCTTCGGCGAGTCACGTACGGTTGACGTCCATGTTAAGCGTATCCGTGAGAAAATCGACCAGTTGGGTGGCGAACATCGCTGGATGATTAAGACGGTCTGGGGTGTTGGCTACAAATTTGCCTACGAAGAATAAGTTCAGCATAGAACGCATGAAACGAAGCAGCTAGAAAGAGATTTATCAATGCACGAGGAAAAGGTTTTAATTCTGGATTTTGGTGGCCAATATAAGGAATTGATTGCTCGCAAGGTGCGTGAGTGTCAGGTCTACTGTGAAGTTAAGCCTGCAAGTATGCCGATTGAAGCGATCCGTTCGGGTGGCTACTCGGCGATCATCTTCACGGGCGGTCCAGCTTCTGTCTATGAGGAAGATGCTCCAAGCTGTGATCCAGAGATTTTTCAGCTGGGTTTGCCTGTCCTCGGTATTTGTTATGGCTGTCAGTTCATGGCGAAGACGCTTGGCGGGCGAGTAGAAGCTGCTGAAACGCGTGAATATGGCCGCCGCGAACTTGAGGTCGACAATCAGTCGCCACTCTTTGCAGGTCTTGCGTCAGAACTCGATTGCTTTATGAGCCATACGGATCAGATTGTCGAGTTGCCTGCTGGCTTCGTATCGATTGCGAAGTCTGAAACCTGTCCCAATGCCGCCATCGAATCTCGTGAAAAGAAATTCTTCGGCACCCAATTCCACCCAGAGGTTGAGCATACGTCGCAGGGAAAAGAGATGATTCGACGCTTCCTCTACGATGTCTGTGGCTTCAAAGGCGACTGGAAGATGAGCTCTTTTATCGACCGCGAGGTCGAAGCGATCCGCCGCCAAGTCGGTGATCGAAAAGTTTTCTGCGCCCTCTCGGGGGGAGTCGACTCATCCGTTGCCGCTGTCCTCGTCCATCGGGCGATTGGCTCACAGCTGACCTGTGTCTTCGTTGACCATGGTCTGATGCGCAAAAATGAAGGCGATGAGGTCGAGGCTGTTTTCAAGGAACAGTTCTCGATGAATTTTATTCGCGTCGATGCCGAAGAGCGCTTCCTAACTGCACTCCAGGGCCTGCGCGATCCTGAGGCGAAGCGAAAAGCCATCGGCGAAACCTTCATCCGCGTCTTCGAGGCAGAGGCTGAGAAACTAAAGGATTGCGATTTCCTCGTCCAGGGAACGATTTATCCCGACGTCATCGAGTCGGGCGGCGGTGATGCTGCAGTTATCAAGAGTCATCACAATGTCGGTGGCCTCCCTGAGGATATGCACTTCGACCTGATTGAACCGCTCAAGTCTTTGTTTAAGGATGAGGTGCGCAAACTAGGGCTCGAACTCGGGATCCCTGAGATGCTCGTTATGCGTCAGCCCTTCCCAGGACCTGGGCTTGGGATTCGTGTCCTAGGTGAGGTGAGCAAAGAGAAGCTCGATCTTCTCCGAGAAGCCGATTACATCTTCCGTGAAGAGATCGCCGCAGCAGGGCTTGATCGTCAGCTCGGGCAGTACTTCGCAGTGCTCACTGAGCAGCGTAGTGTCGGTGTCATGGGAGATGGCCGTTCCTATGATTATCTCTTGGCGCTTCGGGCGGTTGAGACGCACGACTTCATGACTGCTGAGTTCGCACACTTGCCCTATGAGCTCTTGGACCGGGTTTCGCGCCGAGTCATTAACGAGGTCGGCCAGATTAACCGCGTCGTCTATGATGTCACCAGCAAACCACCAGCAACGATTGAGTGGGAGTAGGCTCCAAGCTTTGGTGGCCCTTGGTTTTACCAACTATTCTAAGGGCTGCTTCGATATGATTATCCTTAAGAAATAAAGGGATAATTTTTCCTAATACAATAAGATTTGAGCGGGGATGAATGCTACTGTTAGAAGAATTTTTAGAGATATGTAAGCAGCTAAATAAGAGCGGCATAACACCGTGCTTAATGGGTTCAGTAGGTCTAGGGTATATTTCTGGGATTGACTGGAAACCGTCAGATATAGATATTCATGTTCCTGGTGATCCTAGAGGCTGGGATGCTCCAGATGACCTAAGAATTTATGATTGGGAACAGATTTATTCCAGCATGTTAGTTTTGGGCTATGAACTAATTGATTTACATGAACATGAATTCCAGAAAGCAGACATACATGTTGAATTTGGAAGCATTACTTCGCTTTACGATTTTGCTGGCATTAGAGAAGATGAAATAGAAATAGTAGAGATCAATCAAGCAAGATTTAGAGTTCCTAACTTGGCTCAGTTCTTAAAGATTTACCAAGCATCTTCACAAGATTCCTATCGAAATGAAAATAACAACGACAAGGACTTTGAGAAAATTAGCTGGTTAGAATCCAAAACAAATCCAGGGTTATAGGAGGCCATCTCAGATTAGAATATGGGAGGAGAAAATCATAACATTTGCTAGGGTAAGCTCTGGACAATTTTGGCAGAGCAGAAAATGAATAGAGAAGATTTAAGGCTTGAAGTAGGAATGTCTTCAGCAAACAATGCATCCTCCAATATTGCTGGAGTAAGAGTAGCCGAAAGAAGTATGCCTTAATAGCAGTATTTTCAGAGCTTTAACAAACTCGACTGGGACAAAACTGGGTGGAACAGTTATAAAGAATAATGCTAGGAATACTTCTTGGTGTTTTAGCTTTTATGAAAGCTCTCGTCTAACAAGCGGAGCTTTTTTTATGTAATGGAATTGACCTGCTGCTTAAGTATAGAATTAATGTGAATTAGAATTTCTCGAGGAAAGTTTGGAACCGTATATGTATGATAAAGAACTAAATGAAGCCTTGCTATTTGCAGCAAAATTTTTTATCCAGAGTGATCAAAATCCCGGGAAACCCGCATTTTTGCATTCGATACGGCTATCCCAACTTGCACAAAAGATGGGGTACGACAAAACCATTATAGTTTCTGCAGCTCTTCATGATCTGATTGAGGATACTGATTGTACATTAGCTGACATTCAGGAAATGTGGGGGGAGAGAATCTCTGAAATAGTGCAATCGCTTACTGTGCAGACTAAAGGCATTAGCAAACTTGAAGCTTTTGAAGACTCTCTACTAAGGTCAGTTAGAATTGGGAAAGAATCTTTGATCGTAAGGGTTTTAGATGTGATTGATAATATGAATTATTATGAACTAGCTAGTGAAGAAGATAAAAAATACCTTCAAAAGAAATGGAAATATTTGTTTGCCACTGCTCAGCATGAAATAGCAAATGAAAAAGCTTTCTTATGTTTTCAAGATAAACTTCAGAGTTTGGGATGTATCGCTTAGACGAATCTCAGATTGTGAGGATTCAATTTCTCCAAGAATAGCTTGTATAGTAGCGAAGCCAGTGAGTTTCGCGGGTGAAAAGAAAACAGTACAGAATTTTGTGCTTTATGCTTCATTAAACGTAGCAAAAAAGGTCTCAACTCTCAGGGGCGCCAATAGACGATGGTTCAGCTGTTGATTTTTCGAATTGCTTAGCTAAAGAAGAAAAAATCGAGTTGTTAATGAAAAAGGAGAATTAATTCTTGCTGATATAGAAAAAGAAGTTTATGTTGGTTCTTATTGAGTCATAGAAGATAAGTCAAGAAAGCAAGCTATAAGATATGAAAAAAGTTGCAATTTATATGTATGATACAGCTCCTGTGTTTGAAATCTCAGTTTTGGCATATTTGTTAAATATAAAATATGAAGTTTGTATCGTTACAGATAATTTGCCAAGTATAAAAACATCAGAAGGATTGCTTCTACAATCAAATTTTTACTTAAATGAA
>JAUNVS010000001.1 GCA_030537565.1 Eubacteriales bacterium | reverse complement strand
TAAGGTTCGCCGGTTCCAACGAGAGTTCAGTCATTTGACTGGACTCTTTTTTTGTTCCAATTTTGCTTGGATTCATTTTGTGGCGCTTGTACTTTATTAGTCGTGCGCGTCTTCGTATACTTAAATCTCAACTAAACAAATCTGTAGTAGATCTGTAGTAAAGATGTAATATTTTTCTTCCCCGTTTCAAGCTCCTTTTTTATATACTTATGAGGTTAGTTTAAGCAAACATATGTATATGAAGGAACTTTTTGATGAATCGATTTTCACGTTTGCGTTCTATCGGCTTAAGCATTTGCTTGCTTTTCGCTGTTGTCGCTCCAGTATTTCATTTCCAATCCCTAATTTTTGCCGAGGAATTCAACTCGTCTGACTCTGTAGCGGTCGAGCTTGATGAGGCTCAGACTGCAGATCTGCCCAGTACAAGTCTTCCTACGCCTTCTAAAACTGAATCTCATGTGGATGAATCACTTAATTCACGATCTGATGAGGATCTTCTCGATGAATTCAGTCTGGACTCTACTAATCTTCGTTCAGCTCGCTTAGGTTCTGAGCGCAGTGCTGAGACTATTGATGCTAGTGGTGATTTTGTGATCGACGGCAATACGGTTTATGGTCTGACGAAGGCTGGTGTCGAACGATTAAAAGCCAATGGTGGTGTTTTAAGCTTGCCCACGACTTCTCCCTCCGGTACGGCTCTTACCCGTATTGGAAGTTTTGCCTTTGCAGTTAATAAGTTGGTTAAGATCGAAGATTATACTGGGAGACCCGGTGTTAACGGTGTTGTTGATTCAAATGACATTGATGGCTTTCCGATTTACTCAGTCGGTGAGAGTTTTCCGAATAATCTCATTCGCTCGCTTACTGTCCCTGAGGGCTATTCCTACATTGGGCAGGATGCCTTTGAGGGAAATAGCTTCTTAACTGAGCTGACTTTAGCGAATAGCATCAGCTATATGAGTGACTATGCCTTCGGACACACTGGGATTAGTCATTTGACCTTGCCAAGTTCTTTGACGACCTTAGGTGACCACGCCTTCTTCGATTCTCAGATTAGTGGGACTCTGGATATTCCCGCTTCGGTGAAGGATTTAGGCGAAGGGACATTCAAAGGCAATCAGATTTCTAATCTGACTTTCGCTCCCGGCTCCCAGCTGCATGTATTTAAGGAGTTGGTATTCCAGGATAATAAGATCGAATTACTGAGCATTCCAGATTCCGTGGAGAATATTAGTGAGCAGGCGTTTGCTGATAACTTGATTTCGACTTTGACGATTTCGGAAACTAGTCACTTGCGAGCAATTCAGACGAATGCCTTTGCTTCAAATCAATTGAAGTCGCTGATGATTCCGGATGGTCTCGAGCAGGTTTCGGGAGCTGCCTTTGCTTCGAATCCCGGTGTGCCCAACTATCCTGGGAAAGTGGCACTTAATACCTATTCAGGGACTGCTCCGAGTTTTCCAGAGGCAGGGCCAAGTTACGTCGTTAATCCTGTGGATCCAGGTGATGAGTCCGAGTCCGAGGACGATATTGACTATACGACTTGGGATGAGGTGGACTTCCTCTATGATGGTCCAGCCATCACTGGCTTTAGCCCTCGCGGTGAGAAGAAGATTGTTCAAAATAAGAATCTTGAACTACCCAGCATGCATGATGGCGTAGTGATTACGAAGATCGCTGATGATGCTTTCCGGAATGTGGATCTCGCGAGCTCTTCACTCAAAAAATACGATATCGAGTCTGTGCAGTTGCCAAGTAATCTGGAGTGGATCGGGGACTTTGCCTTTCAGTCCAATCAAATTGCGGAGCTGATGCCCGATTTCGATATGCCATTGAAGCACATTGGTGCCGGCGCTTTTATGAATAATCAAATCAGCGACTTGTCGCTGCCATCAACCGTAGAATATATCGGCGATGCGGCATTTCATATCAATAAAATTGGAGTTGCCCTGATTCCGAAGTCGGTCACGTACCTCGGGCGATCTGCTTTCCGTCAGAATACTTTGGAGTATCTAGTCGGATTTGAAGAGGGGGCGGTCCTGAAGGAAATTGGTGAGATGGCTTTTGCAGAGAGTAATCTTACCTATGCGGACCTGGCAAATGCTACGATGCTCGAGACCATTGGAGTTCAGGCATTTGCTGGTGGGCAACTAGGTACTATTGCTTTACCGAATTCTGTGAAAGCAATTAAGGAACAAGCTTTTGCAAGCAATCAATTTACGAGCCTCGAGCTCGGGGATCAAATTAGTGAAATTGCTTTCAACGCTTTTGATGCGAATCCAGGTCTTGCGGCATACGATAATAAGGTTTTGATTAACACGGCATCGAAGGCCGCGACACTGAAAGATGGTGATAACTTCGTGATCAATCCTAGTGATCTGGCCGAAAACCGCAGTGAGATCGAGGCGAAGATTGCTGAGTTGAAGTCGATCGATGCGGAGAGTCTGCGCCCAGAGACGGCGGCTCTAATTCAAACGCTTATCGACGAGGGGGAAGCCTTGTTGAAAAAAGAGGATCTTTCGAAGACCGCTGCAGGCAAGTTTCTCTTTGAAGCAGACTTCTTCTTAGACCGGCTCGTACTTGACCGCGCTATTAAGCGGGCGGATGAGGCGATTGCGGCTGGCCCAGTCGATGCTGATCATGCTGCACTGTTGGCGGATCGTCTCAGTTACGCGAAGGAGCATTTCAATAATGCGGCCTGGGATGAGCAGCGCCTCGCACGAATCATTAAGGAGTTGACGAATTTACGTGATCTTGCGATGAAAGAAGGCCCACTCTCAGAGGCTAAGATGATTCAGGGAGTTCACCATCTTGAGAGTCCGTTGCCAATTCCAGCCTACTATATCGGCTTAAATGTCTACTTCGATAAAGACGGCACGATTCTTTTCGCCTATGATCGCAGTTATTCGATCGGCGCAGGTCAAAATGATGAGTATGGCAATCCAATTGAAAATGTTGATGAAGACAACGAGGGCTATCATGTGCTCGCGATTGCGACTCTCGATGATTATGAGGGAAGAAAGGCGGCTGATATCGTAGCCAGTGATGTCGACAGCGTTGGTGGAATTCGGGCTGTTCCTGAGGCTACTTATCACCGAGCTGGGGTCTATGCGGCGATTCTGGATGCGGCGAAGGACTATTTAAAGCAGCCAGAAGAGTCGGAGACTACGACGTCAGGTTCTGAGTCGAGTTCCAGCACCAGTTCTAGTACTAGCCCAACTACGCCGAGTACAAATGTGAGCACTCAAGAGACGACAAGTCGTGAGACCCAGCCGAGTCAGAGTTCTATTCACCGTTTGAATGATCCCAGTCAGACTGTATCTGCGAAGCGGGTTCCGGTGCCCATGACGGGTGAGGCTTTGCCCTTCGTTATGGTTTCCGGTGTTTCGGTGATTGCTTTGGTTTTGCTCGCCGCGAAACGCAGATTTTTGAAGAATTCGTAAAATGGATCTCACTTTGAGCTGAGGAGAAAGGGATCGTTGCAAATGCTGCGACGATCCCTTTCTCTATCGCCGGGGTTCTGTGTAGCTTTTCTTTTGTCATCCCTAATCCAAAAAGGCTAGACTATGGATAAACCAGATGTTTGTCTGCTTGATTAGTAAAGGAGGAATTTAATGAAAGATAAGTGGTTGCTTCAAGCTGTGGTTTTAGGCTTGGCATTTTTCTTGGCGATCTTAGCCTGGAAGCCGATTGGAGTCAGTACGCAGTTTAGTGTGATCTCAGGGAAGGCGCATCGACTCATCCATGATGTCGTCAAGCCTGAGCCATTGATTGTTTCGGATGGGGAGGCGAAGCACGGATATCGCTCGACGAATGCGTATTACGATCGGAGTGGCGGTAAGTTGGCTGGGGCGATTGTCGGTTTTGAAAAAGATCTTGCTTTCTTCCTATCGATCTTTATTGGTTCATCATTGGGCGCTCTGCTCATGTCCGGCAAGTCACGTGCCAGTTTGAGTGATTTGAAGCGAAAAATGTCGATGGCTGAAATTTCTCGTAGTTTCATAGCGGGTTTTTTACTCCTTTTCGGAGCTCGACTTGCAGGTGGTTGCACGAGTGGTCATATGATGAGTGGCATGATGCAATCGTCGATTTCGGGTTTTGTTTTCGCGGCACTGGTCTTTGCTGTTGCGATTCCAGTCGCGATCGGAGGTGAGAAAAAATGGTCGTAGCAATTCTTTTAGGGATCTTTTTTGGCTTTGCACTTTATTTCGTCGGGGCTGGCAATAATGCTACGGTCCTCGATATGCTTCGCCTGAGAAATATGCGGCTCGGTAAAATTATTTTCTTCGCGATTGGCTTGGCGGCTTTTCTCGCGGGCTTAGCGGCATCGCTGGGACTTTTATCGATTGATCACTTTAAGATTAAGCCCTTGCACGCGGGTGTCATCATAGGTGCGTTGATTTTCGGTGTCGGTTTTGGACTGATCGGTCGCTGCCCAGGAACTTGTCCTGTAGCGATGGGCGCAGGTACGATTCGACGTGGCTTAGTTGCAATCTTAGGCGGTTTACTGGGTGCACTTTGTTACAGTCTTGTTTATGGAAGCATCGCGGCTACGGGGCTCTTCGAGCAGCTGAATGCGGGCGCGATTACCCTGTTTCAAGTAAAAGACGGATTGCCCTCGCTGCTCGCTATTCCCCACTGGGGCTTAGCGCTTATGGGGGGCCTGTTCATGGGGGCCGCCTATCTCATGCCCATGGAGATACGCAAGCCTAGGCGCTGATTCGTTATGAGCGGGGATAGCTCGAGTTGTGGACGCAGAAGTGCTTGAGAATTATGTTATCATGTCATTACCAAATTAAAACATTTCTGTTTCTTAGGAGAGCTCATGAGTAAGATCTTAGTCGTCGATGACGAGGAAAATATTGTTCAGATATTAAAGGATGCCCTCGTTCGCGAGGGGTATGAGGTTGAGGCCGCTTATGACGGTCACGAAGCCGTTCGCCTCGCTCAGCATTCCGACATCGATCTAGTCCTACTTGACTACATGCTGCCTGGTATCGACGGTCTCGAGGTTCTCAAGCACGTTCGGAATCAGAGCACAGTGCCTATTATCATGCTGACTGCGAAGAGTGAGGAGATTGATAAGGTCTTGGGACTTGAGTTTGGGGCAGATGACTACATCACCAAGCCGTTTTCATTGCGAGAGGTCCTCGCACGTGTTAAGGCCCAGCTGCGGCGCACACAGATGTCTGGATCGACTGAGAATCCTCAGGACGTCCATATACTCCGCTGTGGTGATTTGGAAATTGACTTCGATGCCTTTGAAGTGAAGCGAAACGGTACGAGTCTTTATCTGACGCTTCGCGAATTTGATTTGCTTGCTTTTTTGGCGAAGAATGCGGGCCAGGTTTTTTCGCGTGAACAGTTGCTGGCTGAGGTCTGGGATTATGACTACTACGGTGATGTTCGAACCGTCGACGTGACCGTGCGACGCACGCGTGAGAAGATTGAGCCTGATTCGAGCAAGTATCGCTATATCATCACGAAGCGTGGTGTTGGCTACTCCTTTGCTCGCCCTGAAGATCTCTAATGCGTCAGCTCTCGGTCTTCATCGCTATTTGGGAAGGCTTCTTACGATTTCTGAGCTTCCTGCTCTTGCTGGGGGCTCTTTTACTCGTTTTTGTAATCGTCTACCGACTTTCATCGCGTTTTCGTAGATGCGTGGCTGCGGTGCTAAATCGCATTGAGTCATTCCAGGGCCTCGCCCATAAGTCAAATGAAGACGTGTTGACCCAGCCGAGTTCGCTCGCTGTCGATTATAAGCCGCCGACGCGTCTGCTTTCTGATTTTGAGATGATCATGGACGGTCTGTCGATGGCTCTCCTGTATTTTCGTAAAAATGGACGTTTGCTCTATAGCAACGCGGCTTTTGAAACGCTATTTGAACAGGCTCCTCCAGCAGACATCACCGAGTTACTGCTCTTGTTCCCAGATGTAGCTTTAAATGCAGCCCTTTTGCTCCAGCAGGGGCGTCGAGATCTGCTCATCGAGCATGAGAAGATGAAGCTCCACTTTGAAATTCGCCCGATTTCAGGTGGTGAAGAGACTGAAAAGGGAATTCTCCTCCTGATCCAAGATGTCACGGAGCGTGAGACACTCGAGCTTCAGCGCAAACAGTTCGTCGCCAATGTATCGCACGAACTGAAGACGCCTCTAACGACGATCAAAACTTACTCAGAAACGCTCCTAGACTGGGGACTAGAGGAAAAGCAAAAAGACTCGATCCGTAAGGATATTATCCGCATTTATGAAGATGCTCAGCGCATGGAGCAATTGGTCTCGGACCTCCTCCTGTTATCGAGTATTGATAGTCGCGGGCGACTCTATCATATGTCGGAAGTTGACATGCTTCTCCTTTCTCGTAAACTAGTCGAGCGCATGCAGCCAGAAGCAGCGAAAAAAGAGATTGATCTTAAAGTCCTGGCGCTCTCCCACTTACCTCAGGTGATCGGGGATTATGCTTCACTAGAGCGCATCGTATTGAATTTGATTACCAATGCAATTAAGTATTCCGACCGCGGCGCGCGCGTAACGGTTTACCTTTCAAGCCCCCTCGATGATGTCCATGTAAACGTCAGTGATTCGGGATACGGGATTGCGCCTCAGCACCTCAAGCACATCTTCGAGCGCTTTTACCGTGTTGATGTCACAGGAAGTCGAAATTATGGGGGAACCGGTTTGGGGCTCTCGATTGCAAAAGAACTTAGCGATCTTCACCACGCGCGCCTCCTAGTTCGCAGTAGCCTCGGCCAAGGATCCTCCTTTCATCTGCTTCTGCCCTCGGCGGCACGCATCTATAAGGAAGCTCTGGACTTGGGGCGGGATGGTCGAACGAGTGAAGATCCACTGATCGCCTATGCACTCAAAGAGTTGCTTCTATTGGCAAATGATTTCGGCATAGAAGTTGAGTCGCTGACCGAGCTCAGTGATGAACAAGCCGAAGATCTCCTCCAGCAGTTGAGGCCGGAAGATGTCTCCAGTTATAGGCCTGAATCGGAGGAGCTTGCCCTTCTTGATGAGGACGGCGTTTAGAGCGTCGAGTGCAGTCAGGTTGTGCTAAAATACTATTCTTAACTGTCCTTAATTGGACTTGTGTGATTTAGATTTTTAAGAGGTGTAGTCCATGGCAAGCTATTTGATTCGCGGCGGTCGACATTTACGAGGTGATGTGACAGTCAGCGGTTCGAAGAATGCGGCGCTCGGCATCTTGGCCGCCGCAATAATCTGCGACGGTCCCTGTACTATAGATAATGTTCCTCAGGTCTCCGACACGATGGCGATGATTGACATCATTTCGGACATCGGAGCGATATGTAAGCTAGAGGGGAATCGACTGGAGATCGATCCGAGGGGGATTCAGGATGCTCGCGTTGTAAGTGAGCGAGCCCGCGATATCCGCGCTTCGTACTATCTTCTCGGAGCGCTACTCGCGCGTTTATCGAGTTCAGATATCTTCCTTCCTGGCGGTTGTAATTTTGGAGTCCGTCCGATTGATTTGCATCTGAAGGGCTTTGAAGCGATGGGGGCGAGCTGCAATATCTCGCACGGTCGTATCCGCTTAGATGCGAAGCAACTTCACGGCGCTAATATTTTCTTGGATAAAGTATCGGTCGGGGCGACGATTAACCTGATGATCGCAGCGGCGAAGGCCCCTGGGCGTACGGTGATTGAGAACGCGGCTCGAGAGCCACACATCGTTGACGTCGCTAACTTTCTCAACACGATGGGGGCCCGAATTCGTGGGGCTGGTACGGATATGATCCGCATTGACGGTGTTTCATCGATGCCAGGTCGTCGCAGCTACTCGATTATTCCGGACCAGATCGAAGCTGGGACCTTTATGATCGCAGCGGCGGTGACCCGGGGGGATGTCTGTGTCCATAATCTAATTCCGAAACACATGGAGCCCTTAAGTGCGAAGCTTAAGGAAATGGGTGCCGTAGTCGAGGAGGGTGGCGATTTCATTCGAGTCTACATTCCTGAGGGACGGCATTTGTCATCGACGAATTTCATTACGATGCCCTACCCAGGTTTCCCAACTGATTTACAGCCTCAGGCAGTCGTGCTTCTCTGCCATGCGGAGGGATTGAGCCGCATGCAGGAGAATGTCTGGACCTCGCGCTTCCAGTATGTTGAGGACCTCAAGTTGATGGGGGCGAATATCGATGTAGCTGAGCGGACTTGTTTGATTACAGGTCCGGCACAGCTGACTGGTTCACTCGTCCAAGCACGAGATCTACGTGCGGGGGCAGCGATGGTTCTAGCGGGATTGTCGGCGCAGGATGAGACAGAGATTTACGATATCTTCCGCCTCGAACGTGGCTATGAAAACCTCGTCGAGAAACTGACCTCGATCGGCGCTAATATTCGCCGCAGTGACATCTCGACGCTTGAAGTCGAGCGTAACCTTAAATGAGTTTTGCACAGTCTTGTTCTCTGGCGAGTAGTTCAAAGGGGAATTCGATCTTTCTTAGAAGTGGCGATACACGGATCCTCATCGATGCGGGGATTTCCTGTGCCCGGATTGAGTCGAGTCTGACTGGTTTGGGAGAACGGCCTGAGGATCTTAATGCCATCCTCGTTACCCATGAACATAGTGATCACGTCTCTGGACTGCTCGTCTTCGCGAGGCGTTACAATCTGCCAGTCTATCTAAGCGAGGGAAGTTATCGGGCCTTACTCGAAAAAAAACGAGCCTATGAGCAGCTTAGCTTTCACATTGTTGAGGCATCGAGGAGCTATGCTCTGGGGAACCTGAGTTTTCGTCCCTTCCGTCTTTCCCATGACGCAGCAGAGCCCTTTGGCTATCGGATCGATACCGGGCACGGAAGTCTATCGGTCTTGACCGACTGTGGTGAGGTCAGTTCGGAACTCTTCGATCTGATTAAGGGGAGTAAGCGGATTTATCTCGAGTCGAATTACGATCCAGAGATGCTTCATGGCGGCCGGTATTCGTGGGCTTTAAAGAAGCGAATTGAGGGCAAGCGGGGGCATCTGAGTAACTTCGATGCGGCGGCACTCTTGATTGCTCTGGTCGAATCGGGAACCGAGCGGATCCAGCTTTCACACTTAAGCGAAGAGAATAATCGTCCGGAACTTGCCTACACCTGTAGCGCTTCGTCTGCAAAACTTCACGGGATCTGTCTCGAGCGGGATTTGAAATTGACGGTTTCTCCTGCGCATCGCCCGTCGCTCTTGGAGGACATTTGCTGATGCGTCTCGACCTGATTTGCGTGGGACAACTAAAGGAACGCTACCTGCGTGACGCCTATGCTGAGTATGCCAAACGACTGGGCCGATACGTTGATTTTCACTGCGTGGAGATAAAAGACTGCCCAGATCGGATTCCCGATTTACGCGCTAAGGCGGAGGAGGCAGCTGGAATCATTGCTAAAGTCCCTGCGAAGTCCTATGTGATCGCAATGGACGAACGGGGACAGCAGATGGATTCTCTGCACTTTTCGGAATTATTATTCGAAGGCTTCGAACAGGGCCAGTCCCAGCTGTCGTTTATTATCGGTGGTTCGCGCGGACTCGATGATTCACTGAGACAGTCGGCGGATGCCCTGGTCTCGATGGGAAAGATGACGATGAGTCATCAGATTTTTCGGATTGTCCTCCTCGAACAGATCTATCGGGCCTTTAAGATTCACTACGGTGAACCCTATCACAAGTAAAACTTCGGAATGAGTTCAGCTGGACTCAAAAGATGAAAGTAGGATCAAATGGATTTAAATAGTATTTTGGCAGAAGTCTATTCAGTGATTGAAGACCGTCGGGATAATCCCGTCTCAGGTGCCTATTCGAGCTATCTCTTTGAAAAGGGCGAAGATCAGGTTCTGAAGAAGTTTATCAGTCAGTCGGCAGGGCTTGCTCTGGCTGTGAAAAATGAAGATAAGGCGGATGCGATCGAGCGGCTCGGGGATGTTGTCTACCATCTTCTCGTCCTGATGGTCGAGGAAGGCTTCAAACTGGAAGATCTTGAAGCGGTGATGCGTGGTCGGCGCGGTACGCGCTAAGCGAGCTCTTAGATTCGGTGGCGATTTTTCGGATTCTCTATGTTTGGATCTGAAAATCTGCTAGAATATGAGTCTATTAATTAGCTGTAGAGCGAATTTGGGCGTCCAATCGCCTTGACTGAGCTCTTTAGACCGTGCTATTATTAACGGCGCTTGTCGAGGACAAGCATTTTTTTGCATGGATTTCATGAAGTTGATTTGCATCGGCTTCATTTTGATCGATAGCTATTCACGGAGGACTTAGGTCATGGCGAAGAAAACTGGTATGCGTGAAAAAATCCTTTTGGCTTGCGATGTTTGCAAGCAGCGCAACTATGCGACGAAGAAGAATAAGGCGAATACAAAAGATCGTCTCGCGCTTAAGAAGTACTGCCCTTTTTGCCGCACTCACACCGAGCATAAGGAAACCCGCTAGTCGCTTTTTCCTTTAGGAGGGAATTGAAATGGCAAAAGAGCAACGTAGTCTCAAGAAGACGGAGAAGGATAAGAAGTCACTGCCGCAGCGCATGGGGTCTTTCTTTTCTGGCTTGCGCACCGAGTTGAAGCGCGTCATATGGCCGGATCGTAAGAGTCTCCAGTCGATGACTTTGGCTGTCTTGGCCATTTCGATTGGCGTAGCCATCCTCGTCTATGTCGTCGACAGTCTCATGGTCGGCGTCCTCAACCTCGCAGGTTTTAACCGCGTTAAGCGTCAGCAGACACCTCCTGTTCAGAATCCAGTGGAAGTTACAGAGCCAAGCGAGCTCCCCGAGTCAGAGACGAGCGAGAGCACGTCCGCTGACACGGCTGTGACGACGACTGGGGCTCCGAGTGAGGCTAGCGAGACGTCGAACTAAGCATCGCTTGGCCGATGTCCATGCGTCAGCTTTACGAAGCAACCCCAGGCGACGCTGGGGTTTTCTTTTAGGGTCGCTTTTGCGAAAGAGAGGTTTGCATGCCGAGATATATGGGTGAAGAAGTTCAGAACGAGCCGCGTTGGTATGTCGTTCATACTTATTCTGGTTATGAGAATAAGGTAAAGGCGACTCTCGAGCAGATCGTCGAAAATCGGGGCATCGAGGACTTCATTCTCGAGATAAAGGTCCCAACTGAGGAAGTTATCGAGATCCGCGATGGGAAGCGTCATCATAGTGAGCGGAAGATTTATCCCGGTTACGTCCTAATCAATATGATTATGACCGACGAGATGTGGTATATCGTCCGTAATACCCGTGGTGTCACGAGCTTCGTTGGACCGAACTCCAGACCGATTCCACTCACAGAGGAAGAGCTCGCCATCATGGGCTTCGAAACCGATTGGGTGCCAGAAATCGACTATGAGACGGGAGATGCGGTTAAGATCATCAATGGACCACTTGATGGTTTCGTCGGTACAGTTACGGAAATTAACTTTGAGAAGAAAAAGGTCTCGGTCCTCGTTTCGATGTTTGGACGCGAGACGCCAGTCGAATTGGAATTCACGCAGGTCTTAAAGGTCTGAACAACTTGTCAGGCTTTACTCAGTTTGTTATCATGCATGAGTTCACCAAGTATAGGAGGTAGTTCGTAATGCCTAATATTAAATCTGCAATCAAGCGTACGCGCAGCACGGCTCGTAAGACGGCTGTCAACAAGAGCGCGAAGAGCGAATTGAGAACGATGGTTAAGCAGGCTCGTGTTGCTATTGAAACTGGCAGCGAGAATGCGGAGGCCAGCCTGCGTGAGACGCAGCAGCGCCTGCAGCAGATGGCTGTTCGTGGTCATATGCACAAGAACCAGGTGGCTCGTCGCATGTCCCGCTTGCAGAAGGCTTTGAATAAAACGAAGGCCTGATCATTTGCTAGAAGAGCCTGAGCCAAGCGCTCAGCTTTTCAATAGATTGCTATTTTGCCTTGACCGCATGTGTCAAGCTGGTAAAATAGCAGCCGTGCCCAAGACAGTAGGTGTGCCCCGCACGTAACCGTATGGCCTACCGAGGTGACGAAATGAATGTGAAATCAACTATTTCATGCTCTCTTGTCATCAGGCACGAGAGTTTTTTTATGTAAGGAGGAATGGTTGATGCCGAGTCCAAAAGTTCTTGCCGAGAAGCAAGAAATCGTCAAACAGCTCGCTTCGGAGTTCAAGTCTGCGCAGACCATGGTACTCGCTGAGTATCGCGGCCTGACGGTTGAACAGGATACGGAGCTTCGTGCTGAGATGCGTAAGGGCGGTGTAACTTATAAGGTTATTAAGAACACCCTCGGACGTCTCGCCGCTAAGGAAGCTGGCTTCGATGAGCTCGAGTCTCTCTTCGTCGGTCCAACAGCGATTGCGTTTAGTGATCAGGATCCCGTAGGTCCCGCTAAAATTCTTAAGAAATTTGCGGATAAGTACGAACCCCTGACGATGAAGGGTGGTGCCACAGACGGTCGTGTGATGGCGCTTACCGAGTTAGAAGCACTTGCAAACGTCCCCGATATCGAGGTGCTCTATGCCCAAGTCGTCGGAGGATTATCATCGCCGATTCGTGGTCTTGCTTGTTACTTAAAGGCGATTGCCGATAAGTGTGAAGAGCAGGGCTGTGAGACCGCCGCTGGAGTTTACGAAGGCCCTAAGTCGTCGGATGAAACGAGCGAAGCAGAAGCAGCTGCCCCTGAGGCCAGCGCAGAAGAAAACAGTGTAGAGGAAGCCTAAGTCGCTTCACGAAACACTGTTGTACGGAAATTTATTGCGAAGAATCGCATTCATTTCAATATTAGGAGGCTAATCATGGCTAGCGAAAAAGTCACCAAGTTTATCGATGAAGTTAAAGAGCTGACCGTTCTCGAATTGAACGAACTCGTCCATGCTCTCGAAGAAGAGTTCGGCGTTAGCGCCGCTGTTATGGCTGGTCCTGCCGTTGGTGCAGGTGCTGGTGCTGCGGCTGCCGAAGAGCAGACGGAATTCACCGTCACACTTAAGAGCCCAGGCGCATCCAAGATCAACGTCATTAAGGTTGTCCGTCAGATCACGGGACTTGGCCTTAAGGAAGCGAAAGCCCTCGTCGACGAGGCTCCTTCGAAGATTAAGGAAAACGTCGAGAAGGAAGAAGCCGAAGAGATCAAGAAGCAGCTTGAAGAAGCTGGTGCTGAGGTCGAAGTTAAGTAATTTAATTTCAACAGCGATTTCATTTGCGGTATTTCGTCTTAGCGAGGTACCGCATTTTTTTTGTATTTTGAATTTTGCCGCTTAAGGCGCGATTATTTTGTTTCTGAGGCTTGACATGGCCTGGGGCTAATATGCTATTATACGCAAGCGCTTTGCGGGGATTGCCCGCTGGCTACGGCGGTATAGCTCAGTTGGCTAGAGCATTCGGTTCATACCCGGAGTGTCATTGGTTCGAGTCCAATTACCGCCAGTGCGGCCCGTTGGTCAAGCGGTTAAGACATCGCCCTTTCACGGCGAAAACAGGAGTTCGATTCTCCTACGGGTCATTAGACGATCCTCAGTTGAGGATCGTCTTTTTTTATAAAAGAAAGAACCCCTCCACAAGCTCAGCTCTGCTGGAGGGGTTCTGTACAGATGATCGGCGGCGCTCCTACTCGGAATCCGTATCGGCTTCGACTGGTGGTGCGGGTGGCGCTGGTGGAGCTGGTTCCGGCTCGGGACTTGGGTCCACTGGTGGATTGATTGGCTCGTTTCCCTCTGGGGAGCCTGGCTCTGGAGCCGGTGGCTGGACGGGTTCTTCGGCATCTTTTTTCGTCAGCTTGCAGCGATAGCAAACGTGGGTATAGGTGGAGAGTGGATCAATGGTCGCTGTTGCTGCGTAGTCGCCATATTCGATCTGTTGAGCAGCAGGAGCTTGTTGAGCAACAACTGCTGCTTCGGTTTGAGCAACTTGATTTGCACTGGTTAGTACGGCTCCGATTTCACTAGTGAAATATTCGGTGAAAAGCTCGGAGAGCGTGAGATCCAGTTTTTGGATAATCTTGGCATCGCGGAGACTGTGATAACTTAGAGCCCCACTGGCGAGATAGCTCGTCGTCGCCAGCCGGTAGGTCTTAGTGGGATCAAGTGCAATTGGGGCAGCGTCTTCGTCGGCTGGCTCGATGACAGGCTGCGTCATGCGTTGGATCGACTGAGGTTTGCGGTAGCTTGAATTATCGTAGAAGTCACCTGCATCATATGGGACGGCTGCATCGAAATTAAATTTCAGGCCTGAGACTTGGGGAAAGGCGTCAGCGTCGGCACTGGCTGCTTCGAGGGCTTCGAGTAGAGCGGAACCCTGAACTTCGATCAGAACTAGCTGATCTTGGTAGGGGAGCAGGGCTTTAATGTCTTTTTTCGTAACTTCTCCAGCTGGGATTGAAGCACAGATGGCGGAACTGTTGACGAGGGCAATATCACAATCCTGCCCGGCTTGTTTGAACTTCCAGCGAATCGAATCGGCAATCAGCTGACCAGCTGCGGTTTCGCTAAAGGGAGCCAGCTTCGCGGAGTCTCCGAACAATTCGACCTGACTCGTTCCGAGGACCGCACTGTATTCATCATTCACCTCAGCCTCGATTTCATTAATTCGCTCTTGAACGGCGCTGTCAGCTTCTGTGACTTGGTCGATCGTTAATTTAATGTGTTCGACCGTGGCATCAGGATGGATACTGACTTCACCGATCAAATTCTCATTCGCGGACGTTGACAGGATGAGGGTATCGTTAATGTGATCGGAGTCGAGCGTCGATGCGATTTCCGCTTCGGAAGAATCGCTGGTTGAGTCGATCGCGAGATCGATCCCAGAGACATTCTCGAGAACGTCGCTCAGTCGATTGGGACTAGAGTTGGCGTTTAATCCAAGGTTTGAGAGAAGAACGACCCGAGAAGCACCCTCTTCACGTGCTGAGCTAACGGCTTGGCGGCAGGCCTCGTACATCTCTTCACCAGTGAGGAATTTTAGTGACTGTGTTTTTTGGGGATGAGCCTTTGTTCGCGTCGCGGGATCAATCAGTCCGATAATCGCCACTTTTTCACCGGCGACTTCTTTTATCACATAAGGGCGAAGGAGCTCTTCGCCCGTCTCGCTTGTGAGATTGCAGGCCACGAGACTGAGATTATTGGCCTCTGCGAAAGCAAGAAGCGTCTCGGAGCCGAGGTCGAATTCCAGATTGCAGGGACAGGCGACGTCATAGGCTGCAAGTCTCATCATCTCAAAGGCCGTTTCGCCGTCATGAAGAGAGAGTCGGGGATCCCCCTGCATAAAATTCCCAGCATCGAGGGTGATAACGGCTTGGCCTTCGGCAGTGAGGCGATCTTTAAGTGCCTTCATCTTCGGGTAGGTTTCAAGTTGTCCGCGGACGTTACTGCTGTAGAGTAAGACTAAGTCATGGGCTTCGATCGTAGGTAGCTCCATGCTGGTGTCCGTAGCGGGTTCTGGGGTTACTTTTGGAGTGGCCTCTTCATTGGCTACGTCGTCAACTGCCGCATCGCCTGGTTCGTCGGCTTGCAGTTCTACTGCAGCGAGGGGCATCAAGAGCGATGCACACATCAGTGCAGTGAGGCTTTTTCGTACGAGGTTTTTCATCTCATACTCCTTTCGTGTACATAGTTCATGAAGGAAATATAGTAGCTAATAAAGTATTATAAAGACTTCTACAGACTGCGTCTCCGAGGGCTGTGAACTTTCGGAAAATTTTTAGGCAAGCCTATTAGGGATCCATTGCCAAGTATTGGCCTGAGCGTCAATATGGATAATACATTTAGGAAAGAGGCGTATACATGAATCGATTCTTTCGTTCTAAAAAAATACGACAAGCCACTATGGCACTTATTCTCAGCGGTGTTCTGCTCTCTTCGGTGACGGTCGAAGCAGTGACCCAGGCATCGAAAGCACCACGCACTATGTTGCTGGCGGATTTGTTTAAGAAACCGTCGGACGATTTAGGGATTGATATCTATTACCAGGATGAGTCTGCTGAGGCTTCGGCGAATAAATTATCGTCGGTACTTTTCTGTTTAAAAGATAATTACTATCGGGAGCTATCGAGTTCAGAACTCTTTGAGGCGATGGCAAAGGGTGTCGTCAATAGTATGGATAGTAAATATACCTATTACCTAGAGCCCGAAGAGCATCAGGTGATCGAAGAAGAAATGTCTGGTGAGTATGTCGGTATTGGTTGTACCGTGCGTTTGATCGAGGGTGTCGGCTTTGAATTGAGTGAGCCGATTGAGAACAGTCCTGCTGAGCAGGCGGGCTTGCTGGATGGGGATGTCGTCCTAAAGGTGGACGGCGAGGATGTCAGTGAGCTGAAGAATGCAAACGAACTCGCCCGCCGTGTCCGCGGGGAGGCAGGGACAACGGTTGAACTCGAAATCTACCGACCGTCGGAGAAGAAGACTCTGAGTTTTAAGATTGAGCGAAGAAAAGTCGAGGCGATCCAGGTTAAGAGTCGTATGCTCGATACGAAGACTGCGGTCATCGAGATTCGTGAATTTACGATGACGCTCTTTCCTCAGTTTAAGGCGGAGATGGAGAAGGTGCTTCGTGCCGGGGCTCGTCAGATTGTCTTTGATATGCGAAATAATCCAGGTGGTGAGGCGGAGACACTACAGAACTGCCTCGACCTACTTCTTGATGAGGGGCCGATTTGTGCGGTTTATGGCCGTCGAGATGGCGAGGCCTATGTGGAAAAGTGGCGCACGCATGATGGCAAGCTAAGCGAGGACCTTCGCTATGCCGTTTTGGTCAATAAGAATACAGCCAGTGCAGCTGAGTTGTTTACAGGCTGTCTGCGCGATCGCTTAAACGTGCCAGTGATTGGTGAGCAGACCTATGGGAAGGGGTCTGGAACCATCTCGTATACCCTTGACGACCAGTCGGCGGTCAATATCACGATCTTCCGTTACTTCTTGCCAAAGGCTGAGTGCATCGAGGGACTCGGGCTCGTGCCGACGATCCCAGCGGAACTTCCAGAAGAGACGCACACAAAAGCACTTCGCGATTTGACAGAAGATGAAGATACTCAATTGCAGGAAGCCCTCAAATATTTTGCGAAGGGCGAGAAGCAGAGCGATGATCCCAGTGAGATTGAACCTGAGAATCCGATCGGTGCCTCGGACGGGGATGATGAGGCCGATGGTTCAGTTAGTGCTGCACCCTCAGCTTCCGAGGCAAAGGACTTATCCGAACTATTCGCCCAATATGCCGGGGGACAGCTTGGTTATCTATATAATCATCTGAGTCAATTTTTCTGGATTTAAATCGGATCTGATGGAGGGCGACGGTATGGAGGCCAATAATCGGGAGGCGTACGACTTAATTGCTGAGGTTTATGGGCTCTGGCAGAATAAACACAGCGAGAGTGAGCGATATGTTGAACTCTTGATGGACTTCATCGATTCTCAGGATCCAGATTTTGCAAGCCGGAGCCAGCGGCGGGTCTTAGATTATGGGGCGGCGGCTGGCCAGACGAGTTCGGCTCTTGCTCGGCTCGGTTATGAAGTCCACGGAATTGATTTCAGTCCTGCATTGATTGCAGAGGCCGAGGCAGGGGCGCGGGATGCGGGGATGGCGATTCGCTTTCATCTCGCTGACTTTCTCGATCTGGAAGCGATGGATCGAATTTGCTCATCGTGGGAGCAGGGCGGGATCGACTTGATAGCCGCGTTTTTAGATACCTTCAACCACCTTCGGCATGAGGACCTCCTCGCCGTACTGGCCGATGCATCCAATCGCTTGGACAGGGGGGCTTACCTACTCTTTGATCTCTATGACGATGAGTATTTTGACTTTTTCTTGGGCCAGGATTACGTTGAGGATTTTGGCTCCCGCTATCTAGTTTGGCGCAACCAGCTTTCTGAAGACGGCCTCGTCAACCAGGCTGAATTTACGCTCTTCGAAAAATGTGATGGGGGCGAAGTGCTCTACCGACGCAAGTCGGCGCATCTGGAGGAGTTCTATCACTCGCCCGAGGCGTTGAGTCGGGAGCTCGATCGATTGGGCTTTGATCTTGATCTCCGACATAGCGAAGATGAGTTTTTCGAAGTCTTGCAGGGACGAGACGCTCAGCCTTGGGGGGATTTCTTAGCCCAGAATTATCCCAATCGTTGGATTTTTTGCTGCCGGCGTCGCTGAACGCCTGGGAGGAGTCTTTGAAGAATGGACCATAGTGATATTCGTAATTTTGAAAATGTGCATGCGCCAGGAGATCATCTGATCCTCGCTTCCGGCTATCAATCTGAGGTGAGAGTGATGTGCATCGATCTCAGTGATACGAGTGCGGAGGCGAAGTCTCGATTTGGCTTGAGTGAAAGTGCGACTCAATTCTGTGCGGAGATGATGGTCGGCAATGCGTTTATGGCCCATGATTTAAAGAATTCAGACGCCAAAATATCGAGTCAGTTGAGGACGAAAGACGGCTCCTTGTCCATTGTCAGTTTTTGCAATTCAGCAGGCGAGATTCGGGTGAGCTGCACGCAGCCTGATTTGAATCCGCTCGGGGCTGAGCCATTTGAACTCGCTGCGTCTGAGCTCCGCGTGATTAAAACTTTGATGCAGGGACATCCCTATACGGGCATCATCGAAATGGAGAGTACGAATCTAGCGAATGCGTTTGCGTATTATCTGAAGCATTCCGAGCAGCGGGCTTCGATGATGAGATTCGCTCATAGTATCGATCGCTCGGGGCGCTGGCGCGTTTTAGGTCTGTTCGTGGAATTGCTCCCCTTCGCTTCTGAGGAAACGATCGAGCGGGTCGAAAAACGGGCTCGGAACTTTCCAGATCTCGAAGATCTTGCCGAGGATTTTGATACGGCCGAGATCTTGGACTTGTTTTTGGGGGATCCAGAGATCCGCTATTTAGAGCGCCAGCCGCTTCGCTATTATTGTCCGTGTTCCAAATCCTATTTCGAGAAGAAGTTAATTAGTCTCGGCGCAGCAGACTTGACTGAACTAGCAGAGGATGCAGCTGGGATTGATCTCCATTGTGATTACTGTGGAAGTGATTATCATTACAGTCAGACGGAGATACGAAGTATGCTCGATGAAGTGAGTCGACGTTGACGATCGTCTCTATTGCATCGAGTCTGCAAGCAGTTTTAATGCGCAATCAGATGCACAAGCGAAGTCGACAAATAAATTCAAAAATTTGTCGATTTATCGCGCGAATAAACTTGAAACGCCCGGCGGACTAGGTTATATTGTAGTGCGTCTCGCAAAAAGCGAGACTGTGTTGACGTTTGAGATTGCCGTAAACACTACTGCGGTGTAGGCGGGTAACTTAAACCGAGCAGCCGGAATTTATACCGGCGACAGGCTTTGACCTATCCGCAGGCGATGTTCGCAACGAACCTGGGATACCTATGTAGGAAACCGGGTTTTTTCATGCAAAGGGATGAAACACGCGGATGAGTAGCAGCCTGAGCAGGCCATAGGAGGATAAAAATGGCAGGACATCAGAAGATTAGAATCCGTTTGAAGGGCTATGATCACGAGATTTTGGATATCTCCGCCGCTCGCATCGTCGAGACCGCCGAACGCACTGGCGCGTCGATTTCTGGACCAGTTCCACTTCCTACAGAGAAGGAAATTGTCACGATCTTGCGTTCGCCTCATAAACATAAGGATTCTCGCGAACAGTTTGAGATTCGCACCCACAAGCGTTTAATTGATATTTTTGCACCGAACTCGAAGACGGTCGATGCCTTGACGCATTTAGACATGCCAGCTGGTGTGAATATCGAGATTAAGATTTGAGTTACGTTTACAGTTGTAAACCAATAACGGAGGTATATTCATGGATCAATACATGATGGGGCGAAAGGCCGGCATGACCCAGCTCTTTACAGAAAACGGTGAAGTTATTCCAGTAACCGTTATCGAGTGTGGCCCGATCACTGTCGTTCAGAAGAAGACAGCGGAAGTCGATGGCTATCAGGCGGTTAAGTTCGGTTTCGTTGAAAAACGCGAAAATCTCGTCAATAAGCCCGATATGGGACAGTTTAAAAAAGCAAATACAAAAGCGATGCGCTATCTGCGTGAACATCGCGTTGAAGATCTAGACGCCTATGAGCTCGGTAAAGAGATTAAGGTCGGCGAAGTCTTCAACCTTGGTGATCATGTAGACGTCACCGGCACGAGCAAGGGAAAAGGCTTCCAGGGTAACGTCAAGCGTCACGGCCAAAAGGGTGGACGCGAGGCTCACGGTTCGAAGTACCACCGTCGTGTTGGTTCGATGGGTTCTTCTGCAACCCCCAGTCGCGTTATGAAGGGTAAGAAGATGCCAGGTCACATGGGCGCTGCCCGTGTCACGGTCCAGAACTTAGAGGTGGCTTTCATCGATAGCGAGCGCAATATTCTCGCAGTCAAGGGTGCTGTTCCTGGCCCCAAGGGTTCCCTCCTCGAGCTAAAGTCGACCGTCAAGCGCAACGGCGCTGAGTCGTAAGGAGGAAATGAGTCATGGCAAAAGTTGACGTTTTAAATAAAAAGGGTGAAGTGACGGGTCAGATCGAACTCAACGATCAGATTTTCGGAATTCAACCCGATGTGAATGCAATGCACCTGGTGGTGCGTCAGCAGCTCGCCAATCGTCGTCAGGGCACATCTGCGACGAAGGGCCGCAGCCAACGCCGCGGTGGTGGCCGTAAGCCTTGGCGCCAAAAGGGCACCGGTCGCGCCCGTCAGGGATCGATTCGTGCGGCACAGTGGGTCGGCGGCGGAATTATTTTCGGGCCATCCCCCAGAGACTATTCCTTCAGTGTTAATAAAAAGGTGAAGCGCCTCGCTCTTAAGTCGGCATTCTCCTCGAAGCTTCAGGATTCCAAGCTCTTCGTTGTCGAAGACCTGGATCTCGCCGAGATTAAGACGAAGGAACTTAATAAGATCCTCGCGGCACTTAAGTTGAACAATGTGTTCGTCGTCGAGTCTGAGTACAACAAGAATCTGCTTCTTTCGGGTCGCAATCTCGTTGGTGTTAAGACAGCTACTGTTAATGAAGTCAACGTCTTCGATCTCTTGAAGTACGATGCACTCTTGATGACGAAAAAGGCCGCCGAAAAAATTCAGGAGGTATATCAATAATGAAGACTGCTGAACAGATTATTTTACGTCCTGTAATTACTGAGGCGAGCACGGAAGATGCGATGCTAGGTCGCTACACCTTTGAGGTTGCAGTTGACGCCACTAAGCCAGAAATTCGTCAGGCCTGTGAGAAGCTCTTCCAGGTTAAGGTGCTTAAAGTCAATACACAGAACCTCGAAGGTAAGCTAAAGCGAGTCGGCCAGCACCTCGGCCGTCGTAAGTCTTGGAAAAAAGCGATCGTCACGATCGACCTCGATCCCAAGGCGACGAGCTATCTCGCAAAGGGCGGAGAAAAGAAGACGATCAATCGTAAGTACAAGACCGAGATCGAAGAATTCGGCTTGTCCCTCTGACACGGAAGAGATAGGAGTACATTATGCCAGTCAAAAATTACAGACCGACTTCCGCTGGTCGCCGTGGCATGTCGGTTGCGGACTACTCGGTCATTACTAAGAAGAGCCCTGAAAAGGCACTTACTAAGAAAAATCCCCATTCGGGTGGTCGAAACAACTACGGCCGCATCACCTCACGTCATCGCGGCGGTGGCAATAAACGTAAGATCCGCCTGATCGAATGGCGTCGTAACAAGTTCGGTGTCCCAGCACGCGTTGCTGCCATCGAATACGATCCAAATCGCACCGCTTACCTCGCACTGCTCTTCTATGCCGATGGTGCGAAGACATACATCCTGCAGCCTCAGGGCCTAAAAGTCGGCGATGTCGTCGTCTCAGGTGCTGATGCAGACATTCGCACCGGCAACTGCCTCCCACTCGCCAACATCCCTGTTGGTACGGTGGTTCATAACATCGAATTGAATCCTGGTCGTGGTGCACAGATGGTTCGTACCGCTGGTGCTGAGGCTCAGTTAATCGCAAAAGAGGGCAAGTATGCTCAGCTTCGTCTGCCTTCGGGTGAGGTCCGCATGGTCCCGATCCAGTGTGCTGCAACCATCGGTTCGGTTGGTAACCAAGAGCATGAGAACGTCTCCGTCGGTAAGGCGGGTAAGAGTCGCTATAAGGGCCGTCGCCCCCATGTCCGCGGTGTTGTCATGAACCCCAACGATCACCCCCATGGTGGTGGTGAGGGTAAGTCTCCCATCGGTCGTCCCAGCCCTGTTACACCTTGGGGTGTCCCGACTCTGGGTTACAAGACTCGTAAGCGTAACAAGAAGTCCAATCAGTTCATCGTTAAGAGACGTAAATAAGGGAGGCAAGGATGAGCCGTTCAACAAAAAAAGGTTATTTTGTAGCCGATCATCTTATGAAGAAGATCGAAGCTATGAACGATAAGAACGAAAAGAACGTGATCAAGACTTGGTCGCGTGCCTCGACAATCTTCCCAGAGATGGTCGGACATACGATTGCGGTCCACGACGGTCATAAGCACGTCCCGGTTTACATCACCGAAGAAATGGTCGGACACAAGCTTGGTGAGTTTGCGCCAACCCGTACCTATCGCGGTCATGCCGGTTCGAAGAACGAACGTTCTTCTCGGTAATGTGAGGAGGAAACTGTGAGTAGAAAAGTCATGAGCAAAGAGTACATGCAGACTCACCGCGAGGACCTACGGGCTGCATATTACGCCCAGAGTCCCAAAAGCCGTAAGGCACGCCTCCTGAGCAAAAAGGAACGTAAAGAACTCGGTATCGGTAAAGACGAAGGTCACGCCACCGCCAAATATGTTCGCATTGCCCCTAGTAAGGTCAATATTGTGCTCAAGTTGATTCGCGGTAAGTCATTAAAAGAAGCAGAAGCGATTCTGCGCTATACGAATAAGGTCGCTGCACCTGTTCTCCAGAAACTGTTAGCTTCTGCCACGGCCAATGCCGTTAACAACAACGAACTTAGCGCCGAGAAGCTTTATGTCGCTGAAGCCTACGCCAACGAAGGCCCAACGATGAAGCGTTTCCAGCCCCGTGCTCGCGGTGGCGCTGGCAAGATTCTTAAGCGCAGTAGCCATATCTCGATTACGGTTCGCGAAAAGCAGGAAGCATAAGGGGAGGCAATCATGGGTCAAAAGATCAATCCGCATGGTATCCGCGTCGGTGTCATTAAAGACTGGAGCACCAAGTGGTATTCGGAAAAAAAGAATTTCAGCAAGTACCTGATCGAAGATAAGCAGATTCGTGACTTCATTAAGAAGTATTGCTTCGCCAGCGGACTTAGCCGTTGCGATATCGAGCGTAAGGGCGATGACAAGACGACGATTACGATCTTCACCGCTAAGCCTGGTATGGTGATTGGCCGCCAGGGCGCTGGTATCGAGCAGATGAAAAAGGATCTCAAGAAGCGTTTCCAAAAGGATTTCTTCATTAATGTTAATGAAGTTAAGAATCCAGATGCAGACGCACAGCTCGTTGCAGAGAACATCGCAAGCCAACTTGAGCGTCGTATTTCCTTCCGCCGTGCCATGAAGCAGTGCATGGGTCGTGCAATGAAGAGCGGTGCAAAGGGGATTAAAACCCAGGTTGCTGGCCGCTTAGGTGGTGCTGATATCGCTCGTACCGAGCATTATCACGATGGCACGATTCCGCTTGCAACCTTCCGTGCCGACATCGATTATGGTTTCGCAGAAGCGAAGACACAGTATGGCCAGATCGGCGTAAAGGTCTGGATCTACAAAGGCGATGTCTTTCCTGTTAAGCAAGCCAATGTCGTGCAAAAAGGAGGAGACCGCTAATGTTACTTCCGAAGAGAGTTAAATATAGAAGACAGCACCGTGGTCGCATGAAGGGTAAGGCCTCACGTGGTAACACTGTGTGCTACGGCGATTTTGGTATCCAGGCTGTTGAGCCATGCTGGCTACGCAGTAACCAAATCGAAGCAGCCCGTATCGCGATTAACCGTCGCATGCGCCGTGGTGGTAAGGTTTGGATCAAAGTCTTCCCCGATAAGCCCGTTACGAAGAAACCAGCCGAAACCCGAATGGGTAGTGGTAAGGGTTCACCCGAGTTCTGGGTTGCGGTCATCAAACCAGGTCGTGTCCTCTTTGAGGTAAAGGCCATCAACGAACAAGTCGCCCGTGAAGCTCTGCGTCTAGCGCAGCACAAGCTTCCATGTAAGACCAAGATCGTAAAAAGGGAGGAGGCTGACGCATGAAACTTGCTAGCTTGAGAGAGAAATCCCAGGAAGAGCTCGTCCAAGAAGTCAATGAATTGACTCAAGAGCTATTCAAGCTCCGCTTTCGTCACGCGACTCATCAGCTCGAAGACAATTCACAGCTGCGTGAAGTCAAGCGTAACATCGCTCGCGTCAAGACGATCCTTCGCGAACGCGAATTGGAAGCTCAGCGTAAGGCCTAAGGGAGGACGATATGGAGAGTAAAGAAAGAAATCTGCGTAAAGTGCGCACGGGTATCGTCGTCTCCGACAAGATGGATAAGACCATCGTCGTCGAAGTTGCCGATATGAAAAAGGCGCCCCTGTACGGAAAGTATGTCAAGCGTTCGGTGCGCTTTAAGGCCCACGACGAAGAGAACAGCTGCCGCGAGGGCGATAAAGTCAAGATTATGGAAACGCGTCCTTTGAGCAAGAGCAAGCGCTGGCGCTTACTCAGCATTGTTGAGCGCGCGAAGTAATTCCGCTTAGTGTAGGAGGTCAATATGATTCAAGTACAAACCTTACTCCGACCCGCGGATAATACGGGGGCGCGTGAGTTAATGTGTATCAAAGTCCTAGGTGGCTCGATGCGTCGTACAGCAAACGTCGGTGATGTCATCGTCTGTTCTGTTCGCGAGGCAGCACCTGGTGGTTCTGTTAAAAAGGGTGATGTCGTTAAGGCCGTTATCGTTCGCAGCAAGCGCGGCGTTCGTCGTAAGGATGGTTCTTACATCAAGTTTGATGAGAACGCAGCTGTCCTGATTCGTGACGATAAGAACCCAGTAGGAACTCGTATCTTCGGACCGATCGCAAGAGAGTTGAGAGACCATGAGTACATGCGCATTCTCTCCCTTGCTCCCGAAGTACTCTAAGCCGTAAGGAGGATATCATGGCCAAAATTCATGTGAAAAAAGGCGATACGGTTTATGTGCTCAGCGGGAAGGACCGAGGTAAGACTGGTGAAGTCTTGCGTGTCATCCCCAAGACCAACCGCGTCGTAGTTGAAGGTGTAAACGTTGTCAGTCGTCATAAAAAAGCAATTCGTCCGACTGATCAGAGCGGCATCGTCCAGATGGAAGCTCCGATTCACGCCTCAAATGTTATGTACGTCGATCCCAAGTCCAAGCGCCCCTCTAAGACGGGTGTAAAAGTCCTCGAGAATGGCGACCGCGTTCGCTATTCAAAGGCAAGTGGCAACGAGATCTCGACGCTTAAGACGAAGAAGAAGTAGAGGAGGAGGCGATTATGTCAAGATTAAAAGATAAGTACGTTTCTGAAGTCGCCCCAGCTCTGAGAGAGCGCTTCAATTATAAGTCGACGATGCAGATCCCGAAGCTCGAAAAAATCGTGCTCAACATGGGTGTCAACGATAAAGAGAATTCTAAGTCGATCGAGAATGCTGCTGCAGACATGGCGATCATGGCCGGTCAGCGTCCAGTCATCACTAAGGCCAAGAAGTCGATTGCGAATTTCCGCCTTCGTGAGGGGATGAGCATCGGATGCAAGGTCACACTGCGTGGTGAGAAGATGTATGAATTCCTCGATCGCTTCATCAGTGTTGCTGTTCCCCGCATTCGCGACTTCCGTGGTTTAAATCCGAACTCCTTTGATGGTCGTGGTAACTATGCCATGGGGATCAAAGAACAGTTGATTTTCCCTGAAATCGATTATGATAAAATCGATAAGATTCGCGGTATGGACATCATTATCGTGACGACGGCGAATACTGACGAAGAGGGCCGCGAGCTTCTAACACAGCTCGGCATGCCTTTCTCTCGCTAGGGCTACGAAGGAGTGAAACATGGCTAAAAAGTCTCAGATTCTAAAATCGCAAAAGGTGGCGAAGTTTAGCACCCGCGAAGTCAATCGCTGTAAGCTCTGCGGTCGTCCCCACGCTTATCTCCGTAAATATGGCGTCTGCCGTCTTTGCTTCCGTAATCTCGCTTATAAGGGCGAGATCCCGGGTGTGAAAAAGGCCAGCTGGTAAGGCAATAGGAGGAACGATAATGCAATTAACAGATCCAGTAGCCGATATGCTCACGAGAATCCGCAATGCCTCCAGTGCCGGCCACGATGCCGTCGATGTACCTTCATCGAAACTGAAGAAGGCGATTACTGAAATTCTCGTCAACGAAGGCTTTATTAAAAGTTATCACGAGACCAACGAGGGTCACTATTCGACCCTGCACCTGGTGCTCAAGTATCATCACAAGCGTCCTGTCATTCAGGGACTTAAGCGCATTTCGCGTTCAGGTCTGCGCGTCTATGCGAAGTCGACTGAGCTGCCCTCCGTTCTCAACGGTCTCGGTATCGCAATCGTCACCACTAGCGAAGGCGTCATGACGGACAAGGAAGCTCGCGCGAAGAAACTCGGCGGCGAAGTACTCGCCTACGTTTGGTAAGAAACTCTGAAACAGCATCAAGTCTTTGGACTCGGTGCCGCAATCTTAAGAGCATGGAGGAAATTATATGAGCCGTATTGGCAAGAAACCCATCACGATTCCTGACGGGATTAAGGTGGAACTCAACGGCAATCACGTCCAGGTTTCAAATTCTAAAGAGAACTTGAGCCTCGATGTCGATCCGAAAATTAATGTAAAAGTCGAGGGTAGCGAGATTCTCGTTACTCGCGACTCCGATGAGAAAGAAGTACGAGCTCTTCACGGCTTGACGCGCTCTCTGATCAACAACATGGTCGTCGGACTTAAGGATGGTTACGAGAAGAGCCTCGAGATTAATGGAACAGGTTATCGTGCTCAGAAGCAGGGTAAGAAATTGATCATTAACCTCGGTTATTCACATCCAATCGAGTTCGAAGAGCCCGAGGGGATTATCCTCGACGCGCCTGCCACGACCAAGATCACTGTTAAGGGTGCTGACAAACAACTAGTTGGTGAGACTGCTGCCCGCATTCGCGCCCTGCGCAAACCTGATCCATATCATGGCCACGGTGTGCGCTATTCAGATGAGGTCTTGCACTTGAAGGAAGGCAAGACGAGCTCCAAGTAATCGAAAGAGGTGTGTGAATGATTAACAAAGTCTCGAAAAATGAAGTGAGAAAGCGAATCCACGCCCGAGTTCGTCGCAAGATTTCTGGCTCAAGTGAGCGCCCTCGCCTCTGCGTCTATCGCAGTAACAAGCAGATCTATTGTCAGATGATCGATGATCTCAGTGGACATACGCTCTGCCAGGCTAGCAGCCTCGATCCTGAGGTTAAGGGTGAACTCGAGCATGGCTCGAACGTAGATGCCGCAAAAGTGGTCGGTACTCTGATTGCTAAGCGCGCAAAAGCCGCTGGCATCGATACCTGTGTCTTCGACCGTGGGGGTTACCTCTATCATGGTCGTGTAAAAGCATTAGCTGAAGCAGCCCGTGATGGCGGCCTAGAGTTCTAAGCGAGGAGGAACTATGCAACAAGAATTTATTGATCCGAATACGCTTGAATTAGAAGAGCGCGTCATTCACATTGGCCGTGTTAGTAAGACGGTTAAGGGCGGTCGTAACTTCCGTTTCTCAGCCCTAGTCGTCGTCGGCGATGGCCATGGTGTTGTTGGTAAGGGCGTTGGTAAGGCCGCTGAAATCCCCGATGCAATTCGCAAGGGAATCGAGGCTGCTAAGAAGAGCCTGATCCGCGTTCCTCTTTCAGGGACGACGATTCCTCACGAGTATGTTGGTGCCTTCGGTGCAGGTAAGGTGCTTCTTAAGCCAGCTGTTCCTGGTACTGGTGTTATCGCAGGTGGTCCTGTCCGTGCCGTTCTCGAACTCTGCGGAGTAAAAGACGTCCGTACGAAGGTCATCGGTACTCATACTCCAAACAACGTCGTCAATGCGACGATGGTTGCCCTCGGGGCACTGCGTTCGCCTGAACAAGTCGCAGAGATCCGCGGGATTTCTGTCGACAAGCTGCAATAAGGGGGAGCACATGTCTAAGATTAAAGTCACTCAAGTTCGCAGTAAGAGCGGACTTCAGAAGAAAGCGCTTTTGACCTTAGAAGCCCTCGGCCTTGGAAAGATCGATCGCTCCAATGTCTTTGAGGACAGCCCCGCAATTCGTGGCATGGTCAAAAAAGTTGCTCATATTGTCAAAGTTGAAGAACTTGCCGGAGGTGAAGAATGAAATTAAATGAATTACGTCCGAATGCAGGTTCGACCCGCTCAACCTTCCGTAAGGGGCGTGGTGTTGGTTCAGGGAATGGTAAGACCGCTGGCCGCGGCCATAAGGGCCAAAAGGCCCGTTCTGGTGGCGGTGTCCGCTGGGGCTTCGAGGGTGGTCAAACACCACTTTTCCGTCAAGTTCCTAAGCGCGGTTTTAACCATAGAGCTTTTGCCCTTCGCTTGCTTGAGATTCGTCTAGAGCAGCTCAACGCCTTTGAAGATGGCGAAACGGTCAACCTCGAGACGCTCAAGTCCAAAAAGTTGATTAAGTTCCCCAAGTGCACGGATGGCTTTAAAGTCATCGGCGGCGGTGAACTAACGAAGAAGCTTACTGTTGAGGCCCACGGTTTTACCCGCTCGGCAAAAGAAGCAATCGAGTCCGCCGGAGGCACGGCGAAGGAGGTTTGAGGTGACAAACGTCCGCACGACAATTGCGAATAGTTGGCGCAACCCAGAACTTCGTTCGCGCATGATTTTTACGCTCATGATGATCGTAGCTTACCGTATCGGTGCTGCCGTTCCGGTTCCGTTCATCGACCGCGTCGCCTTTACGAACCTGCTTAATCGCTTTGGTTCCTTAGGTAGCATGATGGATATCATTTCTGGTGGTGCCCTATCATCGGTCTCGATCTTCGCGATGGGGATTCAGCCTTACATTAACGCCTCAATTATTATTCAGCTTCTCACGGTAGCGATCCCTGCTCTTGAAAACCTGAGTAAAGAGGGGGAGACTGGTCGTAAGAAAATTCAGCAGATCGTTCGTATTGTGACCGTCTGTTTGGGTCTTCTCCAAGCCTTCTTCTTCTGGATGGCGACGAAGTCGAGTACAGTTCAGGGAATTTCCCCTGTGCTTTCAGCCTTAGTGATCATCGCATCCTTTACTGCTGGTACAGCGGTTGTCATGTGGATCGGTGAAGCGATTAACTTTAACGGCGTCGGTAATGGTATTTCCATCCTGATCTTCGTTGGTATCATTTCACGTCTTCCTGGCATCAGCCTCAACGCCTCCCGCTACTTCGAAATCTGGCGTACGCGCAGCAACTTCTTTATGGCGGTGATCTATGCGATCATCCTCGTATTGGTGGCTCTTGCAATCCTGATTTTTGTTATCTTCGTTCATCAGGCAGAGCGACGCATTCCAGTCCAGTACGCCAAGCGTGTTAAGGGCCGTCGTCAGTACGGTGGCCAGAGTAGCTACATCCCGATTCGGGTCAATCAGTCATCTGTTATGCCTGTCATCTTTGCGATGGCGATCATCCAGATGCCGTCTCTGATCGTTACTTTCTTCTTCATCAATTCAGAGAACCCTGTGGTTATGTGGTTTAGAAATTTACATCAGAACCCATTCTACTATCTGATCCAGATCGTCCTGATCATCGCTTTCACCTTCTTCTACTCCGAGATTCAGTACAATCCTTACGAGATCAGCGCTAATATTCAGAAGAATGGTGGCTATATCCCTGGCATTCGCCCAGGCCGTCCAACTGCAGATTTTATCGCTCGTTCGAGCCATCGCCTCTGCTGGGTTGATGGTATCTTCCTCTCCTGCGTAACGGTTTTACCTGGATTGATTGGTGCCTTGACTCGCACTCATGGTCTCTGGTTTGGTGGTACGGCAGTCATCATTATCGTTGGTGTCTGTATGGATCTTCTCAATCAGCTGGAAGCGCAGATGATGCAGCGTCAGTACAAAGGCTTCCTAGGTTAATACATCTTTATTGCCTTTTTGAAAGATCCGCTCCTTTTCGGGGCGGATCTTTTACATTTTCAGTCTTGAACTTGCTATACTCTAGATTGCAAACTGCTTGCGTACGATATCGCTTATTAGCGGGGGAGGGACGTATGAATCTGATTTTGCTCGGAGCGCCAGGCGCGGGTAAAGGAACGGTTTCAGCTCAGTTAATTTCACTATTAGGCCTAACACATGTGTCGACAGGGGATCTATTTCGTCAGTCGATTGCAGAGGGGACCCCGCTCGGGATCGAAGCGAAGCATTACATTGAAGCGGGTTGCTTGGTTCCCGATACCTTAACTGCGAATATGCTCCAGGAGCACTTACGCAGCTTGTCTAGTTCTTCTGGATACATTTTCGATGGCTTTCCTCGAACGATTCCTCAAGCAGAAGCCCTCGATCGGATTTTGGCCGAGTTCAATATGGACATTGACTTAGTGCTACTCGTAGAGGTGGACTACGAGCTTATTTGCGAGCGGATTTCTCAGCGTCGAGTTTGCCCTCTCTGTGGAGCGTCCTATCATCTCACTCTGAATGCGCCTGCTCGGCCTGGACTATGCGATCACTGTGCGGGTGAGTTGCAGCGGCGTGCGGATGATTCCCGAGAGACAGTGATGGCGAGACTGAAGACTTTTGAAGAGAATACGAAGCCTCTGATTCAGTTCTATGAGGCGCGTGGGCTCTTGAGACGCATTGACAATTCCGGTCCACCGGAGGCTCTGCGCGAGATCTTACGGAAGGTGTTATCCACCTGAGTTCTGTTATAAATTTATTTATGTGAGTGAGTGTTATATGATTCGCAGAATTAATCTGAGAAATCCTGAAGAAATTGAGAAGATCCGGGCGGCTGGACAGATTATTAGTGAGGTCTTTGCCCTGGCTAAGTCGTCGATCCGTCCTGGTCTTTCGACCTATGAGCTCGATAAGCTCTGTGAGAAGCACATCCGCTCGCGAGGTGCTTCCTGCCCCTGTATTAATTATGGGCAGCCGCCCTATCCTGCGGCGACATGCATTTCCCTAAATGAAACCGTTGTCCACGGCGTTCCCAGTAAATCACGTATTTTGGCTGAGGGGGACATTGTCACGGTTGATGTCGTCGTCGGCTTAAACGGTTATATGGCGGATGCGGCTCGGACATTTCCAGTTGGTACGGTTAGTCCAGAGGCAGAGGCGATTATTGATGCGGCGGAAGCCTCGTTTTTTCGCGGGCTTTTAGCGGCGATACCAGGGAATCGGGTCGGAGACATTTCTTTTGCGGTTCAGAGCTATAGTGAGTCACATGGCTATTCGGTAATTCGTGAGATGACTGGCCACGGCATCGGTGTGGACATGCATGAGGCCCCCGACGTGCCGAATTATGGGCGCCCGCATCGCGGTCCGCGTCTTGAAGCCGGCATGGTGATTTGTATTGAGCCGATGATTGCGGCAGGTGAGCAGTACATTATGATCGACGAGGACGAGTGGAGCTGCGTCATGGAGGATGGAGAGCTGTCCGCCCATTATGAGAACACAGTGGCGATTACTGAGCATGGCCCAGAAATCCTGACGATGACATCTGATGAAGTCGAGGCGTTTTTCGCAAAATGGCAATCGAAGTGATCGGCGATTGGCGTTCTAGATGGGGGCGAAACCGCAGGCGCGCGTTAATTGCGGATTGTTTTCGCGAACAGCAATTGGGTCTGGACTTAGGCGATGATACAAAAGCGAATGAATTTCCGCGCCTGGGCCTGCTGACTTCTGGGGGCAGAGCTGGACGTCTAGCTCTTCTGTTCAAATCTAGCGATGCTCGGGTCTATGCCTTGTTCACAGCGAAGCGCGGTGGCGGCTTTATCATTCACCGGATTCATCCGACTGCCTACGTCTTGTTGGCAGCTGAGAATCTCATTGAGTCAGGTGAGTTGAGCGCCTTTGCTGACTACGTTGCCTATAAGTTGGATGAAAAAGAAGCCCTGAGATCCGGGCAGAAGAAGCGCCACAGGGTTTTCTATAAGAGTTATTCACGTGCTAAAAAACGCAGCCTGAGTCGCTTCGAGGCGGCTTTGTTTCACAAGTTTTGTGAAAAAGAAGCGAAAATATTGCCAAAAATTGAGTTAGACTCGCTGAATTACTTGAAGAAGTCGAGCATTTCCTATAAAATTTAAGATTGAATTTATATAAACGCAAGTTCTACTTTTAGAACATGAGGAGGATTTTTATATGTCAAAAGCCGATGTGATCGAGGTGGAGGGAATCGTCGAGGAGTCCCTGCCTAACGCGAACTTTAAGGTTCGCCTCGCAAACGGCCATCTCGTATTAGCTCACATATCAGGGCGCTTACGACAGAACTACATTAAAATTTTGCAAGGTGACCGAGTCACCCTCGAATTGTCCCCCTATGATTTGACCCGCGGACGTATTACGTGGCGCGCTAAGTAAAGAGGACTTGCAGCGTCGATCAGTTGATGCGTCGCTGAGAACATGTGCAAATTGTAGAATCTTCAGGAGAAATAGGATTAATAATCTGCTTTCTCTTGAATGTTCTTGCTTTTCTGTTAGAATGTTTCGGCATGTGTTTACACATGTGTTGTCGCCGTGCGCGGCGATGCGATGACGATGACGATGACGCCATCTAGACTTGGAGGATTATTATGAAAGTTAGAGCTTCCGTTAAGCCGATGTGCGAGAAGTGTAAGGTCATTCGCCGTAAGGGCCGTGTAATGGTGATTTGCAGCGATCCCAAGCACAAACAGCGTCAGGGCTAAGTCAAGCGAACGAAAGGCGTTCGGATGAACGCCTCTTCTTCTCTTAATTTGTTTTCACACGCAGGCGCGGCTGTCGTTTGAGCCTAGCGGTGTTATATAGATAGATAGACATTTAAATTTACATGGAGGTAAATCATGGCTCGTATTTCAGGTGTTGACCTGCCGAACGAGAAACGCATTGAGATTTCCTTAACCTATATTTATGGGATTGGTAGAACTCTTGCCAACGAAATCTTAACGAAGTGCGGAATTAGTCCCGATACGCGCACGAAGGATCTGACTGATGACGATCTTTCGAAGATTCGCGATGAACTAGAAAATAACTATAAGGTAGAGGGTGACCTTCGTCGTGAGACGGCGATGAACATTAAGCGCCTCGGTGACATTGGTTGCTATCGTGGTCGTCGTCATCGCATGAAGCTGCCCGTTCGTGGTCAGCGCACCAAGACGAATGCACGTACGCGAAAGGGCGCTAAGCGCACGATCGCTGGTAAGAAGAAATAACTGAGGGGGTAATTAAATCATGGCAAAAGCAGGTGCTAAGAAGAAAGTTACCCGCGTCCGTCGCCGCGAACGTAAAAATATCGAGCGAGGACAGGTTCACATTCATTCTTCTTTTAATAATACGATCGTTTCGATCACCGATATGGACGGTAACGCAATTGCGTGGTCGTCTGCAGGCGCCAATGGCATGAAGGGTTCTCGTAAGAGCACTCCCTTCGCCGCACAGACCGCTTCTGAAGCCGCGGCACGCGCTGCGATGGAGCATGGTCTCAAGAGTGTTGAAGTTTACGTAAAGGGGCCCGGTTCGGGTCGTGAATCCGCTATTCGCGCCCTCGGCAATGTAGGCTTGGAGGTTACGTTGATTAAAGATGTAACGCCGATCCCACACAATGGTTGCCGTCCTCCCAAGCGCCGCAGAATGTAATCGGACTCGGATGTATTCCGATTCTGAAGTCGAAGAGAGGCTTTGTAGTGAAGTTTCTCGAGCAATGCGAAGCGCTCACCACGCAAGCGGGAGGTAATTAATGTTAGAAGTGAATAAACCCGATATTGAAACGGTGGAGCAATCCGAAGATAAGTCCTATGGGAAGTTTATGGTCGAGCCTCTCGAGCGCGGCTATGGTATGACTTTAGGTAATTCGCTCCGTCGAGTGCTCCTCAGCTCATTGCCTGGTTCAGCTGTAACCGCTCTGCGCGTCGAAAACGTTTTCCACGAATTTTCTACGATCGAAGGCGTAATCGAGGACATGACTGAGATCATCCTTAATGTAAAAGGGATTCGTACTCATATGCATGTGGATGGTCCGAAGACGGTCTACCTCAACAAACCTGAGGGTTACGTCGGTGAGGTGAGAGCCGGAGATATCAGCACTGATGATGAGCTGGAGATCCGCAATCCTGAACAAGTGATCTGTACCATGAATGGTAAGAGCCGTTTGTTCATGGAGTTTACGGTCAGTAATGGTCATGGGTACAACACCTCGGATCAGAATAAGTGGCCCAATCAACCCATCGGCGTGATTCCAATCGATTCGATCTTCACTCCAATTCGTAAGGTGAATTTCTCAGTTGAGAATAGCCGTGTTGGTCAGGTGACTGACTACGATAAATTGACGATCGAAATCAATACGGATCGCACGATCGCCGCAGATAAGGCCCTGAGTCACGCTGCGAAAATTTTATGCGAACACTTACAGAGCTTTGTCGGCTTGACTGAGCGCAATGTGTTCGACCAGGATAGCGATGACCCTGTCGTCGAGGAGAAAAACCAGGTCCTGGATACCTTTATTGAAGACATGGATTTCAGCGTCCGAACCTACAACTGTCTGAAACGTGCCAACATCAATCAGATCGGTGACTTAGTTGTTCGTTCCGAAGACGATATGATGAAGGTCCGCAATCTCGGTAAGAAGTCTCTCGAGGAAGTGATTCAGAAGCTCGAGGAGATGGGTCTATCCCTAGCCGAGAGTTCAGAGCTTTAAGGGACGCCACACTTAAGGAGGATTTAAAATGCCCAACAATCGTAAATTGGGTCGTAGAACGAGCCACCGTCTCGCCATGCTAAATGGCATTGTGGCGACCTTGATTATGAAGGGAGAGGTCGAAACGACTCTCTACCGTGCGAAGGAAGCTCAGCGCATTGCTGAGAAGCTGATTACCCTGGCTGCCCGTGAACATTCCCATTATGAGATGGGTGAAGTCGTGGTATCGTCAGCGAAACTTGATGGACAGGGCCGTAAGGTTCTGGCTCGTAAGACGAGTAAAAATGGTCGTGAGTACGATGTCGTCGAACGTGAGGTCAGCACGAAGGAAGTTCGTGTCGATGCTCCGTCTCGCTTGGCTGCTCGCCGCCGCATCATGCGTGCTCTCCCGAGCATTGTCGATGAAAACGGCAAGCGTCGTTCGCCAGCTGATGTGCTTTTAAATGAGATTGGTCCCCGTTTTGAGGGCGTTCAGGGCGGTTATACCCGCATTGTCAAACTCGGTGCACGCCGTGGTGACGGTGCAGAGATTGCACGCCTCGAGCTCGTGAAAATCTGATTCGCACGCCAGATGCATCTACGATGATCTGTTTCATGCGTTATTATTAGAGCCTCCTTCGGGAGGCTTTTTTTAAGGAAAATTTGAGTGACTGAGAGTTCTATGAGTTTGGAAGCAGCGAAACAATTTGCCGAGTCATCGGGGATCGTGGCGGATTCCCTATGTTTTACATATGAGCGCATCAGTGATCGCTCTGCTTCCATGAGTCAGCGGCCTGCCCTCGATCATTGCAGTTTTAGCATCGAGGAGGGTTCTTTTGTTGCGATTCTCGGCGAAAACGGTTCCGGTAAGAGTACTCTCGCACGTCACATTAATGTCCTGCTTCAACCACAGTCGGGTGAGATTTCAGTCTTTTCTATGCCTGGTTCCGACCCAGCCTATGAGAAGCAGATCCGTCGCAGTTGCGGGATGGTATTCCAGAATCCAGATAATCAGATCGTCGCGACGACGGTCGAAGAAGACGCTGCCTTTGGCCTCGAAAATCTCGGCATCCCTGCGCCTGAGATTCGACAGCGCGTAGCGCATTCGCTTGAGCTTCTGAAGATTTCTGAACTCGCTAAGCGCAGTCCCGATACGCTTAGTGGCGGCCAGAAGCAGAAACTCGCTCTGGCTGGTATTTTGGCGATGAATCCGCGTTGTTTTATCTTCGATGAGGCGACTAGCATGCTAGATCCTCAAATGCGCCATGAACTTTTACGCTTTGTCGCTGAGCTCCGGCGCCAGAATCAATTGACCATGATCTTGGTCACTCATTTCTTAGAGGAAGCGCTTGCCGCTGATCGCATTCTTTATCTCCAGGAGGGGCGTTTGATTCTTGACATGCCTCCGCGTGAGTTTTTTGCTGAAGCTGCGATTCACTTGCCTCAGCTCGAGGTTCCTAGCTTATATGCGCTCTTGCGTCGTCTTGAGATTGAGGGGCTTGGCAGTTACCTCGATCTCGATGGGCGTAGTCCTGAGCGGCTTGCGCCCTTAGTCTATCAACGCTTAGGCGAGTCTCGGAGCGACCCTGTCATCGATCAGCGGATGAAAGCCCTGCAACAGAGTCTTTCAGAAGAGCGTAGAGTCCGTGCCGCGGCGAAGCCTGCTAGCGATCCCGTGCTTCGTGTCGATCGCCTATCCTTCAGCTATTCAGAATCTTCTGCGGCGGATCAGTCCACAACCCTTTCGGAGGTCTCTTTTGAATTAAATCGCGGTGAGTGTCTAGCGATTTGCGGTCCGAGTGGGGCCGGGAAGTCGACGCTGATCATGCATCTAAATGGGCTGCTCCAAATTCAATCCGGAGAGATTCAAGTCCTCGACATGGATCTCAAGAATCGCAAAAATCTGAAGCAGCTACGCCGGAAGATCGCCCTTCTCTTTCAATATCCGGAGCATCAGCTCTTTGCAGAAACACTGATTGACGATATCGCTTTTGGGCCTAAGGCCCTTGGTGTTCCAGCTCATCTCGCTTATGAAAAAGCGTCTGCGGCGGCCCTTTTGATGGGCTTCAGTGAGGCGGATTTCCAACGCTCACCCTTTTCGTTTTCGGGTGGACAAATGCGGCGGGCGGCACTCGCAGGACTTCTCGCCTCTGATCCGGAGATCCTCGTCCTCGATGAACCGGCTGCAGGATTGGATCCTCAGAGTAAACGTCAGTTGCTCGAGATGTTAAAAGATTTACAGCGCCAGGGGCTGAGTCTGATCCTGGTATCGCATGACGTTAATGACATGGCGAACTATGCCGATCGCATCCTTCTCTTAAATCACGGGCAGGTGGTCTCTGAGGGCTCGGCTCAGGAGATCCTCTGCAACGAGGAGCTGATGCGAGCGAATGGCTTGGAACTACCGGATTATGCGGAGTTCTTGAAGTGGATGCCAGCTGAGCTGAACATCAAGTCTGAGGTTCTCTGCCTCGAAGATTGTCTTCTGGAACTCTTAGAATCACTCTTGAAACAGGGGGCTTAGCTGGATGATCTCTCTTAGTCTCGGACAATATCATGCGGGAACGAGTTTTATCCATCGTCTCGATGCTCGGATAAAAGTCTGCCTCTCCTTTATTTTCATGATCGTGATATTTTGTTTTACCAAAGCCGTCCCGATTTTAAGTTTCGCCCTGCTTCTGGGAATCTGTCTCGTGATCAGCCGCATCTCGATTCGTTCCGTTCTACGATCTCTAAAATCTGTCATGATCTTGAGCATTCTGGCCTTTGTCTTTAACTTGTTTAGTGGATCCGGGCCAATCCTTTTCAGCATTGGTCGAGTTCACATCTATCAGGATGGGCTGATCCTCGGCCTGCTCATGTCACTCAGGCTCTGTCTTCTTGTCCTCAGCACGGCGCTCTTTCTAACCCACACCACCTCTGTGCTTGTCCTCGCAGAGGCGCTTGAAGATTTGATGCGTCCATTGACTCGCATCAAGTTTCCAGCCCACGAAATCGCGATGATGATGTCGATCGCTCTCCGCTTTATTCCAACAATCGCCGCTGAGGCCGATAAGATTATGAAAGCTCAGAGTTCACGAGGCGCTAATTATGATGACGGCAACCTCATCTCGCGCTGTAAGGGAATGGTAACGATTCTCGTCCCGCTTTTCGTCACATCGATTCGAAGAGCAAACGATCTTGCTCTGGCGATGGAAGCTCGATGTTACTCAGGTGGGGAGGGACGCACACGCATGCGTGAGTTTCATATCGTGGCGAGTGATTGGATCTTCTTTTTTGTTACGCTCGCGATCATGATCGTCCTCCTCGTTTTACAGTATCGATAGGGAGGCCCCATGTCAGAACCGCGTTGCTTAGTCATTTGTTGCGCCTACCTCGGGCGATGTTACTCAGGGTTTCAGTATCAGGAGAATGCACCGTCGATTCAGGGATGTCTGGAACGTGCTGCTTCTAAGATTTGTAAAGAAGCCATTCGTATCCACGGTTGTTCGCGGACCGATGCAGGTGTTCATGCTCACGGACATGTTTCCCACTTTATTACGAGCTGCCCGATTCCCGTTGAGCGCTTGGCACTCGCCCTAAATGCCCATCTACCAGAAGATATCAGTGTCTTGGCTGCGGCGGAGATGCCTCTCGACTTCCATGCCAGATTCGATGCCTGTGGAAAGTCTTATAGCTATCGTTACTACCTCGGAAATGCTCGTCATGCACTCTACGTTGATCAAAGTAGTTTTGTGGCCATGCATGATAGAGAACTCGATCTTCAGGCGATGCGTGAAGCTGCTGAGATGATTCGTGGAAAGAAAGATTTCAAGTGCTTCCAGGCTGCGGGTTCGGACTTAAAAGGCTCGACTGTTCGCGAGGTCGACCGCCTCGAGCTTAGCTTCGAAGACAGTTACCGTCAGATCCCAGGGAAAATCCTCCGACTCGATATTCACGGCAGTGGTTTTCTCTACAACATGGTTCGAATTATTGCGGGGACCTTGCTCTATATAGGTCAGGGGCGTCTTGAACTCAGTGATCTGGAAGCGGCATTGCGAAGTGGTGATCGTCGTCTATTGGGAAAGACGATGCCAGCGGCAGGGCTCTGCCTCGAGTCTGTGGATTATCCAAGTGGGCACAGCCCCGATTTTCACTACCCTGATTCGAACAGACCGACGCCTACTTTGTTATAATTTTCAAAATGTGCTAGCGGACGTGTTCTGAGGGTAAGGTCTGGAGGATCGCTATGAGATTATCGCTAAATCCCGCCATGATGATGGACTTTTATGAACTGACGATGAGTCAGGTGTTTTTTGACGAAGGAATCCATGAGCAGACCGCTTGTTTTGATCTTTTCTTTCGCCGCATCCCCGAGAGTGGCGGTTATGCCTTAATGGCGGGTTTGCAGCCCGTCATTGACTATCTCAACAATTTTAAGTTCCGTGATGAGGACATTTCCTATCTGCGTTCCTTGGGCCGTTTTTCTGAGGCGTTTTTAGCTTATTTAGCTGATATGAAATTTAGCTGTGATGTCTGGGCGATTCGCGAGGGAACTCCACTTTTTCCACACGAACCGATCATGAAGGTCCGTGGGCCTCTGATTCAAGCTCAGCTTATTGAGACGATGCTGTTGTTGACGATTAATCATCAGTGCTTGATTGCAACGAAGGCCGCACGCATTGTTCGGGCGGCTGAGGGCCGTCAGGTTATGGAGTTTGGGGCTCGTCGCGCCCAGGGGGCCGATGCCGCTTTCTACGGAGCGAGGTCGGCCTATATTGGCGGGGTTGATGCTAGTTCGCTGACTGCATCGGGAGAACACTTTGATATGCCCGTTGCAGGTACGATGGCCCATTCTTTTGTTCAGTCGTTTCCGGATGAGTATTCCGCATTTCGGGCCTACGCCAAGCGCTATCCTGAGAGTTGTGTGCTCCTCATAGATACATACAACACCCTCGATCAGGGCCTTCCAAATGCGATTCGTATTCAACGCGAGATCCTCGACCCCCTCGGGTATCGCTTAAAGGGAGTTCGGATCGACTCTGGTGACCTCGCTTATCTTTCGGTGCGAGCCCGTGAGATCCTCGATGAGGCGGGGATGCATGAGTGTAAGATTATTGCGAGCAACTCACTGGATGAGGATATTATCCGGGAGCTTCTGAGACAGGGAGCGCGGATTGATTCCTTCGGCGTCGGTGAGCGTTTGATTACAGCGAAGTCTGAGCCCGTCTTTGGGGGTGTGTATAAACTTAGCGCGATTGAGGTCAACGGAGTCCTCGAAGCTCGGATGAAAATTTCAGAAAATGTTGCGAAGGTCACGAATCCAGGATCTAAGCGCGTCTACCGTTTTTATGATCGCGATACGGATATGGCATTGGCTGATCTCATCTGCCTCGAGGGGGAGAGCGTTGATCCAGACAGCTATGAGATCTTCGACCCAGTCCAGACTTGGAAGCGTAAGGTCCTCGAGAATTACTACGTCCGCGACTTGCTGGAGCCGGTTTTCGAGGCGGGGAAATGTGTCTACCCAGACTACGATCTCGCTTCGATTCGACTTTATGCACAGAAGCAGCAGGCACAGCTCTGGGACGCCGTTAAACGCTTCGAGTTCCCACATCAGTATTATGTTGACCTTTCGGAGAAACTCTGGACTTTGAAGCAGAACTTCCTCGCCCAGCATGCGAACAAGCACCGTTTAAAAAAATAACCCCCGGTCGTACAATATTGATATCTGCTCAGTGGAGAGATTATCTAAGCACTTGTGTGAGACCGAAGAAAGAAAGAAGGATATAGATCATGAAGACAATTCACGGAAAAATTATTATGGAGAACGGTGGCGAGATGCAATTCGAGCTCTATCCCGAGATCGCCCCCAATACAGTTAAAAATTTTGCGTACCTCGCTTCGACTGGATTTTATGACGGTTTGATTTTTCACCGCGTCATCCCGGAGTTTATGATTCAGGGAGGAGATCCGACGGGGACGGGCATGGGCGGCCCGGGTTGGATGATTAAAGCGGAATTTGCAGGTGGTTTACCACCGTTTCCACTTCGCCATGAGCGCGGTGTGCTTTCGATGGCTCGCGCGTATGATCCCAATTCAGCTGGTTCGCAGTTCTTTATCATGCACCAAAACTCACCCCACCTCGATGGCCAGTATGCATCATTTGGGCGGGTTATCGACGGCTTGGATGTTCTCGATCTGATTGCAAATGTTGAAACGGATATGAGTGATCGCCCGATTCAGGAACAGAAAATCCTGCGAATTGAATTGGATCCAGCATACGAAGCTGAGAAACCCGAAACCCTCTAAATTGTTGAATCCTGAGGCGTTTCTTTTATAGAGACGAACTCTGCACATCACCAGCAGAAAGGTGTGAATTTCAGATGTCCGAAATAAGCCATAAACCCTACTACCTTACAACTCCGATCTATTATCCGAGTTGTAAGTTGACCCTCGGAAACTCGTATACCACCGTGGTTAGCGATGTCCTCGCACGCTACCACCGCCTACTTGGCGAAGATGTCTTCTTCCTAACTGGCATGGATGAACATGGTCAGAAGATTCAGAGGACGGCCGAGGCTGCTGGTATGGAGCCGCAGGCCTATCTCGACATCCAAGCTGAGGAAATTCGTGCGCTTTGGAAATTACTCAATATTTCTTACGACGGCTTCATTCGGACGACCGATGAGCATCACGTGCAAGCGGTTCAGACCATTTTTGAGCGGCTATATGAGCAGGGCGATATTTACGAGTCGGATTATGAAGGTTGGTATTGCACGCCCTGTGAAGCCTATTGGACCGAGTCTCAGGCGAGTGAAGGGGTCTGTCCCGACTGCAACCGAGCCTTAGAGTGGACAAAAGAGCGCTCCTATTTCTTCCGTCTCTCGAAATATGGCCCGAAGATCTTGGAGTACTTTAAATCACATCCAGATTTTCTCCAGCCAACGAGTCGCATGAATGAGCTGATTACGAACTTCCTCGAACCAGGTCTTGAAGACATCGCAGTGACGCGGTCCAGCTTTGACTGGGGCGTTCCAGTTCCTATTGATCCAGGGCATGTGGTCTACGTCTGGATTGACGCCCTCAGCAATTATATTTCGGCCCTAGGATATCCAGAGGCAGAGACAGATCCAGCGGGGAACTTTAAGAAGTTCTGGCCCTGTGACGTCCACCTCGTCGGTAAGGATATTAGCCGCTTCCATGCCCTCTACTGGCCTGCGATTCTCATGGCGCTTGGACTTGAACTTCCCAAGCAAATCTTCGCTCACGGCTGGCTCCTGATGGAGGGGGGCGTGAAGATGAGTAAGTCAAAGGGGAACGTCGTCTATGCTCAGGACCTCTGTGAACGCTATGGTGTCGACTGCGTTCGCTATTACCTGATGCGTGAGATCCCATTTGGAATGGATGGCCGATTTAGCGACCGCAGTTTCCTCGAGCGGCTAAATGCCGATCTTGCGAACGATCTCGGTAACCTTTTGAGCCGTTCGACGGCGATGTTGAGTAAATATTTCTCAGGCCGCTTGCCCGAGGCCCGAGAGCCCGAAGCGATCGATGAGGATTGGAAGACAGTTCTCTCGGTGTCCATGGCTGATTATCGGCGTGCGATGGAGGGCTTGCACTTTAATCAAGCTCTCGCAGCCCTCTGGCGCTTTATCTCTAGATCGAATAAGTACATCGATGAGACGATGCCCTGGATTCTCGCAAAAGACGAATCCAAGCGAAATCGCCTCGCGAGCGTACTGGCCAATCTCTTTGAGTCTCTGCGTCAGTCGGCGATTGCGCTCTTGCCCTTTATGCCAGATAGTGCGACCAAGATTCTCAGTGCTATTGGAATTTCTCTCGACTCGGAAGCGGAGATTGCTGCCTTTGCCAAACTGGGGACGTATGAAAACTTCGAGACAAGTGTAAAGATCGAGGCGGCGCAACCACTTTTCCCACGCATCGATATCGATGCCGAGCTCGCGAGTCTAGAAGACGAAAATATGAGCAGCGAAGCGGCAGTGTCTGTGAGTTGCAAAACGACCTCAACAGCTGAGGAAGCGACTGAGCCACCAGTCAGTAAAGCAGAAATCGCTTTTGAAGACTTTGAAAAATTGCATTTGTGCATTGGCCGAGTACGCGCTTGTGAAAAGGTAAAAGACGCTGACCGCCTCCTCAAATCTACACTTGAGCTCAGCTCGGGCCGTGAGGTAACGGTTGTTTCTGGTATTGCAGAGCACTATAGTCCCGAGGAAATGCTTGGCAAACAGGTTCTCTATTTGGAAAATCTTAAACCCCGCAAGATTCGTGGCGTGCTCTCTCAGGGGATGCTTCTCTGTGCCGAAGATGGCGATGGTCGCCTCGTACTATTGCGCCCGGAATCTGACGTCGACAACGGTTCTGAAGTCGGTTAGACGGAGGACATATGCAACTATACGATAGTCATTGCCACCTCAATGACGAGGATTTCCGAGAAGATCTCGTCGAGGTATATCAGCGTGCCCTCGACGTTGGGGTGGAGCGGATGATGGTCATCGCCTGCGATCTTGACTCGATGCGGGCGATCGAGTCCTTCATCGAGCCCTGGCCGAAGATGCGGGGGGCGCTCGGCCTCCATCCCCAAGATGCAAAATACTTCGATGACTCTGAGGTCGAAGCCTTGCTTTTTGACGTTTTCTCGAGAGCCCCGAAGAATCGAATCCTTGCACTAGGGGAGATCGGTTTAGATTATTATTACGAAAATACAGAGCGAGAGATTCAGAAACGCGTCTTTCGTCGTCAGATCGAAATCGCTCATGAATTGAATCTACCGATCATCATTCATGATCGCGATGCCCACCGAGACTGCCTCGACATTCTCCAGGGGGCTAAGGCAGATGGACTTCTCCGAGAACGGGCGGGCGTTTTTCATTGTTATAGTGGCTCGCCAGAGATGCTTCGGGAGCTCTTTGAGCTCGGTTTCTATATTGGATTTGATGGACCCCTGACTTTTAAAAATTCGCGTCGTCTCCCTGAGGTTTTGGCTGCATGTCCGCTTGATCGATTCCTGATTGAGACAGATTCGCCATATTTATCTCCAGAGCCGCGTCGTGGACGGCGCAATGAACCCTCCCATTTAATCCATATTGCTGCTAAAATTGCGGAGCTTCGAGGACTAAGCCTCGAAGCGGTCGCTGAACGTAGTTATGCGAATACGCTCAGTCTTTGGGGCGATTAGAGGGCGCTTTGAAATACTCTCAATGATACGAGGATTTTTATGTTAAATTTTGGCAACGATTATAGTCGTCTCGCGCATCCAGATGTCATGGGATGGCTCGTGAAGCATGCGAACGAGAGTAATACCCCTTATGGTCTCGATAGTCATAGTGAACGGGCTAAGACCTTGATTTATGAAGCTTGTCAGACGAATCCTGAAGAACATTGGATATATTTTTTTCAGGGGGGGACCCAGGTCAATCTGACGGCGATTAAATCGCTGATTCAAGCCTATGAGTCAGTGGTTGCAGTCGATACTGCTCATATTGTTTCTCTCGAAGCTGGGGCGATTGAGGCGACGGGCCATAAGATCGATTGCATCCCTGGAGTCAACGGTAAGATGGATCCGGAGCGTCTGAAGTATTTCTTAAAGATGCGCTACGAAGATGAACATCGTCTGCACTCGACGAAACCTGGCCTGCTCTACATCACTCAGCCAACTGAGCTTGGGACCGTTTATACTGCGAAGGAGCTTGAGGCCTTAAGCGAGATCTGTCGAGAGAGTGACCTTCGTCTCTATGTCGATGGGGCTCGCCTAGCGGTGGCACTGGCTGATCCCGAAGCTCCCAGCCTCGCAGAACTGGCCCGCTTTGCCGATGGTTTGACGATTGGTGCCACGAAGATGGGAGCGGTATCTGCCGAGGCCCTACTTCTGAAATTATCGCTATTCTCGAAGCATTTTTTCACAGTTCAAAAACAATGCGGTGCCCTCGCATCGAAGGGCTTTTTTCAGGGCCTTCAATTTGAAGCGCTCTTCGAAGATGGACTCTACCTCGAGATCGGGCGGAAAATTCACTGTCAGTCGATGAATCTCGCCGCTGCCCTCGTCAAGATGGGCTATCGTTTCTACATGCCTCCTGCATCGAATCAACTCTTCTTGCTTCTATCGGAAGCGGATCTAAAAGCCCTGCGCTCGAAGATGATCTGTGAGCGATTTGGCGTTTCAGACGAAGAGGTCGTGGTTCGTCTTGTTCTCTCCTATGCGAGCAGTGATGCGGAGGTGGATGCGGCCATCGAGGTGTTTAGACAGTTGAAGCAGGGAACAATTAATGTTGACTGAGGCCAGTTTGCCTCAATTGCCTCCACACGTTCTAACTGCAGAAGTGGCGCCGATATTATCCGTCTTAGAGACGCGAAATCTGCGTCTTAAGATGATGTCTTAAGGAGTTTCGTGATGAGTCGATTGACCTTACGTAGCGTCGCAGCGACGCCCGTCCCTCAACAAGCGGGCTTTGCAAAAGACCCCCAGTATTTTCGAACCCTAATGGCTCTCGCTTGGCCAATTGCGCTGCAGTCGATGATCACCCAAGGCGTCGCCCTCCTAGATAATCTTATCGTTGGGCGTCTTGGAGACCAGGCGATTTCAGCGATTTTTCTCGCCAACCAGCTCACGAACCTCCTGATTATGGCGGGCATCGGTTTTGCGTCCGCCTTTATCGCCATCGCAGGTCAATATTTTGGTCGGAGAGACTACAAAGCTGTCTCGATTTTGCACCGCATCGCCTTTTTCTGTGCGGCGACTCTATCGCTCAGCGTCAGCGCCTTTGCATTTTTCCGCCCAACTGCCTGCCTGCAGCTATTTTCAGATAACAGTCAGCTGATCAATACGGCTATCCCGTATTTCAAAATTCTTGCATTCACCTGGCCATTAACCATCGAGGCAGCGGTTTTAAATGTGCTACTGAGAGTTCAGAATCGAGCCCGCGAAGGCTTTTATGCATCGCTGACGGCCTTTCTTATTAACGCTGTGCTGAACTATCTTTTAATTTTCCCGCAGGGGGGATTTTGGACTGGCCTCGGTTTGCCCGGCGCAGCCTACGCGACCTTAGTCGCTCGCATTGTTGAATTCAGCATGATGCTCTACTTCAGCAACCACCGTCGCTTGAAACTCCGCTTCATCGAAACCCTGAGGGTTCGCATCCGCTGGCGTCTTCTCAGGGATTACTTCCGCTACGGCAGTGCGATCCTGGCAGGGGATATGTTTTGGGGCGTCAATCTCGCCATCCAGGGCGCCATCGTCGGGCGCCTCGGTGCAACTGCTGTTACGGCAGTCACTGTCGCCAACTCCCTCGGTCAGATGCTCTCGGTCGGCATCTATGGCCTTCGCGACGGCGCAGCGGTCTTAACTAGCCAGCAGATCGGTTCGGGGCGTCTGGATCAACTGCGTCCTCAGATGAGGAGTTTGCAGGTCTTTATTCTGATTGCAGGCTGTTTCTTTGCCGTCATACTCTTGATATGCATGCCTTTGGTCCCGATCTTTTTCACAGAGCTCAGTCCAGAGGCCTTGGCCCTGACCCGTCGATTCCTGTGGATATCACTACCTGCGATGATCGCCTGTTCGTACCAGTTGCCGATCTTAACCGGGGTGATGCGTGCGGGTGGTGCCGTCTATTTTTCGATGATTAACGATATTGCCTACGTTCTAGTCCTGTCGATCCCGCTTGCGGCTTTGGCTGCCTTTACCTGGAAATTAGATGTTGGCTGGGTGTATTTCTTCCTGCGCTTCGATCAGCTCTTTAAGTGTATTCCAGTCTTTATCGTGCTCAGACGATACCGCTGGGTACATCAGCTGACACATTAGGCCGGGAGACTGCGAGCAATATCGAGGGCGGCAAGTCTGGCACTTGCAAAGGCGAGATGTAAGTTAAAGCCACCACAGATCAACTTGGTCTCCGACTGCATAGAGGCCTGGCATCGACTTGATCGTAAATGACTGAGGATCCAAGTCTTTTAGAGAGATGCCACCACGGCACTGCATTCCGGACGAGATGTCAGGAACTCGAAGATCATTAATGACGAGCCGGTGGGGATCGAGTCCCCGTTCGTCGATGAGGGCGCGGACGAGTCGTTTCGGAAGGCCTGGATCGCTAGAATCAGAGCCGCTTGATCTCGGCTCACGAAAGATGTCAATCCTCCACAGAATTTCAATCCCCGCTAGCAGATGGCGTGAAAGATTTAAGATCGCGGGACCGCTGAGACCACGGTGCGTAAAGAGAATCGCGTTTTCTTCGGTAATTTTCGCCCCTTTTGGGGGACGGTACTGGATGCGCACTCGCGGGAGACTGATGCCAGCTAGCTTCCATGATTTAACGGTCTCTGACTCGAGGGCAGCGAGGGCCGCTTGCAGTTGGACGAGATTAAGCTTGAGACTCAGGGCGCCGACGTGGCAAATTGATAGGGGCGCTGATTTCGCCGACTTCCCCGCAGGGCAACCCGATGCGAGGACGAGGCGCCGACTGCAGATTTCGTCACCTCCTGCACTCTGGAGGACGTAGTTTTCATTTTCCATATGAATCGAACGAATCTCTGTATTTAAACAGAGGTCGATTTGAGCACGGCGGATGGCTTCGGAAAAACTGGCCTCGACCTCGAGTCCAGATTGAGAGCGAGGATAGATCCGCCCTTCGCTGTCGATGAGCGTTGAGATTCCATAGCTATGCAGAGAGTTTCGAAGAGCCGCTGGGTCCAGTTGCTTAAAAGCCGGATAGAGGAAGCGACCCGATTTACCAAAGGCCTGGACGAGTGCCTCGCGATCGAGGGCCTGGGATAGATTACAGCGCCCACCGCCTGTATACCGGAGCTTGCCACCGATGCGAGGGAGGCGATCGACGAGTAGAATCCGCGCGCGGCTGCGGAGCCGTTTCAATTCGAGGGCCGTATAGAGTCCTGCAGGCCCCGCCCCGAGGATTACGAGATCCCAGTTCTTGGCCGAGAGGCTAGAAAGCGTCTGATCCATGGAAAGCATTTAGAGGAACTGGTCCTTTTCTATATCGCGGTGAAACAGGGTACAGGGGTGTGCTGAGGCACTGTAGTCGCGGTAGAAGCGTTCCGCCATCGCCACAGAGCGATGTTTTCCCCCCGTACAGCCAAAAGCGACGACCAGTTCCTGCTTCCCTTCCTGCTGATAATATTTTAAGCCGAAGTCGATGAAGTCTCGGATTTTTGTGTAAAACTGTTCACTGACCTCGGAGTTGAAGATGTAGTCGAAGACTTCTTGGTCGCAGCCCGTCTTATTCTTCAAGGGCTTAATATAGAACGGATTCGGGAGACAACGCAGATCGTAGACCAGGTCGGCCTCTTTGGGTAAGCCATTTTTAAATCCAAAACTGATAAAGCGGAGGAATAGGCGGCATTCGAGATCCTGTGAAAACATCTCCTGGATTCGTTGACGTAGCTGGGATACCTTTGTTTGAGAGGTGTCAACGATAAAATCAGCACGTTGGCGAATCGCACTAAGCAGTTTATGCTCCTCGGCGATTGCCTCACTGAGATTGTTCTTACAGCGACTTGCGAGCGGATGGCGGCGTCGCTGTTCTTTATACCGTCGTAAGAGGACCTCGTCATCCGCTTCGATAAACAGGAGTCGCACGTCGTTATGAAGCTGTTTCAACTCATCGAAGGATTTAATGAAATCGGAGAAGAGGCGACCTCCCCGGGCATCGACGACGAGGGCCATCTTCTGCACTGGGCAATCGCTCATCTGGAGTAGTTCCGCAAATTTGGGCATCAGTTGTGGCGGGACATTATCGACGCAAAAGAAGGCCATATCCTCGAGACTCTGGACGACTTTTGACTTACCAGCACCACTCATTCCACTGATAATAACTAAACTCATGGGAACCTCCTCCAAGCGCTTCGATTATCGCATGCCCGAGGCATGGATTCCAGTCTCTAAGTTCTTCTCGATTGATCAAAGCAATCCTCTTATCGTGCAGCTAACTTAGACGCTGATTGGCAATTATGATAGGATCCCGAGACAGATAATTCGCTAAAGGACAGGAGATGAAGATGAGCTGTGTGGATCGATGGCAGACCCAGGAGCGGCGTTCGGGATTTATTGAGCGCGATCATGGTCATGTAATTTATTATGCGGCGCACGGCTCAGCCTCGAAGACCCCGGTTCTATTGTTTCACGGTGGACCTGGAGATGCTTCATCGGAGTCTTCGCTGCGCTATTTCAATCCAGAACACGATTTTGTCATCCGCTTTGACCAGAGAGCTTGTGGGATGTCCCGATGTCAGGAGCGCTTCGAAGCAAATCAGACGCAGGATCTCATGGGAGATGCCCTCGCAGTTCTCGATGCCCTGGGGATTGAATCCGCCTACTTTTTCGCTTCATCATGGGGGGCCTGCCTCGCTCTCATCACTGGCATAGCGGCTCCCAGTCGAGTTCGAGGTTTTTGCTTGCGATCCGTATTTATGGCGACGGCCGCAGAGATTATTGCCCCATTTTCGAAGCTGGGCCTCGCCCGCCCTAGAAGTCCAGAGTACCAACGATTTCGTCTAGAACTCGAGGGGTTGACGCAGACCCTCGATATTCGCCCCTATGCCTTACCTGCTGCCTTATGCAGTGATGTAGATGCTGTCGATGCGGCGATGCTGATGGGGCGACTTGAGGCCGCTTTATCGAGCTCTGATATAGCTTTGAAATGCGCTGCGATGCGTAGTTATAAAGCCTATGAGTTGGCCCTGCTTTCTCCGCTCAATCTACGCAAATTCTGGGGACTGGACTTACTTGAAGCGGAGATGAGCGAGGCCGATCAGCGCAGTTTTGAGGCCGCTGAGCTGGAGTCACTTGAATTATTCTGGCACTACATGCGCTCTGCCTGTTTTATGGAAGAGGGGAAGATTCCAAAGGCCCTCTGGGACCTGCGAGAGACCTGGCCTCGGACTGAAATTGTTCACGGTGCCCTCGACCAGCTCTGTCCACTTCATCTCATTGAGAACTTGAAACGGCTTAAGAGCGTGCGATTGACTGTCTTAAGTGAAATGGGGCATGTCGTTACGACTGAGGAGGAGGTCATCGCCATTTCGGCGGCTTACCGCCGTTTGACGTCTCAGGCGCGATGACGGATCTCACCTTCGCGGTCGATTTCGAGCCAAGTAGAAGACTGCCCCTTGAGTGCGATCAGTAGGTGTTCTCCGTCGGCATGGAGCTCGACGGCGGCGGGGTCGAGGGGGAGGATCCAGTCTTTTCCCTGGAGATCTTCGAGGCTGAGTCGGAATTGGCCTTCGCTCGCATAGATTTTCTGGGCTTCGTACCAAATCTGCCGCAGTAGGAAACGCTCGAGATCTGACTGATTGGGGAAGAGGGGATCTCCGATGGGGTTTCCCTCTTGGTCATAAAAGATGAAGCAGCCCCACATCTCCGGATAGTGCATATTGATGAGTCCCTGAGGACTCCAGACCCAATTTTCTTCGGGCAAGATTTTGCCATCGCTAGCTCTTAGTTTCTGGTAGTGGCCGTCTTTAATCTCAGTATTCCAATGAACTCGTGAGAAGTTGATCCGAAAGCGCTGGCTGCTGTTTGGCAGCTTGAAGCGTCCCTGACAGACTTCTTCAATGCTGCGAAAGGGGATGTAGACGAGGCAGCGCCAGTCACGGGCCCGCCCATCCTCGCGGTAGAAGACCTGCGTCCGCGTCTGCAGGCCTTTGATCTCAAATGAGTTGAGTGCCAGTCCGCGATTGCGATAGGGACGCGTGAGGAGGAGGTCCCAGACAACGTTTTTTGCATTGATTTCGAACTCGATGTAGGCGCAACTGTCATCGTCTGGGTCGATGAAGATTTCAAAGTCGTTATCTTGGAAGATCACGCCGTCGTGGGTTTCGACGTAGGCCCAGACTTCCTCACCTTCGAGGAGGGCCAGGAAGTAAATCCCTGTCGTAGTCCATACCGCCTTAAAGCGAGTTCGAAAGCGAGGCTTGGCTTTATTTTCGCCTTCGATGTCCTGAAAATCCTCAGACCAGGGGGCATCACGAAATAGGGGAGAGTCGGGATCGAGTGCGAGTTTCTGAAAATCACTGAGCAATTCAGGGGCGTGGTAATGGCAGGGATAGGACAGTGCTTTTTTGAAATCATAGTTGGGAATTGGATATGACATTAGAACGGCTCCCGTAAGCGGCGGCGCTGGAACTGATCAAAGATGAGATAGAGAATCGCACCTTTCATCATCGAGGTGCCTGAGATTGACCACCAGATACCCGTCGCGCCTAGATTCGTGCGCGACAGGAAGTAGGCGATCGGAACGCGCAAGAACATGATGAAGGTGACGATTACGGCTGGGGTAAAGGTATTGCCCAATGCGGCGAAGGCGGCGACGAGGATAATCTCTAGATTCATGAAGAGCTGACTGTAGCTGAGGATACGAAGATAGTTGCTGCAGTGTTCAATCGATTCAGGTTGGCTTAGGAACAATTGAGCAAAATTACGTCCGAAGAAGAAGAGGAGGAAACTGGTAAAACAGGAGAAAAGGAAGATGAGGAATAGTCCCTTTCGATAGATTTCTCGACTGCGACGATACTGTTTGGCTCCATAGTTCTGTGCAAGCAGGGCGGAGAGGGCGAGGGCGAAACCCTCGGCGCCAGAGTAGGAAATACTCTCGACGTTGGTGCCGATGCGCTGTCCTGCAATTGCCATATCGCCAAATCCCGAGACGATTCGGGCGAGGGCGATGCTGGTTCCTGCATAGAAGATGTTCATCAGGGAAGAGGGCGCACCGAGTTTGAGGATCTCTCGACAGGCATTTGAGTCCAGTAGGGAGAGGGGGCGCATCTTCGTGAAGAGTTCACGGCGGTGTATGTAGAGATAGTAGATGAATACCTGTAGAGCCTGTGAGCAAATGGTTGCGATCGCTGCCCCTCGAACGCCCCAGGAAAAGTGGAGGATCATCAGTGGATCGAGGAGCATATTGGTTCCCAATCCGATCAGGGTGACGATAAAGGGAGTCCGCGTGTCACCGGAAGCGGTGAGGAGGGAGGCACACATCGGCGGCAGGGCTGTAAAGATGAGGCCGCCGATGACGACCAGGTAGTAATCCATGAAGCTCGCCTGGGTTACTGGGTTACTAAAGTCAAAGATGGCCCGGACTTGGTAGCGTCCGATGAGGAGGACGAGGGAGATGGCGAGACTGAAGAGGGCCGTTAACTGAAGTGAGTTACGGCAGTATTTTCTTGCGGATTTTAGCTGTTGAGCTCCAAGACTCTGCCCCGTGAACACTTGTCCACCCACCTTGGGGGCGTTGAGAAGTCCCTGGGTAAACCAGAGGATCATGCCACAGGTTCCAACCGAAGCGACTTCGAGGTCGCCGAGGCGACCGACCCAGAACATATCGGTCATCGTATAAACAGTCTGGAGGAGAGCCCCGAGCATGATCGGGGCTGAAAGGCGGAAGATGCTCGAGAGAATATCCCCCTCGAGGAGATTTAGTTCTTTGCTTTTAGACTTCGTTCCTGGCATGTAGACCTCGACTAAGCTGTGTGATTGTGGGACAAATTGGCCCCAGACGAGAGCTGAGAATCATTGAGTAAAACGATACTCTAGCGGAATCGCTGGGCGAATTCCAGATGGTCTGGCTTGAGATCAAGTTTTAACTAGACAGCTAGAGCCTTTATGCACCGTGAAATCTCAGGCCAGCTGAAGATAATCGGGAGAAACAACACATTTTGTTTGTGCAATTCGCTTTTTCTTGCTAGAAAAAACGTGAAATAACGATATAATATGAACAAAATACGCGTTAGAGCCAGTGATCCTGCTGTTTCGCGTCCTGTAGGAGGTATCTATGGCCAAGAAGGAAATGATTGCAATGATCCTGGCGGGGGGCCAGGGCTCGCGTCTGGGGGTTTTGACCAACACGATGGCAAAACCAGCGATTCCCTTTGGCAGCCGCTATCGAATAATCGATTTTCCGTTGAGTAACTGCACGAATTCAGGGATTGATACGGTTGGGGTTCTGACACAGTATCAGCCCCTCGAGTTGAACACCTATGTTGGCAATGGTCATCCGTGGGACCTCGATCGTAATAATGGTGGTGCCTTTATTCTGCCTCCTTATCAGAATATCGACGGTAGCGATTGGTATACGAATACGGCGAACGCGATTTTTCAGAATATTGGCTTCATCGACAACTACAATCCAAATTATGTCCTCATTCTCTCGGGCGACCACATCTACAAGATGAACTATGAGGCGATGCTTGAAACCCACCTGGCCTCTAAGGCGGATTGCACGATTGCCGTACTTGAGGTGCCGTGGTCTGAGACCTACCGCTTCGGCATTATGAATACTGATGAGACCGATCGGATTGTCGAGTTCGAGGAGAAACCAGCGAATGCGAAGAGCAATCTCGCTTCGATGGGAATCTACATCTTCTCGTGGCCACAGCTGCGTCGTTCGTTGATCATGGATAACGATGATAGTTCGTCATCCCATGACTTTGGTAAGAATATTATCCCGATGCTAATCTCTAAGGGAATGAAGGTACAGGCTTATCGTTTCTCCGGCTATTGGAAGGATGTCGGTACGATATCGAGTCTCTGGGAATCCCATATGGATCTTCTCGATCACCCAGACGAGATTAACTTCCGCGATCCCGAATGGCGCATCTATTCGCGAAATCCAGTTAAACCCGCCCACTTCATTGCAAAAAATGCCAGCGTTAAGAGTTCGTGCATGACCGATGGTTGCCGAATCTATGGCGAGGTATCGCATTCGATCCTAGGCCATAGCGTTGTCGTCGAAGAGGGGGCTGTCGTAAAAGATTGTGTTCTTATGCCTGGCGCTCACATCGGACGAAATTGTCATCTCGAGAAATGCATCGTAGGCCTATATACACACATCTCTGATGGGGTTGCAGCAGGTGCTTTTATCGAAGAGCCAGACAACCCCTACATCAATAAATATTGCACAGAGGGGATCACGGTCTTCAACCATGGTCTCACGATCAAAGCAAATGTCCAAGTTCCAGGCAATGCGATGGTCGACTTATTGCCCCATCTCGATCCATCGAAGAATGTGATCGAAGAAATTCACAACGTTTGGTAAGGAGGCCATCATGATTTCAAAAGCCATTGGTCTGATCTTGGCAGATGATCCTAAAATTCTCCTCGGTGAGTTGACCCGACCGCGTGCGCTATCGGCGATTCCTTTTGGTGGGCGTTACCGCCTCATCGACTTTAATCTTTCGAACATGGTTCACAGCGGGATCAATACGATCGGAATCTCTACATTCACGAAATATAAGTCCCTCATGGATCATCTCGGAACTGGAAGTCCCTGGGATTTGGATCGTAAGAATCAGGGGCTCTCGATTCTCGCACCCTATATCAGTACCGACACCTATACGGGAGAAGCCGACGACCTCCTCGCCATCCTCCACTTTTTCCGCCATGCCAGTCAGGAATACATGGTGATCACGCGCTCGGATGTCCTGATGACGATGACCTATAACGATATGATCCGAGCTCATGAGGAGAGTGACGCCGATATTACCGTTCTCTTTAACCGCGATGGTAGCGAGGGCGGTGAGCCGAATTTAATCCTCGATATGGATCGTCAGTTGCGAGTGAAGTCGGTTTACCAGAATCCGGCTCGACCCGTCAGTGATTATCGGAGCCTCGGTGTAATCGTCATTCGTCGTCAGCGTTTTGTAGACCTCATCAGTGAGGGGATCAGCCGTGGGCTTAATGTCTTCACCTTAGCTTATCTGCTGCGTCAGTGTGATCATCTCGATGTGCGCGGTTTTGAGTACCGTGCCCCCGTTATGTACATTAACGATATCGCTTCGTATTTCCGATCGACGATGCTCTCGCTCGAGGAGCGCTATCAGGAGGCCCTTTATCATGGTAGTTGTCCCGTCTACACGAAGGTAAAGGATGAGGCGCCGACAATCTATACTGCTGATGCCTACGTTCAAGATTCGATGATTAGTGATGGCTGTCTCATCGATGGGGAGATTCGCCACTCGATGCTCTTCCGCGGCGTGACAGTCGCTAAGTCGGCCCGTTTGAAAAACTGCATCGTTTTCCAGAATACCTACATTTCTGAAGCGTGTGAACTTGAGAATGTTATCATCGATAAAAATTGCATTATCCGTCCTGGCATTAAGCTGATCGGACAGGAACAGTATCCTATGGTCATAGGGAAAGGAGCGATCGTCTAATGGAGGCTTACGACAAGATCACGCAGCAAGCGAACGAAACGATGAAAATACTCTTTGTCGCCAGTGAGGTGGCTCCATTTGCTCAGACGGGTGGCTTAGCCGACGTTATGGGGGCCTTACCTAAGTTCCTCGTCCAAAAAGGAATCGACGCACGTGTTATTCTGCCCCTCTATCGCTGTGTTCGTGAGAAATTTGGGCCAGAGTTACAGTTTGTCCGCTGGTCGATGATCCGCATGGGGTGGCGTTCCCTCTATTCAGGACTCTTTCGCCTCGAACGCGATGGCGTGACCTATTATTTCATCGACAATGAATATTACTTTGGTCATGAGGAGATTTATAAAGACTACGCCTTTGATATCGAGCGCTTTTGTTTCTTCCAGAGAGCAGTTCTCGAAGTTATCGGTCTGCCGATGGACTTCAGTCCTGATATTCTCCATTGTAACGACTGGCAGACGGGGCTGATTCCCTGCCTCATCGATGCCCATTATCGTCCCTATGGTTACCTCGAGAAGTTGAAGACGGTATTCACCATCCACAATCTTCGCTACCAGGGAATCCATGGTCTCGAGCGAATTGCTGACTTCTGTGATCTGCCGAACTCCTATCTGACGGAATATGGTGTCCTAAAAGATGGCGTCCCGAATATGATGAAGGCGGGGATCGTCTATGCGGATGAGGTCACGACCGTATCCCCATCCTATGCCCAGGAAATCTTCAACGATTATTACGGCGAAGGCCTCGAGGGGGTCCTAAGATCCTTCTCTCATAAGATCCATGGAATACTTAATGGGATTGATGTCGAACACTACAATCCTGAAACGGATCCTGAATTACCACAGAACTACAGTGTGAAAACGGCCAAGTCTGGTAAGGCTGCGTGTAAGGAAGCCGTCCAGCGCGAGCTGGGCTTCGATGTTTCGAAGCGCCCCCTGCTTTCGATGATCACTCGGCTTGTCGAGCAAAAGGGGCTTGACCTCTTCCTCCACATCGCTGAAGAACTGATGAGTCAGGACATTCAGATGGTGGTCTTGGGCACTGGTGAGTATCACTATGAGGAGGCTCTCCGCCGTCTCGAAGCGCGCTATCCAGACCGTTTCCGTGCCTGCATCTTCTTTGATCGAGCACTTTCGAATCGACTCTATGCGGCCAGTGATCTCTTCCTGATGCCTTCGCTTTTCGAGCCCTGTGGCCTCTCGCAGATGATCGCCATGCGTTACGGTAGCATTCCGATCGTTCGTGAGACGGGTGGCTTGCGAGATAGCGTGATTCCATACAATCAGTACACGGGTGAGGGGACAGGCTTCTCTTTTGCAAATATCAATGCCCATGAACTTCTCTTTACGACCAATCGCGCCCTCGAGATCTATCGCTCCGAGGATCCGAAGATCTGGGAGCATTTGGTACAAACTGCGATGTCCGAAGACTTCAGTTGGACCCGTTCTGCTGAGGCTTATATCCAGCGCTATCACGATCTGATTGGATAGGATGCCCCGTACCTATGTAGTTTAAGCTCCGCCATGGCGGAGCTTTTGTTTTTCCCAATGCGCTGGATTAGGGTGAGCCTCCTATGGCTTTCTGCTATTATTGCTGGGTCAAGAAGCTTGTGAAAGAGGATTGCATGCAGATTTATCACAATAGCCGCGACAGTTACTGCCGGAGTCCCTTTGGTGCAGCGGCGGAGAATTCCTATGTTGATCTCTCCCTCTTCCTCGATAGCGAGGAGCTGCCAGAGCGAGTATATCTAGACTATGTCTATGGTCTTCGCGAATTCATGGGGGGAGCGAGTCGACTTAAGCCATCTTCTGAGAAAAAAAGCATTCCAAGATGTCCGCAGGGTGCCTACGAATATCACATGAAACTGCGAGTCCCAGCCAGTCGAGGACTGCTCTATTACAGTTTCCGACTATGCATGCGTAGTGGCGAGGTCCTCTACGTTTTGAATTCCCCGGGTTACTCGGGAGAGGCTTATATTTCTAAGCAGGCGCCCTTTTATGAACAGCGCGATGAAGAGCGCAAGCCATTTCAGATCACGCTTTATGATCCGGAGAGTAAGAGTCCTGATTCCTTTAAGGGGAAGATTTTATACCAGATTTTTCCAGATCGTTTTGCCAGGGATGCCGACTGGGAGAAGCGTCTAGAGGCCCTGGGGGCGGATCCAGAGCGGATTATCCACCGCGATTTTTCGGAGCCCGTTGATTTTCGAGGCCTCGGGGGTCGCGGCTATCTCGCTCTCGACTTTTTTGGTGGCAGTCTTGAGGGCATTCGTGAGTCCCTCGACTATTTTCAGGAACTAGGGGTCTCGGTACTCTACTTGAATCCAATTTTTAAGGCGCGATCGAATCATCGCTATGATGCGGCGGATTATATGGTCGTTGATCAGCTCCTCGGGAATAATCAGAGTTTTCAGCGCCTCTGTGCCGATGCGGCAGTCCGTAATATTTCAATCATTCTCGATATCGCGATGAGTCATACCGGAGCCGATTCGATCTATTTTAATAAGTATGGGCGCTTCGAGACGACTGGTGCTTATCAGGATGCGATGGGCGAGGGGATTTCAGACTATTTTTCGTGGTATAGCTTCGAGAATTTGGGACGCAATGATCTCAGTTATGACTGTTGGTGGGGCTTCCCTGAATTACCTTCGGTGAATGAAAATGATCTTAATTACCGCGAGTATATGCTGGGCGACCTCGGGGTTCTGCGCCACTGGCTGCGCCTCGGTGCCTCTGGATTTCGCCTGGATGTTTCGGATGAATTGCCAGATGACTTTATCCGTGATCTGCGCAGTGCAGTGAAGGAGGAGAATCCAGAGGCCCTCATCCTCGGCGAGGTCTGGGAGGATGCATCCAATAAGATTTCCTACGGTCATTATCGGGATTTTATCGGTGGTCGCACACACGATTCAGTCATGGGGTATCCATTTCGGGATGCCCTCTTGCGCTTTTTTCGCAATGAGATCGCGGCGAATGAACTTCACGATCGACTCGAGAGTATTCGCGAAAATTACCCACCGGAGTTCTTCGCTGTTTCGATGAACCTCCTCTCTTCGCACGACACGGCCCGTTTTGCAACTGCCGTGGCGGGGGATCCTGATCCAGGTGATCGAGCTCGTCAGTCGGTCTTGCGCCTCTCATTTAAGCAGCGGCAGCAGGCTCGTACGCGTTTTATCCTGGCAGCGGCGCTGCAGCTCGCTTATCCAGGCATGCCAGCGATTTATTATGGCGATGAGTTGCTTATGGAGGGCTATGGCGATCCATTTAACCGTCAGACCTTCCCCGCGGATCAGATTAATCCGGGCGATCCCATGCAGTCCGCAATCCGCGAGATGGCGGCCCTTCGCATGGCCAACACGATTCTTCAAACTGGCTATTACCAGGGGCTCTATGCTGCGGGGGATTGTTATGTCTTCCAACGCTTTTCTAAGGCCGGTGAGGATCAGTTTGGGCGACGGATTCGAGGTGCGTCCTATGCCCTCTGTGTGATTAACCGTGGTGAGTCGGAGTTCAGCTATGAATACCATGGCTCTTGTCATCGGGTTCCTGGCCAATCGGCGCTTTGGGTTCTGGACCAGGAAATCCATCGATTTTAGCTATAGTGATGCTCATCTTCCAGCGCTCAGTGGATGGTTTACGCAGCTCATCTCTGTGTTTTTATAGCTCAGGCTAAAGAAAATTTTCCAGCCTGTACCGATCCAACCCGTGATTTTTTCAGATACCCGTATAGTGTTAGGGTCAAGCAAGTCAAGATCAGGCGTAAGCTATTTCAAAGAGGATGGGAGTCGTTCATTACATGCGCGTATATATTGCTGGATCCGGTGCCATGGGAAGTTGTTTCGGATATAAACTGATGAAGACGGGGGATCCCGTCGTTTTTCTCGATCACTGGGCGGAGCAAATTGATTCGCTGAACAATGGTGGCCTTCGCTTTGGCCGCGAAGATTCAGCCGACGTCCACCATGTGCATGCCAACCGTCCTGAAGAAGCGCGCGGTGAGGTGGATCTCATCATCCTATTTTGCAAATCCATGCAGCTCGAGGAGACCTTGGCAGGAATTACTGGAATCCTCGGAGCGAGAACCCAGGTCCTCTGTCTCTTAAACGGTCTTGGTCACGTAGATACCCTAAAGAAATATGTTGCTGAGCGAAATATCTTTATCGGCGTGACGACGCTTTCAGCCTCCTTGCCAGAAGCCGGCCGCGTCTGTTGTCATAGTCTTGGCAAGACTGAGATCCAGAGTATCTCGGGCGATATGATTCGTTGTGGGAATATTGTCGCTGAGCTGAATTATGCGGGTATTCCTACACATGCTTCAGATGATGTCTTTAAGGCGATTTGGAAAAAGGCCTGTATCAACGGGACGACGAATGCCTTTTGTACGCTCTTCGATTGTAATATTCATGGTCTTTCGAAGGTCCCAGGGATTGAGGCGCTCGTCGAAGCTGTGGTCCGTGAATTCGCAGCCCTTGCCCAGGCCCAAGGAACGAAACTCTGGCCCAAGAAAATTTCTAACGAAATTCTCGATCTCTATCAGAAATCGTCAGCTGTCGGAGAGCACTATCCCTCGATGCATCAGGATCTACGCCAAAAACGACGTCCAACTGAAATCGATTTCCTCAATGGTTATGTTGCACGTAAGTCTGCTGAATTGGGATTAGAAGCGCCCCATTGTCAGATGATCACCGAGGCGATTCATGGACTTGAGGCGCTCTATCTTTAGTTCGTTGTTTGTTTTTTTGAATTAAAAAAGGCGCCACTCTTGTCGGCGCCTTTTTCGTTTTGGCTTTAGGCTTCTGGCCAGGGAACTTGGTGGAGTGCCTCGCTGATCAATTCGCTATAGCTCGGATGAGGCCGGATGTTTGCCTTTAGCTCATCGATGCTGAGCTTGCGGCTGAGGGCCAGGGCGAGTTCGGAAATCAGATCCGAGGCGCGCATGCAGTAGAGGGAGGCGCCGAGAAAACGCCGGCTTGATTGACTGTAAATGAGTTTAATGAAGCCTCGCTCGGAGCGTTCGAGCAGACTCTTGCCATTACTAATCGTCGATGCCTGTACTGCGCAGGCATCAGGATCGATTGACTTGGCTGCCTCTTCACTGAGTCCGACTGTGGCAATTTCAGGTTGGCAGTAGACCGCGGAGGGCGTGGCCATGAGTTCGATTTCCTGCTTTTTTCCGAGGAGTTCTGCGAGGAAGATCGCAGCTTCGGCCTCAGCGGAGTGGGCGAGGCCCTGACTTCCGTGACGGATATCACCGATGGCATAGACGGAGTCGATTGAGCTCTGGAAATATTGATTTCAGAGCACATGACCCGCCTCGGTCTCGAGCTCGAGATTTTATCCGAGGACACTCTCGACCTCAGATCTCCGCCCGATTGCAATGAGGACGAGGTCGAAGGCCTTTGTTTCGACCGTGGCATTGGCTTTTTGCTTCTGATAATGGATCTGGACCTCTTCTCCCTCGTCGAGCAGATCGAGGACTTGCACATTCTTTTCCACCTTGATTTTGGCTAATTTGAAATTGCGCTCGAGGGTCTTTGAAATATCGGAGTCCATGCGCATCAGTAGTCGAGGCATTGCTTCGAAGAGCGAGACTTCGGCACCTAGATTTGAAAAAATCTGGGCGAATTCGACCCCGATGATGCCACCGCCAATGATGGCGACACGTTTCATTTCGGACTTGAAGTAGTCTCCCGCCTCGAGGTCTAGGAGTTCATCACTGGTCACTATCCGCTTACTGTTTTTATAGGCCTCAGCGAAGACCGCGGGGACAGTCGGCTTGCCACCGGCGGCGATGACGATTCGTTCGCCCTTATAAACTTGCCCACTCGCCTCGATCTCATGGCCTGAAATGAGTTTAGCTTCGGCCGCGATGACCTCGACTTTGTGGGCTTTAAATAGGGCTTCGATCTGTGTCTGAAGTCGAGTGACGACGTCATCCTTATATTTTAAGAGGGCCGCCAGATCAAAACTTAGGTCCTCGTATTTAAGTCCAGCATCTAAAAATTTCTTACAGGAGGGGAGGAGGTCGGTAATAGCCAGATAGGTTTTCGTAGGAATACAGCCTCGATTTAGACAAGTCCCTCCGAGTTTGGATTTCTCAAAGACCAGAACCGACAAACCCGCAGCAGCTGCTGACGCCGCGAGGGTATAGCCTGCTGGGCCCGCACCAATGATCATTAAATCGTATTTCATAACACCTCACATAGATAAAAGAGGGCAGCTGAAGCTGCCCTGAACACTTAGTCTTCTTGATATTGAACAATGGGATGGCGCGCTGCCTCGACTTCGTCGGGTCGACTGATGACCGTTGTCTTCGGAGTTGACTTAAGCGCTTCTGGATTGGTCTCAGCCAATTTCCGCAGGCGGGTGAAGACTTCGATGACGTGGTCCAGCATTTCTGGAGACTCTGTTTCGGTCGGTTCGACCATTAGGGCTTCCGAAACGATTAGCGGGAAATACATTGTCGGTGGATGCATCCCCTCATCTTGGAGGGCCTTTGCAAAGTCGAGGGCGCTGACGCCATAATTCTTTTTCAAATCGGCGAGGCTGAGCACGAATTCGTGCATGCAGGCCCCTTCGTGAGCCGTTTGGAATCCCGCGGCTCGCATCCCCTCTTGGAGATAGTTGGCGTTGAGCACAGCGGTTTCTGAGGCTTCGCGGATGCCCTCAGCGCCGAGAAGTTCGACATAGGCAAAGGCGCGCAGGACGACGAGAAAGTTCCCATAAAAGGATCGGACGGTTCCGATGCTCTTAGAGCTGTTTGCAAGTTCATAGGCATCGCCACAGTCAATCGGCTGCCCCTGGGGGAGGAAGGGCTTGAGGATTTCGACACAGCCGACGGGACCTGAACCAGGGCCGCCGCCACCATGAGGGGTCGAGAACGTCTTATGAAGATTGAGGTGAACGAGGTCGAAGCCCATATCACCAGGCCGGACCTGCCCCATAATCGGATTCAGATTGGCGCCATCATAATAATTCAGACCGCCAGCGGCGTGAATCGTTTCTGTAATGGCTTCGATATTTGGATCGAATAGCCCGAGGGTATTGGGGTTGGTCAGCATTAGGCCTGCTGTATCCTCACCGACGAGAGATTTTAGGGCCTCGAGGTCGACATAGCCCTTTGCATCCGACGGCACGTTAACGACCTTAAAACCAGCCATCGCTGCTGAGGCTGGATTGGTCCCGTGAGCCGCATCGGGAATCAGGATCTTATTGCGTTTCTCATCTCCACGGCTGAGGTGGTAGGCCTTCATCATCAGGAGGGCAGTAAATTCACCGTGGGCTCCAGCTGCGGGTTGAAAGGTCATCGCATCCATCGCGAGTAGTTTACAAAGTCGCTCTTCGAGACGGGCGAGTAGTTTGAGACAGCCCTGAATCTCCTGGCTTCTCTGTAAGGGATGGACGCCAGTGAAACTCGGCAGGGAAGCGAGTTCGTCGTTGATCTTCGGATTGTACTTCATCGTACATGAACCGAGGGGGAAGAATCCCTGGTTAACGCCAAAGACACGCCGCTCAAGTGCAGAGTAATGGCGGCTGATCTCCGTCTCAGAGAGCTCGGGGAGTCGGATGTGCTCTGCGCGACGGAACTTTTCCGGGAGTTGGCAGCTCTTTGGATCGACTTCGGGTAAGAGACTCAGCTTACGGCCGGCCTGACTACGTTCAAATATTAATTTCATTACTTAGGCCTCCTTTAAAATGCTGATCACTTCATCGATCTGCTCATCGCTGTTCATTTCGGTCAGACACCAGAGCATCGCTGTTTTCTCCGATGCTTCAATTTCTGGACTGAAGTGTTCTAGGCCAAGCCTTTGCTTATAGCTCGTATTGAGGGGCAGGCCTGAGAGAATCCCGCGTTTGGCAAGTTTGTTTTCGATCTCCTCGCTACTCTTCTCTGAGATGACGACAAATTCGTTGAAAAACTCTGGGCCATAGAGGACTTCGAAACCAGGAATTTCGGAAATCGCCTTTGCAAAACGATGGGCTTTTTCATAGGAGTGCAGAGCGGCTGCTTCGAGCCCGTCGGGTCCCATCGCGGCAAGGTAGACCGAAGCGCGGAGGGCGCACAGGGCTTGGTTTGTGCAGATGTTGCTGCCCGCCTTTTCGCGTCGGATGTGTTGTTCACGAGCCTGTAGGGTTAGAACAAAGGCTCGGCGACCTTCTTTATCCGTTGTTTCGCCAACGATGCGCCCAGGGATTTGGCGGATTAGATCGCCTTTGCATGCGAGAAAACCGAGGTACGGCCCACCGAAGGAGAGGGGAAGTCCGAGGGGCTGCCCTTCGCCAACGGCGATATCGGCAGCGCATTCAGCTGCCGATGGGAGGAGGGCCGCGGCAATCGGATGAACGCCCATGATCATTTTTGCCTTTATCGCATGGGCGAACTTGGCGACCCGAGCGCAGTCTTCAATTTGACCATAAAAATTAAGCTGCGGCATGGCGATTGCGGCGATGTCGTCGCCCGTTTGGGCCTCGAGCCAATCGAGATCACTGTGGCCATCCTTCAATGGAATGTATTCAAACTGGAGATCATCGTGCTTGAAATAGGTGAGGACGGTTTCGAGATACATGGGATGAAAGGCTTCGGCGAGGAGGAAGCGATTTTTTTTCCTCGCGCGGCACATCGTGATCGCCTCGGCTAGAGCTGAAGCTCCGTCGTAGAGCGAAGCGTTTGCCATCTCGAGACCGGTAATTCGACATATCATCGTCTGATATTCAAAAATGGATTGCAGGACACCCTGAGATATCTCAGCCTGGTATGGGGTGTAGGCGGTAATGAAAGACTCTTTACTCGTCACCTGATTTACAATCGCAGGGATGTAATGATGATAGGCCCCGGCACCACGGAAAATCTTCTTATAAACACGGTTTTCTTCGCCGAGCGATTCAAGCTCTTCTCGCAACTCTAGTTCGGACTTCCCCTCTGGCAGATCCAAATGCTTGAGCCGCAGCGACTTTGGAAGATCGCGGTAGAGTTGATCCATCGACTGGAGGCCGAGGCGCTCTAGCATTGCATGGCGCTCGGCTGGGGTTGAAGGTAAATAGTTGCCCATAAGACTCTCTTTCTAAATCTACAAGAAAAAAGCCCCAAGACGTCGACGACTTGGGGCCATGGGTTTAAGCTTCTGATTCACAGAAGCTCTTATACTCAGCCTCGTCCAAGAGCTCTTCGTTTTCACTTACTTCTTCGACTTCGATGAGCCAGGTCGACTCAGGGGCTTCGTTAACAAGGGCGGGATTGTCGAGGACCTCCTCGTTGACTGCGCTGACTCGCCCGCTTACAGGACTGTAAATGTCGCTTACCGCCTTAATCGATTCAGCATCTCCGAAGGATTCGCCCGCTTCGAGCTCGTCATCGACCTCAGGAAGATTGACGAAAACCAGTTCGCCGAGTTGGTGGACGGCATGGGCGCTAAGCCCGATGCGTACTTTTTTCTCTTCAATAAAGTCGACCCACTCGTGTGACTTCGTATATTTCATAACTGTGTTCCTCCTTGGGCCTAGGCCCGCAAAAATTTATTACGCTATTAGCACTGAACTTCTTTTCCGTGTACAAAGGGAAGGCTGACGACTTCAACTGGAATTCGTCGGCCACGCACTTCGACTTCGAAGGCTGTAGCAAGATCTATTTTATCGTGATCCACGAGTGCCATGGCAATACCTGTCTTCAGGCAGGGGGAGAAGGTGCCAGATGTCGTCACACCGACCTGCTCATCGCTCTTAGGCAAGAAAATCGGCATCTCTTCGCGGAGCACACCACGGCTCGTTACTTTTAGGCCGACACGTTTACGCTTCGGCTCCTGCATCTCGAGGAGGGCGTCGCGGCCGATAAATTCTGGTTTGCTAAATTTCACTGCAAAATCGAGTCCTGCTTCAAATGGATTAATTTCTTCGCTCATCTCGTGGCCGTATAGGGGCATGCCTGCTTCGAGCCGGAGTGTATCACGAGCGCCAAGTCCGCAGGGCAGGAGCCCCTCATCGTGTCCAGCTTCGAGGATGGCCTCGAAGAGCTTCAGTGAATCGTTGGCGTCGTGATAGATTTCATATCCATACTCACCCGTATAACCGGTGCGTGAAATTAAAACGCGTGCAGAGCAGAGTTCGAGATCCGCCTTAAACGTATAATTTTTGCTAGGGAGCAGCTCAGGATCAATCAGCTTCTCGAGAATCGTCTTCGACTTCGGACCCTGAAGGGCGATTAAGCCACAGGCCTCACTGATATCAGTCAGTTTGGTCTCGGGGGAAATCTGTTTGCAGAGATGCTCGTAATCCTTTTCATGATTGGCAGCATTTACCACCAGCATATAGCGATTACTCTCCAGGTGGTAGACGAGCAGATCGTCGATGCAATAGCCACTCTCGGTACAGAGGAGACTGTAACGTACGTGTTCAGGGGCCAGTTTCAAAAAGCTGGCACTGAGAATGCGCTGCAAGTCCTCGAGCGCACGGTCCCCTTCAAGGAGAAACTCGCCCATGTGGGAGACATCAAAGAGACCCGCAGCCTCGCGAACAGCCATATGTTCAGCGAGCATGCCTGCTGGGTACTGGACTGGCATCTGGTACTTCGCATACGAGACCATCTGCCCACCTAATTCGAGGTGTTTGTCATATAAACGGGTTTTAAGATCCATGGGTATTTCCTTTCTCATTTCACTTCCGTTCATCTTACGTTAAGTTTAGTTGAAAATCTAGAAATGAAGGCGCTGAAAACAGCTTATCTTTTGCAAGTTCCACAAGCAAGTGGATTGAATTATATCTTTAGTAAGACTGAGTCGTATGCGCCGTGTTAGCATTGAAGAAATTTGTTTAAGGAGAAGCGCTGATGTCGAAGCGGAGGCATGGGGGCGTTCTGGTCCTCCTAGTACTATTCTTCATTATTTTGACGCTCGTGTTCCTAGCGATTCGTTATCGACAACGAAAACCCATGCAGGACCTCTTCGGCGTTACGATTCCAGTGACGTATCGGGATAGTTTAAGTAAGTATGCTGAGCACTATTCCGTCGACCCTTTTTTGCTTGCAGCCATCGCCCATACAGAATCAAGTTTTCGTGCAGATGTTATTTCTTCTGCAGGTGCAGTTGGCTTGATGCAGATCATGCCAGAGAGTGAGGAGTGGCTCCTTCCCTTAGCCGGAATTGAGAAGCAGGATCTCAGTGATCCTGACTACTCAATTCAATTAGGAGCTTGTCTCTTAGATTATCTCTTGACGCATTATCAGCAGAATGTGGTTTCGGCAACTGCTGCATATAATGCTGGTCCTGGTAATGTTGACTTTTGGTTGACGAAGGCGAAGTACAGTCATGATGGAATCAATTTGATCCCTGAGGCCATTCCTTTCGCTGAAACCAGACAATATGTTGAACGCGTCTTAAGAACTAGAGATGCACTACAGCAAGCTTACGGGGGCGTTTTCCCGAGCGATCAAGAGCCTTAATACGTCATTTCTCTGGCTTTACTTTGATTTGAAAATTGCTGAAAATGGCGATGAACTAGAGATTCGAATGCTTGTTAACAGAACGTTCACAAAATCCATGCAATTTAAAATCATTTAAAACTAGCAAAGCTCTATACTTAAATGCATAGAGACTTCGACGTGGTCGAAGTGAAAGAGAAAGGAGACTATTAATATGTCTTTAGTGGGTAAAAAAATCGAATCATTTGAACTCGATGCCTATCGTAACGAGGAATTTGTAAAAGTAACGGAGGCCGACCTCATGGGTCACTTCTCCGTTTTGTGTTTTTATCCTGCGGACTTCAGCTTTGTCTGCCCGACGGAGCTTGAGGATTTGCAGAATGTCTCAGAAGAATTAGGCAAGCTTGATTGCCAGGTTTTCTCCTGCTCGACCGACACGCATTTCGTGCATAAGGCCTGGCATGATCACTCCGAGAAGATCAGCACGATCACGTATACGATGATCGGTGACCCGGCCCATCAGCTCTGCTCGATGTTCGATGTTATCGGCGAAAACGGTCTTGCTCAGCGCGGTACCTTCATCATCGATCCAGATGGTGTCGTGCAAGCCTTTGAGGTGACCGCTGATGGTATTGGCCGTAACGCCAGCCAGCTCGTCGATAAGATTAAGGCGGCTCGCTACATTCGCAAGCATCCAGGTGAAGTCTGTCCTGCTAAGTGGAAGGAAGGCGAAGAGACCCTCGCGCCATCCCTCGACCTCGTCGGTAAGATCTAAGAGGCTTAATCATGCAACTAGAACAAGCGATTAAAGATCAGCTTAAAACTTACCTCTCGCTCCTCGAGCGGGAGGTGAGTTTCAGCCTTTCCCTCGGGGAAGATGAAAAGTCACGGGAGTTGAAATCTTTTATCGAGCAAATCGTCGCTATGGATGATCGCCTTTCGATAACTGAGACAGACCGTGAACTCAAACCCTCATTTGCGATTAATAGTGCGGATATCCAAGAGCGCGTAATCTTCGCTGGGGTTCCTCTCGGACATGAGTTTTCCTCATTTGTTCTGGCCCTGCTCCAAGTCGCTGGACGTGCTCCGAAGATTTCCGGCGCTGATGTGGCTCGGATTAAGAGCATCTCAGAGGCTCATGACTTCGAGACTTTTGTCAGTCTCAGCTGCCATAACTGCCCAGAGGTGGTTCAGTCCCTTAACATCATGGCGGTTCTGAATCCGAAGATCCGCCACACGATGATCGAGGGCTCGACGTTTAAGGATCTGGCCGAGGCTCGAGAAGTCATGGCTGTTCCCCAAGTTTTCGAAGCGGGTGAATCGATTATGGGCGGCCGTATGGTCCTCGCTGAGATCCTCGATCAGCTTGCAGGGAAGCAGAGTAGCGAAGACCTATCTAAGGTCGAGCCATTCGATGTCCTGGTCGTCGGGGGTGGTCCGGCCGGTGCTTCCGCTGCGATTTATGCGGCCCGTAAGGGAATTCGCACAGGACTTGTCGCGAAGACGATCGGTGGTCAGGTTAATGAAACGCTAGGTATCGAAAACCTGATCGCGACGCCATACATTGAGGGACCGAAGCTTGCTGAAGCCCTCAAGACGCACATGGATGAGTATGATATTCAGCTGATCGATCGCGAAGAGGCTGTCAAGCTTGAGCGCATCGAAGGCGAAGAGTATCCGATTCATATCGAGTTGAGTTCTGGGGCGGTCTTGCGTTCGAAGACACTCGTTATTGCAACGGGTGCCCGTTGGCGCCTGATTAATATCCCGGGTGAAACAGAGTTTAAGACAAAGGGTGTTGCCTATTGTCCACACTGTGACGGTCCCCTGTTTAAGGATAAAAAAGTCGCAGTCATCGGTGGAGGTAACTCCGGTGTTGAAGCTGCTCTCGACTTGGCGGGTATCTGTAGTGAAGTCCACGTGCTTGAATTCCTGCCTCAGCTAAAGGCGGACCAGGTACTCCAGGAGCGTCTCCGCGAACAGGCCAATGTGACGATTCACACGAATGCTCAGACCTTGGCGATTGAGGGGTCTACGAAGGTAGAACGCCTACGCTTTAAAGATCGAGTCACGGGTGAAGAGCAGAGCTTGGATCTGTCCGGTGTCTTTATCCTCATTGGCTTAATGCCAAACACCGAGTGGTTGGATGGGACGCTGGAACTCAGCAAGATGAAAGAGATCGTCGCTGATCCGCGCTGCCAGACCTCGATGAAGGGTGTCTTCGCTGCGGGTGACTGCAGTACGACGGCGTATAAGCAGATCATCATCTCGATGGGAACGGGGGCAACTGCTGCCCTGTCGGCATTCGATGATTTGATCCGTATGGGCTAAGTCGGCTTCGACGGAATTTGAATTAAGAAAAGAGGCTCAGATCTTAGGATCTGGGCCTCTTCGTTATTCAGTGATCAGTTCAGGTTTCTCGGCATAGTCGCCGCTAGAACTCTGATCAACGCTCATCTGTTCAGGGGCGTCAACATTGGGAATATCAATTTTTGAGATCACAAAGCGATAGAGAAACAAGAAGAGAATGCTGAGTAGGAAAAAAGCGAGAATCAGAACGAGGGTGGAGGAGAGGAATTCCTTAAAGAAATAGCGGATTTGTTTCAGCCGTTGGGCTTTAGCTTCGCTAGGGCTCAATTTAGCTTTTTTCGAGCCGGTGGAGGCTAAGAATTGTCCACACTGACTGCAAACGCTTCTGTTTTCGTTCTCTTGACCACAATTTGGGCAAATCATTGCTTCTTCGCTCCCCAATTTCTCTGTTTCTACAGGCTATGGATTTAGCTCGTATTACTTCCTCAACTTTGACTATTTTAACATGGGAGCGGATTCCGACTCAGCTGCGCTCCGCTTTTCTATGGGCTGGGCTTTGGGTATAATCAAGCCCATCTGAATTGCGGGAAAACCTAGCAGTATTGGGAGGATTTCATGGATTACAGGCAGGCTTTAGCGGAATATTTAAGTGGAATTGTCTCTCTTGATTGTGAGACCATATCAGGCCTCCTCGAGATCCCCCCTCAGGAGACGATGGGGGATTTTGCCTTTCCCTGCTTTGCTTTGGCGAAGTTGCTTCGTAAGTCACCGGTTCAAATCGCAAGTGATTTGAAGTCGACGATTGATGCAAGTGAAGCGGCTCCAGAATTTTTGGCTCGTTGTGAGGCGGTGGGAGCCTACCTTAATTTCTTCATTCAAGCGAATGTTTACGTTCTCAACACGCTCGCTACCGTTTTGACTCAGACGGGAGGCTACGCCGCCTTTGATGGACGCAGTTTACTTGATGCAGCTTTTGAGAGTGATGAGCGCAAGCAGGTATTGATTGAATATTCTTCCCCAAATATCGCGAAACCCTTCCACGTTGGCCACGCTTTTTCGACGATCCTAGGGGCGGCGCTCGCGCGCATTTATTCGCTAGCGGGTTTTGAGGTCGTTCGCATGAACCACTTGGGGGACTATGGAACCCAATTCGGGAAGCTGATCGTCGCTTACGAGAACTACGGGGATTCAGAAGCGCTTGAGGCGGATCCAATTAGTGAGCTGTTGCGCGTTTATGTCAAATTTCATCAGGAAGTTGAAGTCCACCCGGAACTCGAAGATGAGGCGCGTGAACGCTTCCGTCGCTTAGAGAATCATGAAGCCAATGAAGAAGCACTTTTCCTGAAGTTCCGCGATATATCGATCCAGTCTTTCAAACGGATATATAAGCGTTTGGGCGTCGACTTCGACAATTGGAATGGTGAATCATTTTATTCGGACAAGATCCCTGAAGTCGTCGAGCTTATGCGTGAGCGCGGTGTGCTCGAGGCGAGTGAGGGCTGCCAAGTGGTCCGATTTGATGACCCGAACTTGCCCCCCTGCCTCGTTTTAAAATCAGATGGGACGACAACCTATGCCTCCCGCGATCTTGCGAGCGTTCTATATCGCGAGCGAAATTATCATTTTGTGAAAAATATCTATGTTGTCGGCTTGCCACAGAGCTTGCACTTTAAGCAGGTATTCGCGGCCCTGGAGCGGATGAACTTTGATTTTGCTAAGCGATGTGAATTCGTTGGTTTTGGCTTAGTTAAGTTTGGCGAGGGAAATTTTAGCACCCGTAGTGGAAATGTCATTGAACTCGAAACGCTTTTGAATGAGGCGGTGAAGAAGACACGGGCGATTATGGTCGAAAATGCAGAGATGCGTTCGGAGACGATGGATGAGGAGGAGATCGACCGCCTCGCGGAAAAGGTCGGTGTCGCAGCGGTCATCTATCAGTTTGTTAAGAATGGCCGTGAGCGCGACATCCTCTTCTCCTGGGAAGACATGCTTGATTTTGATGGCGATACGGCCCCATATCTACTCTACACCGGAGCGAGGGCGCACTCGATCTTGAGGCGTTCTGGTCTCCTCGATGAACTTGCAGGGCTTGACGCCATGGATTTTCAAGCCTTGGCTGGTGACGAGGAGGCTCTCCGTCTTACGAAGACGATGGAAGCTTACCGGGTCTCGGTTCAGCAGGCTTTTAAACAGAGTGAGCCCTTCCTGATTGCTCGGGCACTCAACGCACTTTGCCGTCAGTTCAATCGCTTCTATACCCGTTGTGGCATCTTGAAAACAGAGGATCTGGAATTACGTAAATTCCGACTTCTTCTCTGTCTTGCCTTCTGGACCTGTTTGAAAGAAGGTTTAGCCATACTCGGGATTGAGGCCGTGGAGCGGATGTAGTCTTGAGACCGAAATCGATTTACCTGCGCGCTCGGGATAAAGAGGAGCGCCACTCCTTTAAACTTGCCCGCCGTCTGAGAATTCGATCGCGCCAGGAAGCGCGCCAAGAATCCGACGATGAGATTTTTGATAGCAGCTTGAGCGATTTTGTCGACGACTTTCCGCTTGATGACGGTGAACTCATCTTACTGAAGAATTTTTCATTGATCCCGGATCAGCTGGATTTCCGCTTTCAGGATGAGCTCTGCGAAGCCGAACCCATCCTTGACCTAGAGGAGTCCGCTGAGCTTTTGCGTCAAGCCAGTCTCCTGTCGGCACGGCGTTTTAAGATCAAGTCCCCCTCGAAGCGAAGCCTCGTCCAAGCTTATGAAAAATTTATTAGCGATTTTCCAAGCTACAGTTCCGAGACAGAGGTCTATGAAGCCCTGCTCAAACTTGATTCGCTCGAGCGTGAGGAACTCGATGCTCTTCTCGTTCGTGACCTCGAACGACTATACGGGGCGCGGCCACGCTTGCGAAGCGATTTAAACTTTGAGGATGTCAGCGAGATCTCGGGTCTTGCCCTCGAGGCGAAGTCGAGACTCTTTACTTGGCGTGATCCGGCTGAATTAGCTCGATTTACTGGAGGGTATTACCTCCTATCTCTTCAAGAAAAGTTGCTTTTCCACGAAGCTGAGCAGCGCTCGGTCTTTGACCGCGAGAATGAAATACTCCAGGCTTTTGAAGCCTTTCTTGCCAATCGCCATGAAATGGAAAATCCGGGCGTTCGCCGCAAATATTGCGCGCAGGTCTATCGAGAAATTGCTCAGGCGCGATTTGATATTGCCTCTTATTTTTCGACCTCTAGTTATAGTGATTTGATCAAAGACGTGCTCGAGCTCGAAGAATTGCCAGAGCTCGAAATTCATGCTCTTAGAGAAAGTTTAAAGTCCGATTTCGCAGAATTGTATTACGCTTTACTTAATCAGGATCGCGTCAAATTGGATAGTGAACGCAGTGGCCTTTGGCAGGGCCTATTCTCCCGCGTGGCTGAGGGCGAGTCGGAGAACGATTATCGTCGTGAGCAGCGCCTCGCAGCGATCGTCCTCGATCGAGAGGGCCTCGTCGGTGAGGTCTTGAAGCTCGCAATATTTGTCTTGCGGCATGGGAGTGGGGAGGATAGCACTTCAGAAGAGGCTCCTGTGACGTCTAAGCGAGAGCCGCCGGAGCTGGTCTTGCTTCGTAACCGTCTTTATGTTGAAGCCTTCGATAGTGATGCTCTGCGGAGTTTCAAACAGGGCAATAAGCGTATTGAGGCATTTGCACGTAAGTTGCGGCCTTTTGAACATGTTCCTCCAGCATTTTTGCGAGCAAAGGGCGCCGAGTATTTCTACTTCCATTCTCTTTCGAAGACGATCCTACTCCTGCCGACAATCGCAGCCTCCTATGAGATTTGGGACCTGATCGCCCACCTCGGACGTTGTTACCGCTTTTTGTTGGCTTCGGAGCAGAGCTTACTCGTTGAACAGGAATCCCCACTGCGGCTCGCTGAACTATTCTCCGGGCATGCCTTTGAATTGTTGGCGATGCTTTCGATCCGAGAGGCCCAAGCTCGTTGCAAGCGATATCTCGACCGACTGCGTCGAAGGGCGGAGACCGCGATTCAACAGGGGCATTCCTATGGTGAAAAAGTCGCTCAGCAGGCCCTTCAGCGCTTGCGGCCTTATCAGAAACGTTGGCAATGCCATGCCCAGGAGCGCAATAAGTTAATGCGCAGGCGCTTAATAAAATACATGGAAGAATTACTCCTCGCCGCGGCCATCGATGAGTTTGAGGAGCAGCTCTATTCTGGTGATATGAACGATCTTGAAGAGAGCTGGAAGCAGATCTTATCGACCTATTTCAAGCGGGGGGTCAGACACTATGACATCGCCCACCCGTCACTGATCCATGGCCTCCTCTATCGGCCGTTTGATGCCCGAAAACAGTGGTTGGCGATGTATGCAGCCCTCGTGTTTGCGGATCGTTCGACGAAAGATGTTGCTGAGGGTGTCGATGCGTATGCAAAATTTTGCCGTGGGTCTCAAGAGCGTAGCTTTATTTCGGGTCTCGCGGAGATCGGTATCGATGATCTCTGTTCGCGTTCGACGTATAAGCGGATCTGCTACCAACTAGCAGTCATTTTGGAGCACTCATGAATTATCCAAAAGAATTTATTGACGATATGCAGAAGCTGTGGACGCGTTACGGAAGCCGCGAGGAGGCGGAGGCGTTTTTTGCTGCCCTCGATGCGCCGCGTTGTCGGCGTTCCTTACGTTTCAATCTACAGAAGTTGCGGCGAGCGGGCGTCGTGGACGATCGTCCTGAGAGTCTAAAAAACTACCTTGAAGACTTTTGCCAGCGTTATCAGATCCCATTTCAACGCGTTTTGTGGACCCAGGCGGGGCTCTATTATCCAGATACTCTGAGAGCAAGTCAGTGTATCGAATACCTCCAGGGATTGTTCTATATTCAGGAGGCTTCGGCGATGTTGCCGGCAGAACTTCTCGATGCCGCTCCTGGGAGTCGTATGATCGACCTCTGTGCTGCCCCAGGTGGGAAGACCCTGCGTATGGCTGAGGCGCTTGAAGAGGGCGGCTGGCTTTTCTCCAATGATTATTCGCGCTCGAGGGCGAAAGTGCTGCGCTATAACGTTCGACATTTCGGGCTTCAACGGGTAGCTGTCTACTCAGCGAGCCCAGAGGCCTTTGCGCAAGAAAAGCCAGCATCTCTGGACGCGGTCTTGATTGATGAACCCTGCTCTGGTGAGGGGATGATTCGGCGAAAACCCTCTTCGCGTCTCGCGAGAT
>JAUNVS010000039.1 GCA_030537565.1 Eubacteriales bacterium | reverse complement strand
AAACTCTTTAGATATTCTTTTACTCTTATATCTCTTCGCCTACAACCTGCATTCAACCTGCATTTTTATGATCTGATAAAGAAAAACGCGAAATTTTAATCAATGAGCTGTAAAGGATGCCTTATGTCAAACACAATCAGCATCGAGTAGCTACTCCCAAAACACATCACCTTTCGCTTTTGTTTCAGACCTTGCGTGACATCAAACACACCGTCTCGACATGCGCAGTCCATGGGAACATATCAACAGGAACGATCTTTTCAAGCTGATACGATCCAGCCGCAAGTAGAAGTTTAAGATCGCGCGCCTGCGTCGCTGGGTGGCAGGAAATGTAAACCATTTTTCGGGGAGCGAGCTGAAGAATATCGCGGATCAAAGACGGCTCAGCACCTTTCCGAGGTGGATCAATCATCAAGCAGTCCGCGACCACGCCTGACGCCAATAGCCGCCCGAGTACCTCCTCGCTCGCTCCTTCGTGGAAATGAACCTGCGACAAGCGATTACGCTTAGCATTTTCCCGCGCATCTCGAACCGCCTCTGGGACAATCTCAACCCCATGAACCTCTGCCCCTGTCGATGCCATCATTAAGCTCAGAGTCCCCGTCCCACAATAGAGGTCAAAAGCAGTCTCACCGGCATGGATATCGAGCAAATCTAGGGCCTGGCGATAGAGGATCTCTGTCTGGTAGGCATTCACCTGAAAAAACGAGGCAGGTGAGAGTCGAAAATGCAGCCCCAGCAATTCATCTTCAATCGCATCAAGCCCGTAGAGCTTCTCGAACTTTTCACCGAAAATCCGATTGTCATGGGCTGGCTGACGATTATAATAAATCGACGCAAGTCGCTCTCCCTGTCCGAGTTCACAGGCCAAAAGACAATCGATCAGTGCTCTTCGAAGCTTCGACGGCAGAGTCTCCTGTCCGACTACACAGACAAGCAGCTCCCCAGTCGCTCGTGAGCGTCGTATCATCAATTTACGGAAACACCCACGTTTCTTCGACTCATCGTAGATGCTTGCCCTCTGTTGTTCGAGGAAATCCCGAAACTGGGCGGCCAAGCGATCGAAACAGGGAAAGTGAATCGAACACGCATCAATGGGTACCAGTCGATGTGAACGCGCCTGATAGAAACCAAGCTCGACCCGTCCTCGCTGACGCTCAATCGCGTAAACGACTTTATTACGATAGTGAAGACCAGGAAGCATGTCGCCCGCTTGAAGATCAAGCCCTAGACAGTTAGTGCAGAGTGCATCCGCCTCGCTGATTCCACCGATGCGCTTCATCACATCGACCACCTGCTGACGCTTGTGAATTAAAGTTGCCTCGTAGCTCATATGCTGCATCTGACAGCCACCGCAGCGGCGGTAGTGAGCACAAAAGGGAATACGTCTATCTGGGCTCGTGCTCTGCCGCTCAAGCACCCGATATACATCATAGGACTTTGACGACTTGATTAACTCGCCCTCGATGCGTTCCCCGGGTAGAGCCCCAGGGACGAAGATACATTTACCATTGAGGTGCGCGACCCCCTGAGCCTGCGCATTCAGTGATTCAATTTTAGTTGTCGCCTGAGCTTGCCTCACGGATGGCCTCCTTTGAAAACCGCTCTATTATAACGATTTTATCTACCTTAACTCGTAGAAGCATTGCGTCGTTCATTTCAAAGCAAGTTGCTTTAAGAAAAAATAAGAAATTGAGACTTTGTCCTCTAGCAAACTCATGTGAAAAAAGCGCTCGCCCGTCAGGTCTACACCCTCCGAGCAATACCTATGCCCTCAAGCATTTAACGGATTCGTATCGAATAAGACACGGCGTTATTTGTTATAATCTCGATTTGATATAGCTTCAAGAAAAGACGGCTCTACGTGGCCACAGGCCACAGCACAGGAGCCAGCCTTTGAATCTTGTTCTTAGCAAAAGGAAGCGATACATGTTGAAATTTAGACGAAATCGCCCCGAGTCCCCCGAATACCAGGGCTCCAAGCGTATCACGGATCAGCAGGCCAATCGAAGTGGCCAGCAACTCAGACCTGGCCAGGCGCCAGTAGATCCGTCGATGCGTCACCTGATTGATGAAGCTCGCCGAGACTTGTCCGAAGAGGTGTATGACGAGGTTGATGTTGCCAAGTTGAGTGCCTCAATCCGCCGTCGTATGCGTGGCAAACCAACCCGCCCAGCGACCCAGTATAATCTTCTAACTGGCCTCGGCCTCAGCGTCTTTGGTCTGATTAAAGTGTTTTTTCTACTCGCTTTTGCCCTTGTTGTCTTCGCCGGCAGCCTGGGCTTCGGGGCTCTAATTGGAAATATTACGATGACCGACGAACTCCCAGCCAGCCTCCTCCTTTCCCGCGGGGGGTCTGAGACCTCGTTTGCCTATGATGCTGAGGGAAATCTGGTGGCTAAGATCACCGGCGCAGATAATATCGACCGAGAATACATCCCGCTCTCTGAAATCAGCGACGGTTACCTTTTGGATGCTTTTATTGCAACCGAGGATGAGCGCTTCGAGAGCAACATCGGTATTTCGCCCCGTCGTATTGCGAGCGCTGTTATCAGCGCTGTGACTCATGGTGGCCAAGCTGCTCACGGTGGTTCGACGATCACACAGCAGACGATTAAATTGCTGACGGGCCAGGATCAGCGTTCCGTTCAGCGAAAACTCCAAGAGTGGTACCGCGCCATCATTCTCACCCATCAGTTGAGTAAGTCCGAGATCCTAGAGCTCTATGTTAATCTCGTCCCTCTTGCCAACTCTTATGTCGGTGTCCAGTCGGCATCTAAGGCATATTTCGCGAAACCAGCCAGCGAGCTCTCTCTCGCTGAAGCGGCCTATCTCGCAGGCATGCCGAAGAGCCCGACGATCTACAACCCTCGCAGCGAACGTGGTCGGCGAAACGGCATGCGTCGTCAGCGCCAGGTTCTAGCTAACATGTACCACCTCGGACGCATCACCGATGACGAGTACCGCCAGGCACTAAACCAGGATCTCCATTTCAGCGATAAACCGATGGAGGTTTCTACAACCGATATCAATTCTTATTTCGTGGAATATGCGGTAAAACAAGTTCGCAATGACCTGATGCGCAAACTTGACTACTCTGAGCTAGCCGCAGGGCAGATGATCGGTTCTGGTGGACTTCGTATCTATCTGACCTGGGATCCAAAAGCCCAGGCCATCCTCGATCGCGTCTATGCCGACCATAATAATTTTGAAACGAATCCCGCCATCTATGACGGGCAGCCCGAGCGCCCTCAGTCGGGCGGTGTCCTCATCAATAATGAGACGCATGCAGTTGTTGCCATCGCTGGTGGGGTCGGTGAGAAGACACAAAACCTCGTAATCAACCGAGGCACCGACATCCAGCGCCAGCCAGGTTCAACGATTAAGCCCGTCGGTGTTTATGCGCCAGCCATCGATCTAGGCGTGATCACAGGCTGTAGTCTTATGAGCGATACGGCTAAGGCCCTCGACCCTCAGAATCCCGACACTATCTGGCCCTATAACTACAACCGCAGCTTCTCGGGATCAGTCCTCGCCCGCTTTGCATTAAAAGAGTCACTCAATACCGTTGCGGTTCAGACGCTTGCCCTCCTCGATGTCGAAAATGCGAAATACTATCTGGCGAAAAATGGCTGGAATATGGATGGGGATGAGAGTCAGCTTGGCCTCGCCGTCGGCGCGATGACCCACGGAATTTCCCCCCTCGAACTTGCGAATAGTTTTGCGACATTTACGAGTGGTGGGGTGCACCATACGCCAACGCTCTATACCCGAGTTGAAGATTCCGATGGCAATCTTATCTTGGACACTCCAGATGAAAGCACAGAAGTCTTTAAGCCTTCTACCGCATTTATTATGACGTCAATTCTCGAGGAAGTGACTCGTACTCAGCTGAGTAACTCACCCCATTGGGGGGTTGCAGCTCGATATGGCCAGATCCAGAACAGTAATGGTGAGGTGATTCAGACGGGTGTTAAGACGGGTACGACCGATAATGCGGTAGATCAGTGGGCCTGTGGCTTTACTCCCTACTATACCTTCGGTCTCTGGTATGGCTTCGATAACCGAGTTAAGACAAGTTACATTCCAAGCATCGATAACTATAAGTGTCTGGATGTTTTCTACCAGGTGATGCGTGAGATCCACCAGGATCTCCCCGCCCGTAGTTTCGAGCAGCCTGGCGATGTCGTCGCAGTCGATGTCTCAGCCTACACTGGACTACGCGCATCCCAGGGAACCTACAATTCTGGAACGGCGTACCGCGAGTACTTCGATATCGATTCGGACCTCATTCCATCTCAGTACGATTACTATCAGCCCGCTGAAACTGAAGAAGAGAACAGTGATACACCAAACAGTAATGAAGGGAACTAATTCGAGTTTCTATGTCTGAAAGGAAAAGCCATCATGTCCGAGCAGATCTCGCGTCAGACGACGCCTAACCCATCGGTCCTAAGTATGTTCCGCGTCTGGGTAAATGGCAGTGACCTTCGTGGTGTGGCGTTTCGTGCTGAGGATGGTCTGCGACCTAACCTCGATGATCCAGAGGTCTATGTCCTCGGATATGCTTTTGTGCGCTGGCTTTGTCGTCAGCGAGGCTGTGAAGCGGCGGCGATCCGCCTCGGAATCGGTCATGATTCCCGACATTCTGCAGGACGCCTGAAGCGCGCACTGGCAGCTGGGGCCATTAGTGCTGGAGCAGCGCTCGTCTATGATTTCTCGCTGGCGTCGACACCAGCGATGTTCTGGGCCTGCTGTGATCCAGAGCTCTCGGTCGATGCGGCGATTATGATCACAGCAAGCCACCTGCCTAAGAATCGAAATGGTTTTAAGTTTTTTAGAGAATCGGGGGGACTTGAGAAGTCGGATATGCTCTCCATTACTGAGCTCTGTGCTGAAATCTATTCTGAGTTAGGGCTTGGGACTCTGGTCGGCGAAGATGCCAAGGCACGGATTGAGTCGGTTCTCGAAGCGGCGCAGGCTGAGGCCCGCTATCTACAATTCGATTTTATGAAGCGTTATGCGGCCAGTCTCTGTGAGCGAGTACGGATGGCGTTTGCGATGCAAGAGCAGCCCTTGATGGGTCTTCATATTCTCCTCGATGCGGGTAATGGAGCTGGTGGCTTCTTTGCGCGGGATGTTCTCGAAGCCCTAGGGGCGAATACCGAAGGGAGTCTCTTTTTGGAGCCTGATGGAGACTTCCCAAATCACATTCCAAATCCAGAGCTGGAAGAAGCGATGGCCCCACTCTGCACGCGAGTACCTGAGCTTAGTGCGGATCTCGGGATCGTATTCGATACGGATGTGGATCGGGCGGCTTTGATTGCGTCGAATGGTGAGGAGATCAATCGCAACCGTCTAATCGCCCTTATCTCCGACATTCTCCTCACGGAAGAACCAGGTGCAACGATCGTGACGGACTCGATTACGTCAACGGGTCTTCAGAAATTTATCGAGGTAAGAGGCGGCAAACAACATCGCTTCAAACGCGGTTATAAAAACGTGATCAACGAGGCGAAGCGACTGGAAGAGGAAGGAACAGTAGCGCCGCTTGCGATTGAGACGTCTGGTCATGCAGCCCTCCGAGAGAATCGTTGGCTCGACGACGGGGCTTATCTGGCAACCCGTCTAATCATCGCCCTCGCTGAGGCGAAATCAGAGGGCAGGGGGCTCCTCGAGCGAATTTCGGATCTCGAAGAGGCTGAAATCAGTTTAGAACAGCGGTTCCGGCTCCGTGCCAGCGATTATCAAAAGCAGGGAAAAGAACTCATTCTGGGTCTTGAAAGTATATTTTCACAGGAACGTCTGCAATCCACTAAGCCTGCACGTCGTTGCTTCGATCATTGCATCGGCCGATTTACGAAGCTGAGCCCAAACTATGAAGGGCTGCGCGTCGAATTTAACGGTGATGATGATTCATCCGCCTGGTTCCTGCTTCGAAACTCACTTCACGATCCGGTCCTCGTCCTCAACGTCGAAGGTGATGCTGAGCCCAGCAATCAGATCCTAACAGCCCTTAGCGAGTACCTGCTCTCCATGGGCGAACTCGAACTGAGTCGCTAATGGACTGTATAGGACTGACTTTTATCTGGAGCAAAGATTAACAGACTCAAGCAGGGGCTTCGACTTCTTTTATAAAGGAAGTCAAATCGTATGCTGATACTTTTCGTACATCTTACCATTGCCCTAATCCAGAACAATTCTTAGCTACTGCCACCAAATTTCAGCTCACATTTTCTCTTTTTTCACCATAAAACCAGCAATTAGTTGGAAAATGATGTTTTTTTATGTAGGCTTTTAGGTGAAAAGCTCGCAATTGATGCATCTAGCTGCTAATATTATATTGATAAATTTTGGCTGTCTCAGAGCATAATTCAGCGTCATCCATCCGGTGAATAGTAATAAACATAATGAAAGAGGCCGAGAATGAGTGATAAAAGAGTACAACGCGTACCAATGCCGACTATACAGCGGCTACCCATGTATTTAAACTACTTGAACACCCAAGCCTCCAGGGGACGTGTAAATGTCTCCTCTGCAAACATTGCCTCAGCCCTCGGGCTAACTGGCATCCAAGTTCGTAAGGATCTTGCCTGGATTTCGAACAGTGGTAAACCACGCACGGGTTTCCCTGTAGAGCTCCTCATCCAGGATATCCGTGCGTTTCTAGGCTATGAGTTAAATAAACGAGCGATCCTAGTGGGGGTCGGCCACCTCGGACGGGCCTTTCTCGAATACGATGGTTTCGGTGAATATGGAATTGAGATCGTTGGTGCCTACGACATCGATGATGAGATCATCGGTGAGGTGCTAAACGGTGTCGAAGTCGAGGCATTCGATAACTTCCCGCACAGTGTTGAAACCAAGTATGCGGAGCTATTGATTCTAACCGTACCCAGTTCCTCCGCTCAAGGTGTCGTCGATGTCGCAGTAAGCTGTGGCGTGAAGTACATTTGGTCCTTTGTCCCCCAGATTGTCCACGTTCCAGAAGATGTCACGGTCCAGCTGGTTGACATGGCTCAATCACTCGCCGTTTTATGGCGGCAGATGATCGGTGAATAAGCAATGTCTATCCTGATGAATGAGGCGCTCTCGAAGCGCCTTTATTTTATTTCCGAAAATCGGGAGGATGCCGCTAGATTTGTAGCAGCTTTCGCTCGCTCTGAACTGAGGCAATACGCTGGCCTGGAATTTCATGCCCTCGACTTCGATGCGAGTCGCAAGCACCCCTTACGAGAGGTTCTCATCCGCCATGAGTCGAAGACAAGCCCCTATACTCACTACTGGGAAAATCTGCGCTCGGCGACGGAGGGTTTGAGGAGCGTTGAGCCGGTCGCAGCGTCACCACTGAATCTAGAGGGCGAGCGGCTTCTTTTATTCTTCAATCTGGATCCAAAAGAAATCCGAACCCTACTAGGTCTCCTGCGAAATCTCCCCCGCATCCAATATAAGGCGGCGCTCACTGAGCAAAACATCGATTGGTTCGCAAGCGAACTCTTGGTGGAGCTTAGAGAGGAAGCTGCCTTTGTGGAGCGTTACCAGAAGCTTCGGCGCTGCCTCGAAGAAGTCAATAAATTCTCGCAATTTTCTCAGTCGATTCGTGAGGAGCCAGCAATTATTGCCGCTGAGAACTTCGTAGCGGCCTGCCGAAATCCTGATCAGAGCAGGGATATCGAGGCCAATTCGATCGCCACAATCCTGAGGGATGTCGAAGCGGTGATCGAGCAAATTAAATCCCGGACCCAGGATGACTCAGCTCAGCCCAAGCCCTAAATCCGAGCAACGCCTAAATGCACTATAGTCCAGAATCCCCGTAGGCACAGCGTCTAGACCTGGAATGCGCCTGCAGCTACACAGCTACTTGCTAGAGTCCCGCCCAAGTGCTAATCATCGTAGCGCTGACGATCCTCGCTTGGTGCATCAATGCGCTCAGATGAAATCACTTCATAGAGTCCGCTGGCCTCTTCTTTCCGCACCGTCTCACGCAGGTCGCGTACTGAGATCTGTAATTGCGAGCTACCGAAGCGGATATCCACCAAGTCACCGACTTTTAACTTCGTGGCTGACTTCGCAGGTCGATGATTAACCTGAACGCGCCCAGCTGAGCAAATTGCATCGGCAACACTGCGCCGCTTCACTAGGCGCGAGACCTTTAAAAACTTATCCAATCGCATCGATTAATCTTCCTCCAACCAACGAATTTGCAAACGATCAAATCGCGGTGTTTCCATAAACTGACCTGCGAAAAACTGAGTTTGATGATGGCGGGCAAACTCATGCGTATTCGATGACATCCAGAGCGGTAACCCGACATCAAGTTCGCTGCAAACTCGTCTCAAACAGGCATCGAGCTGTTGCGAGATCGGGGCATCGCGGCGACCGGCCTCAACCGTGGCGATCGCCAGTACACGTTGTCCGAGAAATATCTTCGCCTCGACGCGCATCACTCATCTCCTCTTCTCCCCCTCTCGATGAAGGGCCATAGTAATCATTGTCATTTTAAGTAAAGACTCTTAGATTTTCGAGATCTTAAGATTATTTTCTCAGGCAAACGTCTTACTTTAAAAACTGTTAACAATTCGCTTGCAAATTATGTAGAGATCTTCGTCAGAAAGCTGCTAATATACTTACAAGAAAGAAAGATACTCCACCGAAAAGCTGGTCCGAACTCCCCCACGGCCGGCTTTTTTCTTTGCATTTTTTCTCAGAAACCATTTCCATAGACTGATTCCAGCAACGTCCCTATGCCATAAAAAAGTCGCCTCGCATCCATCTGCGAAGCGACCCCTTCATTTAACTAAATTAACGGAGCGACTGCTCTTCGCGGGACTGCTCAGGACTCGTCCCAGGAAGCTCAATCTCTGTCGACAAGCGCTCGTGCCCCGCTGTTGCGGACCCCGCCATCGCCCGATACCACTTGGACGCCGATTCAGAACCTAGAACAGCTGCAAGTCGACGTTCGAATTCCGCCTCTCGCTTGCTCTCCTCCTCGGCTAGGCGGGCCTGACGCAGCTCCGCTTTCTTCGCCATAAAACGCTTGAGGCCCTCACTGCGCTGGACATTAATATTAATCCCCTCGTACTCGAGGAGCCACGGGTCGTTCATATAGCGCTGAAACAGACGGAGACTCTTAACGAGATAATACCCATCACAGATGCGCTCATCGACATTAAAGGCGAGGTCAATTTGCTTCGACCATTCAAGCTGATCATCATCACCTCGGATCGGAACTTCCGTTGGACTTCCTATCGTCAGGAAAATCGACGTCGTCCCCATCTCATAAAGGTGGTGATATGCGGCATTGCCACCAAGGGTCCCCAGGTGCGAAACAAAAACAGAACTATAGAATGGGAAGGATTCAATCCCTGCCTGGGGCGCCATCCCATGGAAGTCCAACCAACGATATGTCGCAAAGATGCTGCGAATCGCCCAACGCGGCATCCGCAATAACAGGCGGATAAACTTATCATCGTTCTTCAACTCACCAGACTTCACTTGCTGCGTTGAGGCCGCCATCTTCTCGCTGACTTCATAGATCGTATCCTCATAATCAAAGGAGACCTTCGCCACCGATTCATTTCCAGCCTCGCTCATTTCCGCCTTAACAACGTAGAGGACCTCGAAATTCTTATGTTCATAAATCCGGCGCCCAGCAATAAAGCGATTCAAGCGAGGACGCTCAGCAATCGTTTTCAGCAGAGCTGCAACCAGAACATTAAAGAAAGTTATCCGTCGTCCCTGACGTCGATTTTCACGAATGAACGCATCAATCGCATCCAATTGAATCGTATAAGTCGAATAGACCTGCGCCTCCACGCGGGAGCGGATCAGATAGGGCATGATGTAATTCAGCGGATCCCCACCACTCACCTGCTTCCCATCACTGCGATTCCTCTTAAAAAATAATGCCATCCTAACTCTCTCTAAATTACGATCTAAATCTTCAAATTCATCCAAGCGGCTCAGCACGATGTCCTCATCAACATCGTGAATCCAAGATAGCGCCACTTCGCCTCGGCCATCGATCCCCAGAACTCAGCGTTCATTCGTAAGCCCAGCAATCGCCGCACCAATCAGATTGCCCTGCTCAACATGGATAATCTCACAGTAGTGCCCGAGCTGATCATTTAAATATTGTCGCAAATAATACGTCAACTTCGGCCGAATCAGCTTGCTCTTATAAAACGTACTGCCATCCGCACTAATCATTACAGGCTTAACTGGAGACTTCCCAAGGCCACGCATCTTCATAATCGCCGCAAGGTTCACGACGATAAAGCGCACAGCACGTTCGAAAACATTATCAATCAGCGCATAGAGATTCTCACGGTCGATCACATTACAACAGCAGTGACTGAGCAAATTCGGACCATAGGGATTCTCGATAAAATCATTCAGATCCCGACTCGAAAGTTCGTGAATACGATCGAAACGCTGCTCGAAGAAATCTGAAAACAGACCGCCAACCTCAATTGCCTCACGAATCACATAGAGACCATTTAATCCCAAGTAGCGTCCAGAAACCATCTTCTCCATCCGATAGCTCCCTGGATCATTGGTGCTAAGATCCAGCTCATCGTCGAAGGCCGAACAGAAACTGGGATGAAAGGTCCCAGACTCCGTATTGACGACCATGTATCCACCCTGATCCTTAATCGCGAGATGCGACTGAATCTTCTCAATATGAGAAACCTCTTCGACATAGGCACAGTTGATCCCCGTACCAACAATGAGTCCCAAGTTCGAATCAAAGGCTCGTTTCGCAGCCTGCATCATGCCACCGAGGAGGGCAGCCACCGTATCGTTAAGCACGACAAAGTGGTAATCATCCGAATATCCACGCGCCCGCATTGCCGCAAGCAGATTCTCACCGATGGCCTCACCAACCACCTCTGGAACCCGGACCTCTTTCGAAAAGCACTTCACCACCCCATCGCGATTGGGCAAAATCTCCGCTGCATAGGAGAAGCAAAAACCAATTTTCTTACTGTAGGGTAAGACAGGTTCAAGATAATCGAGAATCTTATTAAAGAATTCCGGCTTCGTTAACTCTCGGTCCGAACCAGGCATCGCATGAACCTCGAAATGATCGACATGCGGCTCGAGGGCTTCATCAAAATAGACCGTCGCGACCCGGAAGTTCGTCCCCCCCGCATCGAGAACAATAATCCGCTCGTTCACAGGAATCTTCTTCCCAACGCGAATATAAGTCGGAATCATCGGCAGACGTTTCACGTCCTCGCCACCCTCCGTCTGCAGTCCATGCTGCATCGCCGCAATGAACTCATCGACGGCAAGATCGAGGTCTATGTCCTCCGCTAAAATATGTCGCTCATGCAAAAACTGACGGATATTCTCATTCATCGCTATCGCCTCCGGCTCCCGCCTCCCGCTCACGCAAAGCGGCCCATAAGCGGTTCAGTTGAACTGACTGCAATTATACCAATGATCGGGGCCTCTGACGCCCCCGATTTGCTTGAATCCATCCGATCATCCACCCCAAAAGTCAATCACAAAGCAAATCCAAGCATAAAGCAGGCAGTGCCTTTGACTCAGGTATAATTCAGATAGGAGGATCATCTTATGCCGAAAACCTATCGCATTGCTATAGTCGGTTGTGGCCGTATCGCAGCGAAAACCGTCTCGGGCGTCGCTGATTTGCGAGAACACTTCCACTCCATAATCTTCATCGATCCCAATCCCGAAGCGCGTCAGCGCATTGTAGAAGAAGCTAAAAAATTAAACCTCCCCGACATCCACCAATCCGCCAGCCTCAGTGAGGCCCTCACAGACTATGCACACATCGATCTCGTGGCGATATCGACGCCACCAGCTACTCACTACAGTATTGCACGGGAGGCACTCGAAGCTGGCGCTCACCTGCTCCTCGAGAAACCAGCAGTCCTCAAACTAGCCGACGGTCTCGAGCTGATTTATCTCGCTAAACAGCGCGGCTTAAAGATAGCCACCTGTTACATATACCGTTTCTACCCAGGCATCTTAGAGTTAAGCCAGTTCATCCAACGTGCGGGACTCGGTGAACTCTGTGATGGTCGCCTCAAGATCGACTGGGGCCATGACCAAGCCTATTACGATGCCGCCCCGTGGCGCGGAACATGGGAGCGAGAAGGGGGCGTGCTCTTAAACCAGAGCGTCCATGGCCTCGACTTGATTAACTTTCTCAGTGGCCACCGTGGCCTCCTCGCCTCTGCCGCGAAGTTAGAGCAGCGATGCCATCAGCTCGAGGCAGAGGATAGCGCCTGGGCCCGTCTCGGAGATGGGGATGGCTTCAGCTATGAGATCGAGGCGAGCACCGCTCCAGAACGTCGGAATCCCCAAGAGAGTTTCGAGACCGTTCGAGCCATCGAACTTCAACTGCGCGGTACCACAGGACAGCTTCGCCTCGTCTTCGATAAGTCACGGCGCCTCCCCCTAAAATTCAAACTCCGTGCCCCGAAACTCCGAATCGGCAATATAAAAGCCTACGCCTTTCTCCTGAAATCCCTCTTCCACACCCCCGGATTCAAACGAAACCTGAGGCAGCTAAAAAATCCCCACGCCGCCATCCTCGCTGACACCCTCACCCGTATGGAAGGTGGACACGGTCGACTCGATAACCACGATCTCCTCAGTGGCCTCGAAGAAGCTCTCAGCATCTACGCCGCCGCCCTCGATCGGCACGCCGTCGAAAATCGCGACCGAATCAAATCCTTCGACCTCTGCGAGATGCGGGACTACTTTAAATCCTAAATTTTCATCTCACCCCCAGCTGAGTCAATACACTTAGACAAGAAAAAGGCAGTTCCTACGAACTGCCTTTGGCCATAAATGGCTCTGTCTCTTGGAGCGCCGCTCATCCATCAAAAGCAGCAACCCCTCTCTATGAAAGTGCGTCAGAAGAGAACGCAGGAGAACCCAATCCAAGACCGAAGCTAGTGTGCGAGCATATCAGCGATAATCTCATCCTGGCTCATGTCGGCTGGATAATAAGTTGGCCAATGCTCGAGATCTTCGAGAAGTGCCTCGTGACTTTCCTCCCCCATGTAAAGGTGGAAATGCTTCGGAGTCGTCGGGAAAATATTGTGATCACTAAACTGAATGTACTTCGGAGCACCCTCAACCTCACCCTCGCGAGTGAAGAGGAAGCGCACACCACGATTGCCCTTTGGATAGTCGAGGATCTTATAACCACCATACTTATACGCAGCCTCAGTCACCGCATCACCGCGCTTGAAGCGGAAGGTATTTCCCTCGATCTCAATCCCATCGATATCGGTCTTATAGCCCGTCTGATACATCTTCTTATAATCTTCAACGGACTTATCTCCAGACTTCGCCTTTGCCTCAAAGACGACATCCATCACTCCCGAATCAGGCAGGTCGGCAACAGACTTCCAAGAGCCCTTCCAATCCTCGAGACTGCGGTCTTCTACCATCTCATCTTTAAAATAACCGTGGCCGATCTGCTCAAGCGTATCGTCCAAAGTCTTATCCTTCATCGCCTCGAGATCACTCTCCTCGGCATCGACAAACCAATAATCGAGGGCATCTGAAGGAGCGAGGTTCGCAAAGACAAAGTACCTTCCCTCTTTCTCAACCTCTAGATCAATGCGTCCCTCCATATGGGCCATCTCAACGAGGAAACTCTCTTCAGCAGCAGGCTTAATCGTCTCCTCTTGCTTCACGTCCGTTCCCTTCGTCTTCATCAACTTTTTCGCAAAGCCTTCCAGCGCTTCTTCCGAGCTCTCTTCGATGATACCCTGCTCATCGAAGCTCAAGCCCTCAATCGCCTCCGCGGGCACGATGGCCAGATGAAGATGCGACTGGTGCGTATGTCCGAAATAGAGCGAATAAGTCCCCGTCTTAAACGAATACTCGCCCCAATATGCGAGACTATTCTGGTAGCGTGGGGCAGCTGGCTCATGACCGTGCTCGTGTTCGTGATCGTGGT
>JAUNVS010000038.1 GCA_030537565.1 Eubacteriales bacterium | reverse complement strand
TAGTTCAATCAACTTTCGTGCATCGAGAATGCTCTGACCAGCGTAGTTTCCACAAAGTTCGTTTAGTTTTCCGTCATCCGTGAAAATGTTAATAATCTCAAGATTATGACGTCGACCGACCTCATAGTCATTTGGGTCGTGGGCTGGGGTGATTTTTACGACACCCGTACCAAAGTCCATTTCAACATATTCGTCGGCGATGATCGGGATCTGTCGCTTACAGATTGGGACTTCAACCATTTGCCCAATCAGTCCGCGGTAGCGTTCATCATCTGGATGTACGGCTAAAGCAGTATCACCGAGTAAGGTCTCTGGACGCGTCGTCGCGATGGTCAGGACGGAATCGCCTCCAACGATGGGATAGTCGATTTCCCACAGGTAAGATTGTTCCTCTTCGTAACTGACTTCCGCATCAGAGATTGAGGTACCACAACCCGGGCACCAGTTGACCATGTGTTCACCGCGGTAGATCTTCCCACGCTTATAGAGCTCGACAAAACAGCGATTGACTGCATGGCTACAGCCTTCGTCCATCGTGAAGCGCTCCTTGGTGAAGTCACAGCTCGTACCCAAACGACGCAGCTGAGTCATAATCCGATTCTGATACTTCTCTTTCCACTCATAAGCCCGCTCGAGGAATCCATCACGCCCGAGGTCAGCCTTCGTCAATCCTTCACTTGCCATCTGTTCGACGATCTTTGCTTCGGTTGCAATCGCCGCGTGATCACTTCCCGGTAGCCAAAGTGTTTCGTAGCCCTGCATTCGTTTCCAACGCGTCAAACTGTCTTGGAGACTGTAAGTCAGAGCGTGGCCCATGTGCAGTTGTCCAGTGATGTTGGGGGGCGGCATCATGATGCAAAATGGCTCGCGATCCGGATTCACTTTCGCTTCAAAAAATTTGGATCTCTCCCAAAATTCGAAGATTTCTTGTTCGCGACTTAAAGAATCGAAATTTTTGGGGATTTCCTTTAAATATGATTTATTGTCTGACATGACAGTTACTCCTCAATTTTTCGTATAAAAAAAGACCTCATCCATAGCCGGACGAAATCTCTTCCGCGGTACCACCGGTATTCCAAATAGGCACTCGATCTACATTGATTTAATTTCTAGTAAATTCTGGCGACATTCGGAGAAATCTAGCATGGGTTCCCAGCAATCCCCACTCTCTTAAGCATCGATATTCTCGTACTCCTCCAAAAAGTGACTTTATTCTAGCATATAATTGCTGAAAGATAGAAACGGATTGGGGGCGTCTCACGATGAACGGACGAACTATTGTCATTACGGGAAGCAGTTCAGGAATTGGCTATGCTCTTGCGGAGCTCTACTTAAAAAACGGTGATCAGGTCTATGGCTTGGCACGACGGACTGTTGGTCCGAGTGGACTGGAGGCCATCTCATGCGATCTTCTAAGTGCCGAATCGCGGGCGGCTAGCGTGGATGCTTTGCTTTCAAAGGGAAGAGTCCCAGAACATCTTGTATTAAATGCCGGGTTTGGTATTGCTGGTCCGGTTGAGTGTAACTCGTTGGACGAAGTGCGCCGCCAATTTGAAATCATTTACTTCGCAAATATCGACTTGATTCAACGTTTTTTACCTTCAATGCGCGAGGCAGCTAAGCGTTCTGGTCGAAGCTCCAAGATCCTTTTCATCTCGAGTGCAGCAGCCATTTTTCCGATTCCGTATCAGGCGCATTATTCAGCGGCAAAGGCCGCGATTGCATCATTAGCGCGTGCACTATCGTTTGAGTTAAAAGATAGTGGTATCGAAGTCTCCGCTCTGCTACCAGGTGATCTCTCAACAGGTTTTACAGCTCAGAGACAAAAAACGGAATCCCCAGCACTTAAATATTACCCAAACTACCTGCGATCGATTGAGCGCATGGAGCGGGATGAATTGGGTGGAAAAGACGCTTCCTGGCTGGCTGCTCAGGCCTATCACCGGCTTAATCGACCGATGAGAAAAACCTGGCGGATCCCCGGTGCGTCGTATAAGAGCCTTTACCTCTTGGAAAAGATACTCCCCTTACGACTTGTTGATTACTTACTCAAGAAAATCTACGCATAAAAAAACCGGTTCAATTAGAACCGGTTTACTGCCGATGAAGGATTCGAACCCTCAAAAACTGCTCCAGAGGCAGCTGTGTTACCATTACACCAATCGGCAATTTCGAGAACGTCACGTACTATAACAAGCTGATTTTCATTCGTCAAGTAGGATCTATAAAAAAAGTGGTTGCTATTTGCAACCACATCAATCGGAGTGACAAGACTTGAACTTGCGACCTCGTGCACCCCAAGCACGCACTCTAGCCACCTGAGCTACACCCCGAAGGACCTGGGTAGTATTGGACTCGAACCAACGGCCTCTTGCGTGTGAAGCAAGCGCTCTAACCAGCTGAGCTAACCACCCGAGCGAACAAATTCTAACAGACGAGAACCATAAGTCAAGCCGCGAACGCTGGAGATCTACGGATTTAACTTAAAAATGGGGCTTTCACTGGCCCAGCTCTATTGCATTTAGTCGTCGTTGTTTTGGACTTTTTTCGACGATTATCGGATAAATCAGATCGCTTATGTTTAGCAGTAGACTCGGTATTTTTTCACAGTGATAACAGTTTGGTTTAAGTCAGGCTATTTTGTAGTGTAAAATATTCGGGTAAGTACAAATGCAATCGAGGTTTGATCTATGGGGCAGCCCCAAGTGAATAATGAAACTGAGAAGCCTAAGAAGATGATTCGACGCGATTTTTTCGCTTGGATCGTCCTCTTGTTGGCGATGTTATGGTCACGCTTATTCATCCGATTTGAAGTCCATGGTCGTGAGCATTTAGACCATGATGGGGCTTATGTGATCGCAGCCAATCACGTTTCTTACTTCGATGGTCTATGGATCATGACAGCCATTGGTGTTCGACGAATCCTACGCTTCCACGCAGTTGCTGGTAGTGATCTGTGGACGAAGTATGGGCGCCTCGGACGTCTGATGATGCGTGTTGGTGCGGCGATTCCCCTCGACCGAGAAGGCTCGGCAGTTTCGGGTGTTCTATCTGCGAAACGTTGTCTTGACGATCGCCAGATCATATTAATCCACCCAGAGGGAACTCGATCCCAGGATGGCAAGCTATCGGAGATTCACGGTAGTGCTGCACTGCTTAGCCGACGCGCAGAGGTTCCCCTCCTCCCCTGCTACTTAGATGGTGCCTATGAAATATTTGGACGACACCGTAGGAAGCCTAGTTGTTTTCGTTCTCTATTCCGTCGTCGCCGCCTCGTTATCCGCTTTGCGGAACCACTGGATCCAGCCCAGTATATTAGTTCTCGCCAGATGACAAGAGACTTATCGAAGGTTCTCTTGAGCATGGAAGCCAGCCGACTTACGACTGAAAATTGATCCTTCTTTAAATATAATTCGAAGCCCAGTTGCATACGTAGCAACTGGGCTTCTTTTGATCTATTCCATCTCTAAAAGGAATAAGTGGATTACTTAGGCAAGCCCGAGGACTTCTACGGCCTGCTCACAAATGCTGAGTTCTTCGTTCGTCGGCAGGACAATGACTTTTACTTTTGACTCTGGCGTCGAAATGATCGCGAGATCACGCGTGCCATTGTTTTTCTCAAGATCGAGTTCAACTCCCATAAATGCGAGGTAATCACAGGCCATTTCACGGACACCGAAATCATTTTCACCGACTCCACCTGTGAAGACAATGGCGTCGACACCTTTTAGGGCTGCAGCATAGGAGGCAATCAGCTTGGCGGCCTGGTAGGAGAAAATCTCGAGGGCCAGCTTGCAATTTTCATCGCCAGCTTCTTCGCCTTCCCAGAGATCACGGAAATCTGAGGATTTTTTAGAGATGGCAAGCATGCCACTCTTTTTATTCATCATCGTATCCAGTTCTTCAGCACTGAGGTTCTCGGCCTTTTGGATATATGGAACTATGGCTGGATCGACATCGCCACAACGGGTTCCCATCGCAATACCTGAAAGTGGCGTCAATCCCATGCTCGTATCAATGCACTTACCGTCTTTTACAGCGGCGAAAGAAGACCCATTACCGAGGTGACAGGTGATGACTCGCAATCCTTCTTGTGAATCACGACCGAGGAACTTAGCGACTTCCTTTGCAACAAAGGCGTGGCTAGTTCCATGGAAGCCATAGCGACGGATGCCAAGATCCTTATAGTAGTGTTCGGGCAACGCATAGCGATAGGCTTTGGGGGGCATCGTCTGGTGGAAGGCGGTGTCAAAGACGGCGACTTGAGGAATGCCGGCCATGACTTCTTCGCAGACTTCGATCCCCATTAGATTGGCAGGATTGTGGAGCGGACCCCAGGCGAAACACTTTTTGATCACCGCTTTGACTTCTTCATTAATCTGGACCGGTGCCGCGAAGTATTCTCCGCCATGTAGTACGCGGTGACCAACGGCCTTCACCTCGCTGAGATCACTGATCACCCCATTTTCAGGATCGGTTAAGGCGGCAACCATGGCGTTCACCGCATCGCGATGCGTTTTGATCTCCATATGCTTTTTATAAGAAAAGCCATCCCCACGCTTATACGAAAAGAGTGGCTCCTCGATTCCGATGCGCTCAGCAATTCCCTTAGCCAGGATCTGACGCCCCTCATACTCGAAGAGCTGATACTTCATTGAAGATGACCCTGAGTTAATAACCAAAACTTTCATAATATATTCCCCTATTCTCTACTGACTTAGGCTTGTCTACTGGCGGCTTGAACGGCTGTGATCGCGACAACACCGACAATATCATCTGCCGAGCAACCGCGGGAAAGATCATTAATAGCCCCTGCGATCCCCTGAGTGATAGGTCCATAAGCTTCTGCCTTTGCGAGACGTTGAACCAGCTTATACCCAATGTTTCCGGCATTTAGGTCTGGGAAAATCAGGACATTTGCTCGGCCCGCGACAGGACTGTCAGGGGCTTTCATCTTAGCGACCGATTCGACGAGGGCGGCATCGGCCTGCATCTCACCATCGAGGTAAAGCTCAGGAGCTTTTTCCTTCGCTAAACGGGTGGCTTCTTGGACCTTTTCAACGAGTTCGCTCTTCGCTGAACCGAACGATGAGTACGATAGCATCGCCACACGGGCCTCACGACCCAGTAGGCTCTCATACGAGCGTGCTGATGAGATGGCAATTTCAGAGAGCTGATCTGCATCAGGATTCTCATTAAGGCCGCAGTCAGAGAAAATGAAGACACCATCATCCCCATAGCTGCAGTCTGGTACATCCATTAGGAAAAAGGCTGAAACAAGTTTTGTTCCAGGTGCCGTTTTTAGGATTTGGAGTGCGGGTCGTAGCACGTTCGCTGAAGATTCAACAGCACCAGCGACCATACCGTCGGCATCACCCATTTTGACCATCATGACCGCGAAATACATTGGATTTTGCATGAAACTACGAGCTTGCTCCAGCTCCATACCCTTTTTCTTACGCATTTCATAAAAGGCTTGCTCATAGTCCGAAAGACGCTCGAACTTCGCAGGATCAACGAAGTGAGCTCCGTCGATGGACTGCTTCGCCAGAGATTTAAGCTTGGCTTCGTCACCGATTAAAATAACCTCTGCGATTCCCTCGCTGAGTATTGTGTGACAGGCATCTAACATACGGGGATCCTGAGATTCCGGTAATACGATGCGCTGTGGCTTCTGCTTCGCTTTTTGTTTTAGGTCATCAATAAAGGACATGTAACACCTCGCTATTTCTAGCAAATTTGTGAAAAACACTGAAATTTCACAGAGTTTGACTCAATAATATTAAACAAAACCATGCCATTCGACAAGGGACTAGGTCTTTCCTGAAGTGGATTCTTGCGGACGAAGAAAACCCCGCGGCTTGGGCGATCGAGCTCCATAGCTGGGGGCTTTTTCAAATCAGATTTCGTTCTGCTTCGATTAAATATAATCGAAGTGCAGACCCTCTTGTTTATTTTTTAAATTTTGCCAAGACTCAGACATCGAAACTACAACCTTAGACTTACCGTCCAGTTTTTTAGCGATGAGCGCATCGGCAAGTGGATTTTCAATCCAGCGGGTAATTGTTTTGCGAAGCGGGCGCGCTCCGTATTGGCTCGTGTAACTCGATTCCAAAATGGCTTCGATAACATCTTCCGTTAGTTCCAAAGTCAGGTGGTAGTTTTCGAGGGACTCTTGGACGTCGTGCAACATCAAATTTACGATCTTACGCAGTTCGCTTGAACTTAGTTCGTGGAAGACGATCACCTCGTCGACTCGATTTAGGAATTCGGGTCTAAAGATCGACTTCAGAGCCGTCTGAGCTCGTTCTTCCAAGGCGATGTAGGATTCATTACCGAATCCGATTGAATTCGCCTTCATACTGCTTCCTGCATTCGAGGTCATGATGATGATCGTATTCTCGAAATTGACTACACGGCCATGACTGTCAGTGAGGCGGCCTTCGTCGAGAACTTGGAGGAGGAGGTTAAAGACATCGCTGTGCGCCTTTTCAATCTCGTCCAAGAGAATTACAGAATACGGCTTGCGACGGATTTTCTCTGAGAGTTGCCCAGCATCATCATAGCCAACGTAACCAGGTGGCGAACCGATTAGTTTGCTGACGGTGTGAGGTTCCATATATTCAGACATGTCGAGACGCACATATGCATCCTCTCGATCGAACATCGCTTCCGCCAGGGCCTTTACCAATTCGGTTTTACCGACGCCTGTAGGGCCGACAAATATGAAGGAGGCAGGCTTGTGTCTCGGTCCCAAACCTGCTCGGTGACGGCGGATGGCTCGAGCGATCGCGGAGACGGCTTCATCCTGGCCGATTAAGCGCTCATGAATGTGTTTTTCGAGGTCTAGTAATCGCTGAGCTTGGCTCTGTTGTAGGCGTTCGAGTGGAATCGAGGTCCACATCGAGATGACAGCGGCAATGTCATCAGAACTGATCTCTTTTGGAGCATTGATCGCATTAATCTCGTGTAGACGCTTCTCACAGCGGGCGATCTCTCCCTTTTTTTCTGCTTGAAGCTCGTAAAAGGCTTCCTCCTTACCAAGCTCAGGTCCACGATCACTGAGTCGCTTGAGGAAGAGTTGTGCTGCCTTCATCGTCTTCTCGATCTCATGGATTTTCGGTAAGTAGGGATTTTCAAGATTCGCTCTGGAACCCGCCTCGTCAATTACGTCAATCGCCTTATCCGGGAGAAAACGTTCCGTGATGTAACGATTACTTAGTTGCACGGCTTCACGAATGACCGAGGCCGGGAAGCGGACATGGTGGTGGGTCTCATAGTAGGACTTGTTACCCATTAGAATGTTAATACTCTCCTCAACGCTCGGCTCTTCGACAATGACTTGTTGGAAGCGGCGTTCCAACGCACTATCCTTTTCAATGTAACGTCGGTATTCATCGAGAGTCGTCGATCCGAGGATTCGAATTTCACCACGTGATAGCGCTGGTTTGAGGATATTTGCCGCATCGAGGGAGCCATCGGCATCGCCAGCACCGATAATGCTGTGAACTTCATCGATGGCGAGCACGACATTTCCGTGCTTGCGTGAATCTTCCACTAGCCCCTTTAACCGTGACTCGAATTGCCCTCGAAACTGCGTACCAGCAACCATGGCTGCAATGTCGACGAGGTAGATCTCGAGATCGAGGAGCTTGGCGGGCACGTCGCGTTGGACGATACGCTGAGCCAATCCCTCTGCAATGGCCGTTTTACCGACACCAGGCTCACCTAAGAGAACGGGGTTATTCTTCTGACGGCGGTTGAGAATCTGAATGACACGTTGTAGCTCCTGGTCTCGACCGATGAGGGGGTCAAGCTCTCCTCTCAGGGCTGCTCGGTTTAAGTTCTTAGCAAATTTCTCGAGACATTTGTAGGGCGATTCGGCTTCTTCGGAAGAGCCATCACTGGACTCATTGGACGTGAAACTCTCTTCGCTCGCTGCACCCTGATCATAGGTGTTCATCAACTCAGAGGCAGAAAAAGGCATCATCTGGGTAAAGTCATCCGCCTCATCATCTTCGTAATCATCCTCCGATTCAGCGTCCACTGTGAGCATCGAATCAATCGAGATATTACTCGAGTTTTCCGGATTCTCCTCTTTATTTTCACCTTCGGTGGACGGATCAGATGGGCTGTGTATCGAAGCCTCCCCGCTCCCATTCTGCGGGGAATTGGACTCCGTCGCAAACGCAATCGCCGTTTCATCCAGCTGGCTATTTTCCAGCTCATGTTCGGATTCTGATTTTTTCTCATCCGATCCAGACGCCGACCACTTATTCATAAAGGCGTCGATGGCCTCATCAATTTTCTTCTCAGCCGCATTTTCATTATTTGTAGAAGGACTTGGGTTAAGGTTTCCGGCCAATTGCTTCTGCAAATCTTCAATGCTCATGCTGTGATTTGGATTTTGCATCATCCAATTAAAAAGCTTCTGAGGATCGTCGGTTCCCATTGCAGCGATCGCTTCATTCATCGCCTCTTGGATCTGAGCAACATTATCGGCGCGAATCCCCTGTTGCTCGAGAATTTCATCGAGACCACTCAGCTTCGTGTACCCTTTTTCAAAAGCACAAATCAAGCAAATCCCTTCGTGGGTACTAATACCGTTTTCAATTTTCGTCGTATATATGACGGCTTCGTTTTTCTTACAGATACTGCACTTAGCCATAAACGCTTTGTCTATTCTCCATCCAATTACAAGTTAAGCAGCGACTCTATTCTTAAGCCACTCGATAGTAATTCAAAGGATTATTTTAACAAACTTCAGGGTCAACAATATTAATTTTCCATACGACTGCGTTCGGCCTCGTCTCTGAGCTTCTCATTATCGATGATTGCAGCCAAGTATTGCCCAGTATATGAGTTGTGGACTTGGGCGATTTCCTCGGGACTGCCCATCGCGAGGAGCTCACCTCCGTGATCCCCACCTTCTGGACCTAAATCGACGATATAGTCTGCACACTTAATGATTTCGAGGTTGTGCTCGATGACGACGACCGTGTTTCCAGAATCCACGAGGCGATTTAGAATTTCGATTAGGCGTTTAACATCCGCCATGTGGAGGCCAGTGCTCGGCTCGTCGAGAATATAGAAGCTGCGTCCGGTGCTTCGCTTCGACAGCTCCGAGGCGAGCTTGACGCGCTGAGCTTCCCCGCCAGAAAGCTGCGGACTCGGTTGGCCGAGACGAATATAGGAGAGCCCCACATCGTAAAGCGTTTGAAGTTTGTTGCGGATCGCAGGAATGTGGGCGAAGAACTCTAAGGCCTCGCTAACACTCATATTGAGCACATCCGAAATCGACTTGCCCTTCCATTTAATCTCGAGGGTTTCGCGGTTGTAGCGATGGCCATGGCAGACATCGCACTCAACGTAGACGTCTGGTAAAAATTGCATTTCGATCCGTTTTACACCATCCCCCCCGCAGGCTTCACAACGTCCTCCTTTTACATTAAAACTAAAGCGACCGGGGCCGTAGGCCTTCGCCTTAGCCTCGTTTGTTTGGGCAAAGAGTTCGCGAATCGCTGTAAAAACGCCCGTGTAGGTCGCAGGATTAGAACGCGGTGTCCGTCCAATGGGCGATTGGTCGATGGCGATGATCTTATCGAGGCGCTCGATTCCCTCGATTTTCTCACAGGCCAGATTCTGGCGGCGGCTGCCGTTGATTTTTTCACTGAGGTAGGGCAAGAGGATACCGTTAACGAGACTGCTCTTCCCTGAACCAGAGACACCGGTTACACAGATGAATTTTCCCAGTGGGAGGTCGACATCGATGTGTTTAAGATTGTGTTCGTAGGCGTTTCGAATCTTAAGCCAATGGCCATTGCCTTTTCGCCGTTCGGAGGGCATACGGATGCGCTCGCGGCCACTGAGGAATTGTCCAGTAATCGATTTTTGATCCGCACAGATTTTGTCATAGGAGCCCGCAGCCACCACTTCGCCCCCATACTCACCAGCTCCAGGACCCATATCTACAATGAAGTCTGCTTCCTGCATCGTTTCTTCGTCGTGTTCGACGACAAGAACTGAGTTTCCGAGATCTCTCAAGCGCTTGAGAGTATTTAGCAGACGGCGATTATCCCGCTGGTGTAGTCCAATGCTGGGTTCATCGAGGATATATAAGACTCCGACGAGTCCCGATCCAATCTGGGTGGCAAGACGAATTCTCTGTGACTCACCACCACTCAGTGTTGATGAGGCGCGAGATAATGAAAGGTAGTCGAGACCGACATCGAGGAGGAAATGAAGTCGTCCCTGGATTTCACTGAGAATTTTCGAGGCAATCGTCGCCTGCATCGGAGATAATTCCAGACTTAGATGATCGAAAAAATGGCCGAGATCTTCAAGTGACATGCGACAGAGCTGGTCGATATTTTTACCAGCTACTGTAACGGCCAACGCCTCAGGACGGAGTCGGGCACCATGACAGTCGGGGCAGCACTGTTCGACGAGGTAGTCTTCATACAATTCTTGTTTCTGACTTTCTTCATAGCGTTTTTCCAAGGTCGGGATAACGCCTTTAAATGCCGCTTTGTAATTCTTCTTACGGGTATAGCGTGAATTGCTTGTATCAACGGGGATCCGCTCGTGATTTCCGTAGAGAATCATGTTCTGAATATCTTCTCCCAGTTCTATATACGGGGTGTCTAGCGAAAAATGGTAGTGTGAAGCCATCGCTTCGATGAAGCTCCGTGCCCATGAACTCTGGTCGGCAAAATTGAAACCAGGCGCTCGAATCGCTCCCTCGTTAAGCGAACGTTCAGGGTCCTCAATCACCCTCGATGCATCGATGAGAGTAAAGGCTCCTAGGCCGGTGCAGCGTGGGCAGGCCCCCTGTGGACTATTGAAAGAAAATGTTTGAGGACTGAGATCTCCGAGGGAAATTTGGCAATCTGGGCAGGCATTGCGTTGTGAGAAAACCTGCTCAAGGGGCGCTGAATCGGAATCCTCATCGTCTCGCTGCACTTCCGCGACCATACAAATGTCGTCCCCTGTCTTAAGTGCCTGTTCAATCGATTCACTCAGGCGTGAACGTTGCTCTGAACGCGGGACGAGACGATCGATCACGACATCAATATCATGTTTTTTATTCTTATCGAGTTGAATTCCATCGGAAATTAATCGCAGCTCACCGTCAACACGCAAACGTAGAAACCCCTGCTTCTCTAGGGCTTCAATAACTTTTTTATGTGTCCCCTTACGTTGTCGAACGAGTGGGGCGAGAATCATGCTGCGTTTATCCGCAAATTTTTCGAGGACAGCCTCACAGATTTGGTCAATGCTCATCGCAGCAATCACACGACCGCAGCGTGGGCAGTGAGCTTGCCCCACGCGTGCGAATAGTAGCCGCAGATAATCATAGATTTCAGTTGCCGTACCGACCGTCGAGCGTGGATTGTGCGAACTCGTTTTTTGGTCAATGGAGATCGAAGGTGAAAGACCATCGATGCTATCGACATCAGGTTTTTGCATCCGACCAAGAAACATCCGCGCATACGATGAGAGCGACTCCACGTAGCGACGCTGGCCCTCTGCATAGATTGTGTCAAAGGCGAGCGATGACTTACCAGATCCAGAGAGCCCCGTAAGCACTACGAATTGATCTCGGGGAATGTCAATACTAATATCTTTTAAATTGTGGACACGGGCGCCACGAATTTTAATTTTATCTTCCATGAGCCTAGTTTTTTCTTCCTAATAACGTACATATGTTCGCCTATGATTTTAGCAAGTTTATCTGTGTTAAGGGGTGACATTGGCTGGGAAAATCAAAAAAAAGCAGGAAGCCTAAACTTCCTGCTTATCAGATGACCCTAACGAGAATCGAACTCGTGATTCCGCCTTGAGAGGGCGGCGTCTTAACCGCTTGACCATAGGGCCGTGACTTACGGTATTCTATCAAACTTTGCCCACTTGTAAAGGGGGAAGGTCGAAAAAAATAGATCGGCGCTGCTCCAAGTCACGACTGATTCGGCGTCTGAGACCGTTAACTTGTATGCTCTTTTACCGACGCAAGCATCGAGAGGCAGTGTGCGAATAGTGGCAGTGCAGGCTCGAGACTTTCACGAATCGCTTTTGGATTCCCCGGGAAGTTAACGATTAAAGTTTGCTTGCGAATTCCTGATTTGGCACGAGACAAGTAAGCAAAAGGCGTGTGTTTTCCGCCTATGTATCGGAGAAATTCAGCGATACCAGGCATCTCTCGATCGAAGACGCTTGCAGTTGCTTCGGGGCAAAAGTCTCTCGGCGAGGCTCCCGTGCCACCCGTTGTCAAGATCAAGTCGAAATATTCCGAATCGACCGCCAGGATTAGGGCGTTTTTTATTTCGTCGATCTCGTCACTGACGATGCGAAGCTCAATCGACGTAGATAGTTCTGGGGCTTTTTGCTTGAGAATCTCAGCAATTAAGGGGCCACTTACATCCACCCGCTCGCCCCTGGAGGCGGAATCACTAACGGTTAGCACTAAAATCTTCTTCATTGTTCAAGCTCCTTTGGACTGAGAACTGGCCACGGTTCTCGTGCATTTGGGGAGTATAGTCCGCCGATCCCCATTTCTGCAATTTCTTCGGGATCTGGAAGATCGTCTGCAAAAAAACGCGCTAAGAAAACGTCGAGTGATGTATATCTAGCGTGCATCGAAGCCGCTGGGACGCCCATGAGAACAGTTTTTCCAGCTTGGGCTACGGTGAGCATGTTTCCAGGTTGCATCGGTACTCCACGGCAGATTACCTGGTCGGAGTAGCGTCGGATAATACTGGGAGTGAGATCATCGGGATCGACGGACATTCCACCCGTTAGTAAAACAAGATCAAGGTCTGAACTGAGGGCGTCTTCCACATGACTGCTAAGCCTGTCGAGATCGTCAGGGAGCAGATGAATTGCGATGATCTCTGAAGGGAAATCAGCCAGCTTTTTTGTCAATATGGGGGCAAAGGCATCCTTTATTCTTCCCGAGTAAACTTCGTTTCCGGTAATTAAAATCACGACCCGCTTTGGTTTAAAGGGCTTGAGTTCAAACAGTGTCTGTTTGCCAGCGATTTCGAGGGCAGCTTCGATATTTTTTCGCTGCGTCACGAGCGGGATAATTCGCCATGCAGCGAGTAAATCCCCGTTGCGAACAGGACATTTTGCTGCGATCGAGGTGATGCTCCAATCCTCGATTTGGTTGATTTCCCGCATTGCAGTTGGATTGGCGATGAAGAGTCCATCCTGTTTTGCATGCAGACTAATCTTCCCCTCACTGGGGCCTTTGACTTCGAAGGTATCGGCAAGTTTGAGTCCTTTGAGGAGGGCGATGGCAGCATCCTCTTCGTGAATCTCATCCTGTTCTGGGTCCCAGACAAAGACGTGATTTTTCCCCATGTCGCGGAGGATCTCGAGATCCTCTGCTTGGATAACATGGCCTCGAGGAAAACGGACACCTTTGAATCCGCCAGCTAAAATTGCGGTCATATCGTGGCAGAGACTTTCTCCAATGGCTTCTTCGATCGGAATTTTTTTCATTCAATGCTTCCTTTCAATTACCAGAACCAGAGTTGATTGCGGTCAAAATTGAGAAATATGTGCTCTTGATTTTGGATCGATCCAAATTCCCTTTTGCAGCTAGCAAGGTCCATCTGATAGCGGATCGCTTCTGTTTCTGGATTGGCCAGTTGCAAATTCAAGAGCACTTGACTTCGGCTTTCTTTCGCATTTTGTACGAATAGTTTTAGAGCGAGTTTAGATTTAGGTCTTGGGCTTAATTTGAAGTCCTGCATATTGAGAGCAACGCCTCTGAGCCCTGTCTTCTGTTTCAGCTCTTGCTTGGGAAGTGTGAGCTGCCAGTCCACAGCTTGGTAGGCGTCTTCAGCTTCAATGAGCCGAGAGAAAATTCGGGCGCCTGAGAGGCGACATGCGGCTTCACTACCCGGCTGAGAGAGAAAGTCCTCGAGCTTCGACTTCCGGTAGCTTCTTCCCTCGTCGATAACGACGACAGAATCGACCATTTCCCTGACCTCATCGCGATCGTGGCTGACGAATATGCTACCACTTGGATAGTGCTGCAGTTCTTCTCTTAAGTCGGATGCGACTTGCCACTTTAGAAAGGAATCTAGTGCGGAGAAGGGTTCGTCCAATAAGAGTAGTTCAGCTTGGTTGATGAATATTCTGGCCAGGGCGACCCGTTGACGTTGGCCACCAGAGAGTTGGGCGGGTAAGTGATTGGCTAGATGACTAAGTTGCATGCGATCCAGCCAGAATTGAACCTCCGACGCCTTATCGATGCCCTGCTTTTTGAAAAGACCGTAGGCGATATTATCGCGGACCGTCTTGCTTGGAAATAAGGCATAGTCTTGGAATAGATAAGCGACTCGTCGTAGCTGAGGACGAAGATTGATCCGTCG
>JAUNVS010000078.1 GCA_030537565.1 Eubacteriales bacterium | reverse complement strand
TCTCAGACTCTTGACCATTAGTTGTTGTGGCTTCAGGCTTGCTTGCCTCGGTTGTTGCATCTCGGCCTGGAGAACATGCGCTCAACAGGAGGGCACTTGATAAAATACAAATACCTGCAAGATGTTTCATCGCTTTCATCGAGAACCTCTTTCTTCAAAGTGAGGCCAGGTTTTGGCCTGCATCCAAAATATTATACGGAACTATTTTGGCATGAAATCACGGCTTTGTCCGCCCCCAGTGATGACCGAGCTGTAAAGATTGCTCCAAGTACACGGATTTTTTTATCTCAAAGCCCGCCCGTCCTATGCCGTTCCCCTGAGCGATCGTTCAGCGAATGCTTTCTCGTCCAAGAATCTTTTTGTACAAAAGGATGATTTTATCGAAAAGGGCACGTGCAAGTTCCCATCGTTGTATTACCATAACTGCGTCCTAGTTATACCGACATGGAGGTTGTGTATGTATTTAAAGTTGTACGAGCGCTGTGGCCAGATCCTGAGAGATCTCGATGCGAAGCGTCTGCGTGAAGATAAACGGATGGAGATTGAGGGCTTGCGCTTCCATCCAGGCGATTTGGAGAGTCAGAATCGTGCCGATTTCGATGCGTCATCGTGGCCCCTTTTTGAGAAAGATCAAATTTGGGGGACTGCGAAACGAGAGATTGTCTGGTTCGATCTTCCGTTTGAAGTTCCAGCTGAGCTGCAGAATGAGGACTTACTCCTCGTTTTTGAGACGGATATGGGACATGGTTGGGAGGCGACGAATCCTCAGTTTACGGTCTATATCGATGGTAAGATTCGCCAAGCACTCGATACCAATCACCGCATGGTCTACCTCCACCGTGATGATTATCAGGGGAAACACCGCCTCAGTTTGCGCGCTTATTCTGGAGAAGATGATGGTCGGTGTTTGCGGATGCGAGTTTATTTTCAAGCCTATGACCGCGCCCTGACTGATTTTTTCTATAATTTTTCTGGACCCTATCAGACGCTTGCTCTGATGAATCCCGATAGTGAAGATTATTTCCAGACACTGAACGCTTTAAATGACGCGGTAAACTGTCTCGACCTGCGACGCTTTTACAGTCCCGAATTCTATCAGGGCCTGCAAGCGGCGAATGAGATGCTCGAGACAGCTTACTATGAGAAGCTCTGTGATTCGAAAAAGAAACCACTGGTTCGTGCTGTGGGCCATACCCATATTGATATTGCCTGGCTTTGGACCCTGGCTGTTACTGCGGATAAGTCGGTACGATCATTTTCGACGGTTCTCGAGTTGATGCGTCAGTTCGACGATTATATCTTTATGTCGAGCCAGGCTCAGCTCTATCAGTATGTTGAGAGACTGGCTCCTGATCTTCTCGAGGAGATTAAAGAACGGGTCCGTGAGGGCCGCTGGGAGGTCGAGGGGGCGACCTGGGTTGAACCAGACTGTAATCTGAGTTCTGGAGAGGGGCTCGTACGCCAGTTCCTCTATGGTCAGCGCTTCTTTCGCGAGCACTTCGATAAAACCTGTCGAATCCTCTGGCTGCCTGATGTTTTCGGCTATTCAGCTGCCCTCCCTCAAATTATTAAGAAGAGTGGCTGCGATTATTTCATGACGACGAAGATCGCCTGGAATGATACTAATCGACTGCCGTATGACAGTTTTGAGTGGAAAGGCATCGACGGAAGTCGAGTCCTTACTCACTTTGCTCCCACGCGTGAGTACAATCGCCTCGGCGACTTCTTTCCTTCAGAGGTCGGTACGTTCACGACCTATAATGGCATGCTAAATGAGACTCAGGTAAAAGGGGCTTGGCAGCGCTATGGGAATAAGGATCTAAATTCAGAGGTGCTTAGCTCCTACGGATGGGGAGATGGCGGCGGTGGGACGACTGTTGAGATGATCGAGCGCGGCCGACGTTTGCAGCGTGGTCTCCGCGGTTTGCCTCGCGTCCAGTTTTCGACGGCACTCGACTTTTTCAAAAAATTGGAAGCGGATGTTTCGGGCAAGCGAGATCTCCCAGTTTGGGACGGTGAACTTTATTTTGAATATCACCGAGCGACTCTGACCTCGATGGCTGAAAATAAGCGCAACAATCGCCATTCCGAGTTCGCACTTCAAGATGCTGAAACACTGTCACTCTGGGCTCAGAATTTTGCTGCCTATAACTAT
>JAUNVS010000037.1:8360-17034 GCA_030537565.1 Eubacteriales bacterium | reverse complement strand
GACGACAGTACCTACGGAAACCACGACGACAGTGCCTACGGAACCGACGGGAACTACGACGACAGTACCTACGGAATCCACGACGCCATCGAAGTCGAGCTCAGTGAAGGAAGAGACCACGAGCAGCAAAGCGAAGGTCAACCCACCTGCAGGTGGCGGAAACCAGAGTGGCAGTGGTCATGCACGGATCCCGAGCACGGGTGAGCGCGAGACGGCAGGATTCCTGTTCTTCGGACTCGCGATGACTGCGGTCTTCTACGGATTGCGCCGTAAACTGAATAAAGACGAGGCCTAATAAGGTCCAGCTGAGCTAGTCTCAGCGAAGAGGGGTGCTTGCCGATCTAAGATCTGGCAGGCGCTCCTTTTTCTTTGTCGCAAAGCAGCTAAACACATAAAAAAAGGCCCCGGTAGCTGGCTTATTCTCCACACTTGGGTCTTTTGATTGATCTAAGGGGAGAAGCCGACTGAGGGGCTCTATGCGAGTCCAAAACGGGGCTTGCTATCTGTGATAGATGGAGCTGCTTTTAGTAGATTCCAAGCCAATGGGAGACTGTGAGGATCCACTGGGTTGGGAAGATCTTCGAGGCGACGTGGATGGATTTGCTCCAAAAGCAGCTCAGGGAGATGCTGCGTCCGCGTTTGGCTTTGCGGAGGGCGCTGGCGACGACGTGTTCCTTTTTTTCGATGCCGATTTTTTTGATGGCGGATTCGCCGCCTTTGGTGTGGTTGAAGAATTCGGTTTCCACTGGGTTGGGACAGACGGCGAGTACGTGGGCATCGGGGTATTCCATTTTGAGGGCGCGGGAGAGGCTGAGGACGTAGGCTTTGCTCGCTGCGTAGACGGCGAAGTTAGGCTGGGGGGTGAATGCGGCGACGGAAGCGAAGAGGAGACAGATGCCTCGGCAGTGCGGGATGAGGGTGGCGGTGAAGTGGGTGAGGGCTGTGATGTTGAGTTCGATCATGGCTTCGGCGGCTTCGGCTTCGTCACCGAGGTAACCGACGCGCCCAAATCCGGCTGCGAGGATGAGGTGGCTGAGTTCGGCACCTCGATCGATTTCACGGAGGATTTCCTGGAGAATGGTTTCGCGCTCGGCTTTATAACTGAGGTCGATGGCGATGGTTTTAGCGGGCGTGTCTAGGCTCTGGGCGAGTTCGTCGAGGCGTTCTTTTCGGCGGGCGAGGAGGTAGATTTCATCGCAGTCGCCATCGATTTGGCGGGCGCATTCGGCGCCGAGTCCTGAGGAGGCTCCAGTAATAATTGCGATTCGTTTTTTCATCGTTGACTCTTTTCTAATGGCCTGAGGCGTTGGGGCTGTCTTTGAGGCTTAATGTACCTATAGTAAAGGATTTTGGGGTGGTTCCAAGTTCGTATTTGAAAAGACTTTTTTATTTCAGCCACACTTGTGTACACTGATGCCATTACAGCAGCGGATTTGATTGAGGGGTTGCGATGCTTTTACGGAAACAGGCGAAGGTTGAACAGGTCAATATCGAGGAGTTTGAACAGCTCAAGCCTCAAGAGTATCTTCCGCAGGCGGTGATGCAGATTGCGATGCAGGCGGGAACGATTTTATTGAGTTCGGGGGCGGAGACGTATCGCGTTGAGAATACAGTGGGTATTATCCTCAGTCTGGCGAAATCGAGTGATTACGATGTGACGGCGATGGGGACGAGTATTACTGCGTTTATGGTGAGCCAAGATGGTGAGCATACGAATACACAGATTCGTCGGGTTCGTCATCGAAGTCTCAATCTCCAGCATATTGCGACGGTTAATCAGATTTCTCGGGATTTGGTTGCGGGTAAGATTCAGCTGACTGAGGCGGCTGAGTGCATGAATGAATTGAAGAAGCCAGTGTATAGCAAGTGGGAGAAGAATCTGGCGATTGTGGTTATGGTTTGCTCGTTTGCTCTACTGTTAAGTGGGCGCTTCGAGGATTTCTTCGCTGCAGCACCGGTTGCCTTCGGTATCATTTTCGTCAATGCTCTGGTGCAGTATATTCGTGTTGAAGGCTTCTTCGCCCATCTCCTATCAGCTTTTGTCGGGGCCTGTATGGCCTTCGCATCTCAGCACTATCTTTTTCCGATGGCGAGTCTGGACATTATTATTGCTGGGGCGCTGATGCCGCTTTTGCCTGGCACTAGTTTTACGAATGCGATTCGAGATGTTATTCAGGGGGATTATATATCTGCCGCGGCCCGGGCGATGGAGGCGGTCTTCGTTGCACTTGCACTTTCAATTGGTGTTGGTTTTGCGCTGGGGCTTTTCGCAGCGTTTTTATAAGGGTCGAGTAATGGCCGAGTGGGCGAATGCCGGGGATCGACATTGATGGTCGTGGCGTATGGAGAAGAGGTTTAAGCGGTGCAGCAGATTATCATCCAAATTGTAGGAGCTTTTTTCGCGGTTTATACGGCGGCGATGATTTTCGATGCTCCGCGTTCGACGAGATTGAATTGTGGGGTGATTGCTGTGCTCTCGTGGGCGATCTACCTCGCCTTAAAACCGTCTTCAACGGAACTGGCGGCGATTTATTGTTCGGCCCTCTTTATCTCACTGTGCGCACAAGTGGAGGCTCGTCGAGTAAAAACGCCCGTTACGGTGATCCTCCTACCCTCACTTTTTCTCCTCGTTCCCGGTGTCCCCCTCTATCGAGCGATTTTCTACCTACTTCGTGAGCAGACGACGCAGTCTCAAGATCAGATGCGTCTGACATTTATGACGGCGGGGATGATCGCCCTCGCCATCTTTACCGCAGACTTTCTGGTACGCTTCTATTATCGACTTCGCCGCCATCGGCGTGTCTAGTTCCAGGAGGTTTCTATGGCATGGCTTGAATTTGATTTGGATAAAGAAAAGACGACGCATTTGTCTCAGACCTATTTGGATCCCGAGGCGATTCGATGTCTCGAACCAGAGGATGCCCTCCTCAATTCTGTTTACAATCTTCATCTTGAGGGAGATCTTGTGGCCCTCCGAGATGGTTACGATTTCGTCGGGGAGATGAGCTATGAGATCGAGCTTCCCTGTGACCGCTGTTGGGAGCCAAGTCGCAAGCGGATTGAGGCACCCATCGTCTGGCACTTTTTGGATCCTAAGACGTATTCCGCAGTGGAGTCCCGCAATGATGACTATAGTCTGAGCAGTTACCCACTTCAGGGACGGCGGCTGATTTTTGACGAGCCGATTCATGATGGGATCGTTTTCTCTCTGCCACAGCCCTTCCTCTGTCAGGAAGATTGCGAGGGCTTATCTGCCTACTGTGACCCAACGGTGACGTCGTCGCCATTTGCTGCACTTGAGGGGCTACGTTTCGAAGAATAGGCAAAAAAGTCAGTCAGATGACAGGCAGATGGCAGTTTGGAGCGGAAATGTCATCGAAAATCGGCTTTTTTACTTTGACAAGCGGACGGACATTCATTAGAATCTAGTAGCTTAATTACTTTGTTTAACTAGAAATAGTTTAGCGTGTTGGAGGTGTAAACATGGCGGTACCTAAGAGAAGATGGTCGAAAGCTCGTTCACGCCGGTCTCGTTCGAACTGGAAGCTCAGTGCTCCGACTCTGACCGAATGTCCTCATTGCCACGAATTGATGCAGTCGCATCAGCCTTGTAAGGTTTGTGGATTTTATAATGGTAAAGACGTTCTTAGACTCGAACTCGAAGAGGCCTAAGTCGAATTATTGATTGAGACCTGAAATGATGAGGACAGCGCTGATTCTATTTGGCGCTGTTTTTTCATTGAAAAAAAGGAGGAAGCGGATATGCGCGAAGCGCTGGTGGCGGTCTTGGGGCGTCCTAACGTCGGCAAGTCGACCCTGTTTAATTATCTTGCGGGACGTCGTATCTCGATTGTGGACGATACCCCGGGGGTGACGCGTGACCGAATTTTTACGCGCCTCGAATGGCTTTCGCATCGCTTTTCCATGATTGATACGGGGGGGATCGAGCCCAGTAGTGAGGATACGATCCTCCAGCAGATGCGAGCGCAAGCGATGATAGCAGTCGACATGGCTGATGTGATTGTCTTCATGGTTGATGCGAAGCAGGGCCTTCAGGCGGCGGATTCTGAGATCGCAGCGATGCTTCATCGAAGCGGCAAGCCAGTCGTGATTGCGGTGAATAAGTGCGACCATCCTGGCCCCCTGCCCTTTGAAGCATATGATTTCTATCAATTTGGTTTTGATGAACTTTACGGGATTTCTGCGGAGCACGGTCTCGGTATCGGCGATCTTCTCGATGCAGTCTGTGCCCACTTCCCAGAGGATCTCGAGCAGGAGGAGGTAGGTGAGGCGCCGATTCAGGTGGCCATCGTCGGGAAGCCAAATGTCGGTAAGTCCTCACTTCTAAATCGCCTCCTCGGTGAGGATCGGGCGATTGTTTCCGATCAGGCAGGGACGACTCGAGATGCCCTCGAGACTCCCCTCGAGAATGAATATGGCCGCTTTACCTTCATTGATACGGCTGGGTTGCGTCGCAAGTCGAAGATCGATGAGCGCATCGAGCGTTATTCGACGATGCGGGCGACGGCCTCAATTGAACGGGCGGATGTCTGCCTCCTCCTCATTGATGCCACGGAGGGATCGAGCGAGCAGGATACGAAGATCGCAGGACTTGCGGACGATGCGGGTAAGGCATTAATCATCGTGGTGAACAAATGGGATATCGCTGATACCGAAGAGGTTCCGATGAAAGAAATGCGGATGCGGATCCAAGAGCGCTTCGCTTTTGCTCCCTATGCTTCGATCTTATTTATTTCGGCGAAGACTGGTTTTCGCTGCCAGGATCTCTACCCAGAGATCCTAAAGGTCTATCGTGCGGCAACTCGTCGCGTTTCCACCTCGACCCTGAATGAATTGATTCAGGAAGCTCAAAGTCGCATGCAGTCACAATCGGTAAAAGGCAAGCAGCTGCGCGTCGTCTACACGACTCAAGTTTCGGTTCAGCCACCGACATTTGTGTTCTTTTGTAAAAATAAAGACCTAATGCACTTCTCGTACAAGCGTTATCTGGAGAATCATATTCGGGCCCACCTCGATTTCGAGGGGACTCCGATTCGTATTATTCTCCGTGAGAAGAAGCGTAAGCAGGAGGATTTTCTCCCGTAGCCCCCAAGGTTTTGAGTGGCCCGTGCCCGATCGGGCGGGCTTTCTCGTAGGATTCTTAAGGCATGGAAGCAAAGTTTAGTGATTTTGCGTCTAACGCCAGGGCTTTCTCCTGTGTAAAATTTACAGGTTAGATATTTTGAAAGGACATCTTATAAGATGGCGAAACGAGTGATTGAAGATTTGAGAAATGTGGCGATTATTGCCCACGTCGACCATGGGAAGACGACCCTCGTCGATGCGATGCTCAAACAGTCGGGAGCGTTCCGAACGAATGAACAGGTTGCGACCCGAGCGATGGATAATAACGATCTCGAGCGGGAGCGAGGGATTACGATTTTGGCGAAGAATACGGCGATCGAGTATGAGGGTTGCCGCATCAATATTGTCGATACACCTGGACATGCGGACTTCGGTGGTGAGGTCGAGCGCATCCTGAAGATGGTGGAGGGCGTCCTCCTTATCGTCGATGCCTTCGATGGCCCGATGCCTCAGACACGCTTCGTTTTGAATAAGGCGCTTGAACTGAAGTTAGAGGTTATCGTTGTGGTCAACAAAGTCGACCGCGAGATGGGGCGTGCCGCTGAGGTTCCCGACGAAATTCTCGATCTCTTTATTTCACTGGGTGCAGATGAAGATCAGATTGATTTCCCTGTAATCTACGCTTCTGGCCGTGATGGCCGCGCGTCGGAGTCACTTGGGGATTTCGAAGCGGATCTCGAGTCGATGACGATTTTCCCACTTCTCGATAAGATTATTTCTCATGTGCCAGCTCCTGAGGGGGATCCAGATGGGGCGCTGCAGCTTCTTGTTTCTAATATTGAGTCCGATCCGTATGTAGGTCGCATGGCGGTCGGAAAGGTCCAACGGGGCTGCATCCGAGATGGTCAGCCACTGGCGATTGTCCGCCTCGGTGAGGAGGGGCGTCGACAGGGTAAGGTCGCGAAGCTCTACCGCTATGAGGCCCTCGGTAAGGCGGAGATCCACGAGGCGAGTATCGGTGAGATTGTCTGTGTGGCCGGCGTCGGTGATGTCAATATTGGTGATACCCTGACGGCCCTCGACCAGCCCGAGGCACTGCCTTTCGTCCATATCGATGAGCCGACGATTTCGATGACTTTTAGCGTTAATGATTCGCCCTTTGCGGGGCGAGAGGGTGACTATTTGACGAGTCGCCATCTGCGTGAGCGTCTCTTCCGTGAGACAGATCGCAATGTTTCGCTGCGCGTTGAGGAAAGTCCATCGCCAGATGCCTTTATTGTAAAAGGCCGTGGTGAGATGCATCTCTCGATTCTTGTGGAGACGATGCGTCGTGAGGGCTATGAGTTTCAGCTTAGCCGTCCCCGTGTCATTACGAAACTGGATGAGGCGGGTCAGCGTCTCGAGCCGGTTGAGGAACTGACGATTGAGGTTCCTGAGGAGTATGTTGGCACCGTGATTCAAAAGGTTGGTCAGCGTCGCGGTGAGCTTCTCGATATGCATCCCCTGCGCGATGAGTACACGCGCCTAATCTTCCGTATCCCAAGTCGGGGGCTGATTGGGTATCGTACACAATTTTTGACCGACACAAAGGGGAACGGTATTATGAATTCAATTCTCGCTGGTTACGAAACGTGGCGTGGTGAGATCGAGACGCGAAACCATTCGGTCATCGTTGCCCGTGAGACGGGAACGGCTCTGACCTATGGTCTATACAATGCTCAGGAACGCGGTACCCTCTTTATCGATGCGGGGACCGAGGTCTATGAGGGGATGATTGTCGGTTCGAATCCGAAGCCGGAAGAGGTAACAGTGAATGTTTGCAAGAAGAAACACGTTACCAATATGCGTGCGGCAGGTTCCGATGAAGCTCTCCGTCTCGTGACACCGACACGCCTAAGCCTCGAGCAGTGCATGGAATTTGTTTGCGATGATGAGCTGATCGAGGTAACGCCGAAATCGATTCGCCTCCGTAAGCTCATTTTAAATACGGATATGCGGGCCAAGCAGCGCTCACTGACGAAGGATCGCTCTGCGTCCTGAGTCTGACTCGATGGGCTGCAACACTCTGTGTTGGTAGCCCTGACTGACTTTGAAAATCTCACTCGAGCTAGGAGTGAGAGAGAGGTAGACTATGGCATCTCGGAAAATCACCAAGACGCTGCGGTGGATGTTGATACTCTTCCTATTGGTAGGGGTCATCGGACTGGGAACGATCTTGGGTTATGAATATACGCGACGTCAGGCTTCACGCATCGCTCGTTTTGAAGCGATGGAGGCGGCAAAAAATGCCACGGCACCGACCGATGCAAATGGCGACCCGCTGCCAACTGATCCGGTTGAGACTTTCCCCGATCAGAATACAGAGGGCGCGAAGATGATCTACGTCGACCTCGGTGATTCGACTGCTAAGATTGCCGACAAGCTCTATAAAGAGGGTTTAATTACCAATAAGTCCGTCTTCACACTAATGTCGAAGGTCAACGGTTTCGACGGTTCGTATAAGTCAGGTACCCACTATCTCATGAAGAATATGAGTCTCGATGAGATGATGTATATTCTCACGATGCAGCCGAAGTCGGTGCGTGTGACGATCGTCGAAGGGACCAACTACTGGCAGTTAAAAGAACTATTGAAGGAAAATGGAATTGTGATTAACGAAGAGGTGATGGACGCGCTCGTCAACGATCCGAACCCATTCTTAAACTATCCATTTATTAAGGATCTTGACCTCGACGGTAGTCGTACGGTCGCCCTCGAAGGCTATCTCTTTCCAGATACTTATTTCTTCGATGTCAACTCTAGTGAGGATAAGATTCTGACGACGATGTTCGACAACCTCAACTCACGTCTAACAGAAGATTACTACGATCGAGCTGCTGAGATCGGGATGACGATGGACCAGGTGTTCCGTCTCGCTTCCATCATAGAAAAAGAGAGTACGGTCCTCGAGGATATGTATAAGATCAGTCGAGTTTTCCACAATCGCCTGAATCAACAGATGAAGCTTGAGTCCTGTGCGACGGTTAACTATGTTCGCCAGCTTAACGGCAAGCCCCCGATCCTGATTGTTAAACAGGATGACCTAAAAATGGAGTCGCCGTATAACACCTACCTGTATACTGATCTGCCGCCAGGGCCAATCTGCAATCCAGGTTTGGAAGCGATTCGAGCGGCACTTTATCCAGATACAAGCGAGCCAGACTTGATGTATTTCGCGGCTCGTGGTGATGGGACAACGGTCTTCGCACGAACCTTTGAGGAACACCTCGATAACGTTGCTAAGTACGTCAAACCGCTTGAGGATCGCCTGATTAGTGAGCGTGGCGGTAGCGAGGGAGCCGACTGGGTCGATCTTCCACAGGTCAATACGGCAGATATTGAGATCCCAGAAATTTCAGATATACAGACGCCGTAAGGCGGAAGTTCGGTAGTCTGTTAATCAGACAAATAAAAAAGGCGGGTATGTGCCCGCCTTTTTCTTTAGCTCCGATTATAGGGGAGTTTGGACTCTGCTTCTCTGGGATCCCAGTCTTCAGGATACAGGTGCTCTGGTTCTCAGTCTCCAGCTTCCAGCCCGCAGCCGTCCGCC
>JAUNVS010000037.1:8051-8350 GCA_030537565.1 Eubacteriales bacterium | reverse complement strand
GAGTTGCCGGAGTGCCGCCTGCAGCCGCCCAGCCCTACTGCAGGCGCCGTCTAGGCTTCAATAAACGCCTGCAGCTTTTTGCAGAGCTCTTTGATCGATTCCGTAGACGTATTAATACAGAGATCGTAGGCCTTCGGATCGCCCCAGCGCTCGCCCGTGTAAAACTCATAGTATCGGGCACGATTCTTATCGACGCGGAGAATCTGTTTACGCATTTGCTCGCGATTTAGGGGCTCCTCCTCCGGACGGCGACGCTCGAAACAGCGCTCGATGCGTGCTTCTATATCCGCATAGACGAA
>JAUNVS010000037.1:0-8041 GCA_030537565.1 Eubacteriales bacterium | reverse complement strand
TAGGTCACTGAGAATCGAATCCGCACAACGCCCGACGATGAGACAATTGGACTTCGTCGCCATCTCCCGGAGAATTCGGGCCTGCTCCTCGTAGACCGACTGCTTGAGACTCAGGGCTGGATCCGGCGCAAAATAGAGGCTTCTCGCCGTATTGATCGGCATCATGCTAAAGGGCTGTTGTTCGAGTACCGACTTCACATAGGCCTCGGAGAGTTCCGTCTTCTTCGAAATCTCGCTAATAATCTCGTGATCGTAGTAAGCGATCTGGAGGGCTTCGGCGAGGCGACGTCCGAGCTCGCGGCCCCCGCTACCAAACTGCCGTCCGAGAGTGATAATCCTAGGCATCTCAAACCTCCTCATATTCCTTGCAAAAAAAGCCAGCGCCACACGGCCCTGGCCTCGATGAATTACTGCTCCAAGTAATAAATGTCTCGCAGACTCTCATCCGCGAGTCGAATCACACCGCAGCGCTCATAGCCAGTCCGGCGTAAGGCTGACTTCATGGATTGATTCTTGGCGTGGGTATCAATGCGAACACGCCCAGTAAAACCAAGCGCAAAACGGCTGACCCGCTCGAAGACCTTACGATGTGTCCCAGATGAAGCGAGGCGGTGGACACTGACATAGGGCTCAGAATTTGGCCAAGCCCCTTCAATCGGCGCAGTATAACTCGGATCCTCTCCCTGGTGGACGGCAAAGATCGCCGCCAATTGATTATCGGCATTAAATGGCGTCAGGGCGTAGATCTCATGCTTTGAAATCAAAGTCATCAGTTCCTCTAGGCGGGGTTCATCCTGCCACTGGATATCATTTCCCTCGTCCGCCATATACTGACGGGCATGGGCATATAGAGCCATCGCCTCGTCGAGGTCACTGTACTTCAGGGGGCGAATCTTCAACTCTTCAGCGGATGGGTGTGCCATAGCGCCTACCTCTACTCTCTAAATAATTGCGTATGGCATGCATCAAAGCAGCCACCGCGATGCGACCGCGCCAAAATAGGGCACAGTCCATTTAAGAAACTTATAGCAGTTTTTTCAGCTTTTTCAAATAGGCCTCAAGCTCAGCTTCATCGACTTCCCTGTGGAGGAGGGCTTCAGCCATAAAACTGCGTAGCTGAGCCTCGATGAGATCGACCTCAACACTCTTCAGGAGTCCGAGACTTGCCGCCAATTGCGTGAGAATATCGCTGCCATCACGACCCGCCTCAATCATGCGGATCAGGCCATCCATCTGGCCTCGGACAATTCGGAGCTTGCGTCCGAGGGCTTGGGCCGTAGTATCTGGAATACTGGGTATGTCGGCTAGCTGGGTCAGCGCAGGATTAAAATCGACGGGCTCTTGGCCCGTCTCGACGTCTATGGAATTCATCGTGTCGTCTACTCGTGAGTGCACTAAATATCCTCGACAGAGAGGGCCTCGTAGCCAGCATCGGCCACCGCTTTTTTCAAGCGCTCATCGTTGATCTCTGCGTCGATTTCGACGATCGCCTCATTATTTTCGAGATTGACCTCGACGGACTCGCTACGGGCCAGGGCCTCGAGCGCTTGGCGGACGTGTTTGACACAGTGTTGGCAGGACATGCCTTCAATCTTAATTCGTTTCTTCATCATCGATCCTCCAGACTTTTCTATTAGTTTATCACCTTCACTTCGTGCATTGCTCGCTAAACGCTCATGCATATCTGGCTCAGTGGCCTCGGTCACAGACGGATTTTCATCGGTCAGATTAAGTCCAGAGCTCTTCGTCAGGGTTTGAGAAGAAAGCATGGCCTGTTCTGGGCGCTGCCATGCAAAGCGCTTGAGACGAAGCGCATTGCCGACCACAATCAAGGATGAGCCCGACATCGCGAGCGCCGAGAGGCTGGGGCTGAGCATCAGGCCAACGGACTTTTCGAGTAGGCCCATGGCGATCGGGATTGCAATTAAGTTGTAGATCAGTGCCCAGAACAGGTTCTCTCGGATATTGCGTACGGTCGCCTTTGATAAACGAAGGGCGTTGATGAGATCGTAGGGGTGATTCTTCATGAGGATGACATCGGCACTTTCCATGGCGATGTCACTTCCCGAGGCAATCGCTACACCGATATCGGCCTGGGCGAGCGCCGGGGCATCGTTAATTCCATCACCGACCATCGCGACCTGGTAGCCCTTCGCTTGAAGCTCCGCAATACGTCCAGCCTTTTCATGGGGGAGGAGCTCAGCAACGAAATCATCGCAGTGAATTTTCGCCTGGATCGCCTGGGCACAGCGCTCGTGATCACCGCTCAACATCACCGTACGTCGACCGATGGCTTTTAACGCATCGATGGTGGCAGCGGCATCCGACTTAAGCGGATCCATGAGGGCGAGGGCGGCGAGGGGACGAAGCAGATCACCTTCGTGACGACAAAGGTAGAGCGGCGTCTGTGCCGCATCTGCGATTTTCGCATCCAGAGCATCGAGCTCAGCGGCCTTGGGGTCAAATGTGAGCTTCAGCTCGCGGGCGAGGCTTGTGAGGCCTTTTAAGTTACCCAGTTCATAACGCTGACCATCGACGAGGCCTGAGACCGAACGACTCTCGCGGTAAAGGTAGTCTTCAACCGCCTCGATCTCGATGCCAGCCGTTTCAGCCGCTCGGACGATTGCCGCAGCGAGGGGATGGGCCGAGGCCTGTTCGAGGCGGGCTGCGATGCTCAGAGCCTCATGCTTAGTCAAGTCAGAAAGACTGTGGAGTTCGACGACTTCCACCTGGCCCGCACTGAGCGTCCCTGTCTTATCGAAGACCACACAGTCGATCGACTTTAGCTTCTCGAGGATCTCGGCATTACGGATCAGGAGACCATCGCGGGCGGCTCGACCACTAGCAACCATAATCGCCGTCGGCGTCGCCAGGCCGAGGGCACAGGGACAGGAAACCACGAGGACGGCAATCGCACGACTGAGGGCGAAATCAAAGGCTCTGCCAGACAAACGCCAGCCCAGATAGCTTAAAAGGGCGAGAACTAAGATGGTGGGCACAAAGACAGCGCTCAATCGGTCCGCGAGTTTCGAAATCGGTGCTCGCGTCGCTGTCGCTTCCTCGACGAGGCGGATCACTTCGGCGAGGGTGCTCTCGGAGTCACGGCGGCGCACTTCAATTTCGAGATGACCCTCGGCGAGGAGCGTTGCTGCCAGGACGGAATCGCCCGCCGTCTTCTCGACAGGGAGGCTCTCACCCGTCATCGCCGCTTCGTTAAGACTTCCGCGACCTTCGAGGATGACGCCATCTGCCGGCACGCTCTGACCGGCTGCAACCAGGACTCGGTCACCGACTTCGAGACTGGCGACATCGACTTCCTCACGGCTGCCATCAGGATTAAGGCGGAGGGCAGTCTTCGGCTTAAGCTCGATGAGGGCGCGGATCGCATTGCTGCTTTGGCCTTTGGCGCGTGCCTCTAAATACTTACCGAGACCGACAAAGGCGAGGATCATCGCAGCCGACTCAAAAGAGAGATTCATCAGCTCGTGCTCGAGGTGAGCGCTTCCCTCGTGACCAATTATCAAACTCATGTGGAGGAGGGTATAGAGACCGTTCACAAAGGCAGCCGTCGTGCCGAGGGCGATGAGACTATCCATATTCGGATCACGGGCTACGATGCGCTGGAAACCACGGCCAATCATACGGCGGTGGAGGTAGAAGATTGGTAGCGAAAGGAGGAAGAGGAGGAGGGCAAAAAACATCAGGTTTTCAGGGCGAAGAAGCCGCTTCAGACCAGGCCAATTGGCCTCGAGCATCATCCCCATCGACAGGTAGATGAGGGGAATCGCGAAGAGGAGGGTGAGGGCGAGGCGAAGTCCTGCCCGATCCTGAGGAATCACTGGCGTCGCAGCTGTACTCCGACTTTTTTCTCGTTGATTTGGATCATCAAAGACGGCCGTATACCCAAGCCCTTCGACGGCTTTTATAATCTCCTCAGGGCTGAGTTGCGAGTCGGAATTTGCTTCGACAAACATCTGTTCACTCAGAAGGTTGACACGGACCTCAGTCACGCCAGCAAGCTTAGCAATGCCTGTTTCCAGATGCTTGACACAGGCTGAACAGGACATGCCGCCGACTTTAAATTTCATCGTAGTAAGAGCCATGAAAAGCCCTCCTCGCTTCTAGTTAGTTTATGTTTATTATATCTGGCGGGACCTCGGCGGATCGGATCTTAGTTACAGGGCAGATCCGTACGGATTTTTCCTTTATTTTGGAGAAGAAAAGGCGTAGACTGCTTGCACTTAGACGTCGGGAGGCGGAATTGGAGTCGGCTTTGATTCGGCTTGCCTCAGGCTCTGGCGTCATTTAATACGCCAAGCACTATCATTATTCTCGAGGGAGGAGCGAGTCATGAAACAGGATCGGACGAAGACAAATGCCCTGCGTCTCCTCGACCGGGCGGGTGTCGAGTATCAGACCCACAGCTATGATGCAGATGCCTGCGAGGATGGGGTCGAAGTGGCTGCCGCCATCGGTGCTCCGACGGAGCGGGTCTTTAAAACCCTCGTTACCAGGGCTCGCTCTGGGCAAATCTACGTGTTTTCGATTCCTGTGGATGCGAATTTGAATTTAAAGCGGGCAGCGGCCCTCGTATCTGAGAAGTCCCTGGAGATGATTCACGTGCGCGAACTGCTGTCGACGACGGGCTACATTCGCGGGGGCTGTTCGCCGATCGGGATGAAGAAGCGCTTCCCTGTGGCGATTGATGAGACGGCTCTTCAGTATGAGCGAATCTTTCTTAGTGCTGGGCAGCGTGGTCTACAGATGGAGCTGCGCGCGAGCGATCTGGCTTCACTAATCCCGCTCCAGTTTGCGGCTCTCTGCGACTGAGCCGGCGCTGCCCGGGATTCTGGGGTGCGGCAAGTCAGCCACCCGGTAAGCCAGCCATCCGGCAGGTCAGTCATCCGTCCTGCATTTTCAGCATAAGAAAAGATCTCCCGATATCGCTTAAAGTGTGTATTTGCCATGGATTTTCACCCAACTGATTTATGAGCCGTTATTCGAAGGCGCATGGGCTATAATCATATATTCTTAAAATCATGAAATGGGGGGCATCCATGGCGCCTTCAGATAATCAGCAAGATTTAGTGACGAATCGAGGCCTAAGCGCGAAAAAACAAGTGGCCGAAGCAAGTCAAACAAGCCAAGCAAGCGAGTCCACTGAGCCGAATCAGGCGCCTCAGCGCTCTGCCGCACGTCAGGCGGCCGACAGCGAGCGGCGCTTTCTCCTCACTCAGCCCGTCTCGAGCCTACTCCAGCGCTTCGCAGTCCCGAGCATCATCGCCCTCTTGATTTCGTCGCTCTATAACTTTGTCGACCAAGTCTTCATCGGAAGCTATGTGGGTCAGCTCGGCAACGCTGCCACGAACGTCAGCTTCCCGTTTACGACCATCTGTCTCTCGCTAGCCCTCTTGATTGGTATCGGCACCGCTGCCCGTTATTCCCTCTTCCTCGGTGCTGGTAAGCGGCGTGAGGCGCGATCTCTAATTGGAAACAGCTTCTTTCTCCTCATCCTCGCCGCGGTCATCTTCTTCGTTGTAAACATCAGTTTCCTCGACTATTTTCTTGGACTCTTCGCTGTGACACCAGAGATATATCCATACGCCCATGACTATTCCCTCATTTGCGCCTTTGGATTTCCAGTCTTACTGATTCAGATCGCGATCTGTGCCATTATTCGGGCAGACGGCAGTCCTCGATATTCGATGATCGTGATCACCATTGGAGCTGTCGTCAACATCGTCCTCGACCCGATCTTCATTAAATTATTGGGGCTTGGAATTCGCGGCGCTGCCTATGCCACCATCATCGGGCAGTTCATCTCTTTTTTCGCCTCGATCGCCTACCTCCCGAGAATGCAATTCATCAAACTCCGTTGGCGTGACCTCCATCTCTCTTGGCGCGAAAGCATCGACACTGCAGCCATGGGCCTCAGTAATTTCATGAACCAGTTCATCATTACCCTCGTCATCGTCATCCTCAACAACTCCCTGCGCTATTACGGCAGTCAGACCATTTACGGAGCCAACATCCCCCTCTCCGCCTGTGGCATCGTCATGAAAATTAACTCCATCCTGATCGCCTTCATGGTCGGTATCTCTCAGGGCGCCCAGGCCATCATTGGTTATAACTACGGTGCTCGGGCCTTTGATCGAGTAAAAAAGACCTACTGGCTAGCGATCCGCGCCGCCTTTGTCATCTCACTGATCCTCTACATCTTCATTGAAATTCTGCCGCACTGGCCCATCTCCCTCTTCGGGAAGGATGAAGAGATGTACTTCAACTTCTCGATTCAGTTCATGCGCATCTTCCTCTTCGGTGCCCCCTTGATCGGAAACCAGATCATCTCGTCCAATTTCTTTGCTTCCATCGGCAAACCCTTTAAAGGCTTGATGCTCTCGATGACCCGCCAATTAATTTTCTTAATTCCACTTTTACTCCTCCTACCGAGAATCTGGGGTCTTTATGGCCTCCTATACGCCGCCCCAATCTCCGATATCGCAAGCTTCTTGGTCACGGAGTTCTTCGTCCTCCGGGAGATGCGGCACATCGATCAACTCGCAGCAGCTTAATTCAAAGCACGCAAAACGGCAGCCGATCGGCTGCCGTTTTTGTCTTGCCAGCGGGGCTGGCGAGATGTCTTTTTCGTATATGAATTAGAAAAATTTGCTGGCTAGGAGGTAACAGCCACCGAGCTGGAGGCAAGAACCGATAAAGCTCGCGAGCATCAATTTACCGCCACGCTCACGGATGACACGGAAGTTGACATTGATGCCGAGGGCTGCCATTGCCATACCGAGGACGATGTAAGCAATCTGGACGAGCTGCGGGAGGATGGTCTGGAGGGCTTCGAAGTAACTGCCGATGATCGAGCTAGCGAGGAAACCCAGCATGAACCAAGGGATGGGAAGCTTGTGCTGAGTGCGTTCCGTCTTGTTCTGAGGAACGAATTTCTGGCCGAGAAAACCAAAGAGGAAGGCGACTGGAACGAGCATAAGCACCCGGGAAAGTTTGGCGAGAACGGCGATTTCTTCGGCTGCAGCGCCACCTGCATTACCCGCTGCAACAGCATGGGCAATTTCGTGAAGCGAGCTCCCTGCGAGAACACCGTACTGCTGAGGCGTCATCGCCAGGTAACCGGCATTTAAGAGGCCAACTTCGATGAGGGTGAAGATCGTTCCCATGATGCAGATAACGGCAACAGCGAGGACCGTATCGTCCTGGTCGGCATCGAGGGAGGGGGAGACACCCATGATCGCAGCAGCCCCACAAATTCCGCATCCTGCCGAGGTGAGGAGTGAGAGCTTCTTCGCATTACCGAAGATCTTCTGGAGGATGATGTAGTCGAGGACGATCGTCACGAAGACGACGACGAGGGCGAGGAGGAGCATCTTCGGGCCATGGCTGGCGAGGGTCTTCAGATTGAGTTTGAAGCCGAGGAGGATGATACCGAGGCGGAGGAACTTATTCGAGATGAATCCGACACCACTATGGCATTCACGCTTGAGGCCAGGGATCAGCTGCATCAGCATGCCGATGAGGAGGGCGAGAACGAGGGCACCGATCAATTCCAGACCTTTGAAATTCTTCAAGTAGAAACCGAGGAGCGAGGCGACCAGGGTACAGATGAAGGCAAGGTAAAATGATTTTGACTTTAGGACTTTAATGAACATCGTGGAGGGCCTTTCCAATTTTTTTGAACACACGATTTTTTTGCAAGTCTCGTTATTCTAAAGGCCACGCCTGATCTTGAAAAGTATCCGCCATCGCTTTTTAGGCTGAGCCGCGTGCCGAGGACTGTCTAGATTGGCTAAGCCCCTATGAAAAAAGGGCCAGTATTTAAATGAAGTTTATTGGAAAGTCTGGCTAGCAGGCAGGACGGCTGGGCAGGGTGGCTGGGGGGAGGGCTAGGCCGTTTGTCAGCTTGATAGCTTTTGTTTCGCTATCTCTTGCCTGTTTCGATCCGCTTTGAATGAGTCTGCATGCCGCTTGTTCTCTAGAAGAAGAAAGAAGGATCCGGGTGTTAGTCGCGATTTACTGC
>JAUNVS010000077.1 GCA_030537565.1 Eubacteriales bacterium | reverse complement strand
GCCCCCGTCAAAGACGATCCGATAATCACTCGGATTCACGACTGCAATTTGCTTACACCAGCACACCGTCACATTCATGGCGTGCTGATCGCGTTCAGCTCCTGAGATAAGGGTTTCTTGACCGCCTTCGCCGGAGATCGTGGCCGCACAGGTATAAGCATCTGTCCAGTGTTCGATCTGGTTACCGATCGCATCAGATGCCACACTTCGTTTCTGGAACGTCACCCGTTTATTCAACAAAGCGATGTCCATTTAGAACGCCTCCAGTCTTTGACCGAAAAGAAGGGCGCGAAGCGTTAATGCAAGCTCTCGGTGATCGGCTTGTTCTCTGCGTTCATAGAAGTAAGCCACGGTGTAAAGAAGTGCTGCTTTCGCATCTGAGAAGCGTTCCAGTTCGCTGATTTCTTCGATGCGTGCCACTTTTTTTACAAACCGTAAAGCCGAATCCATCAGGGTTTTTAATGAGTTCATCGTCATCGGCAAAATCTACGCGCAGGTAGGTTTTGACTTCCTCGAGCGTCAACATAGCGCCTCGTTCCTCCTTCCTTAAGTATTTGGGCATGAAAAAAGCATCCCACAAAAATGTGAAGTGCTTAGGTGTGCAACAAATGGTTTTGTGCTTAGAAAAGATCGGAATGACTTCCTGTTGCAACTAAAGATAAAACCAGAACATCGTCTTGTTTATAGTAGATGAGTAACCAATCCGGCTCGATGTGGCATTCTCGATGATTCACCCAGTTGCCCGTTAGTGCGTGATCTCGATATTTTTCTGGTAACGGCAGATCGTTTGCCAGAATATCAACTACCGTTTCTAACTTATCAAGTTGCTTTCCGCGCTTTTTAGCCATTTTAAGTTGTTTACGAAACTGAGAGGAAAGCTTGATCGTATAGCCTGTCATTCGTCTTCCTCGCTCAGAGCCGCAGCAAAGGCTTCACGAGCAGTCGCGTAACTGGGAACGTTAGGATCTTTTGCGATCTTCTCAGCTTCTAACATGGCGGCAATCGTTTCAAGATTTGGTTGACCAAGATGGATTTGAAAAGGAATTGCGCGCTCTCGAATTGCTTGGCGGACGAAAATATTGAACGCCGTGGAAATGTTCATTCCCATCTCGCTAAACAATAGATCCGCTTCTTTTTTTAAGTCCTCATCCATGCGGATGCTAATATTTGTTGTACTCATATTGCACCTCCTTTTACGTGCATTATACGATGTTTGCACGAAAAAACTCAATAATTTATAGCACTAGCAGTCCTCGCGAGTCGTAGACCGATTCGGAGATGTCGTTGCCGCAGCGGATGGCTCGATCTAGGACCATGATGGCGGCGATGACGCCGTCAATTTTCTCGGTGCACTTTGCTTTGTCGCATTTGATGTTTCCGGCTGGGTCTTGGCGGATGTAGATGTTCAGGCGCGAAATCAAAAGAGCTCAGAGAAGCTCTCCTTGAGGAGAACCACATCATTACCTGTACCTTACAGACATTCCCTGAAGTCGTTCGTTTGATTGAAGATGATGAACGCCTTGGGGATCGTAGTTGGGCAATTATTGCCGATGAAGCGCACTCTTCACAAAGCGACAGTACTGCCTCGCGAATGCGCGGTCTGTTGGCTAAACTCGAACTCGTCGATAACGAGGATGAAGAAGTAACTGCAGAAGACTTGTTGCGTTTAAAAGACTCAGCCTTTACAGATGGGTGATATCACGCGGAATCTTCTTAAACGTAATATTGAAACGGCAAAGCTCTTGCTCCGATAACAGGCAAGCATCCGCATATACGACCTGTTGGTCAGAAACGGTCTCTTGCGTCAGGGTGGATAAGAAACGATAATCTAAAGTCATCGCTTGCTCAGGTTCATATAAGAAGTGATACGCCGTGTGATGGGTAAAACCTAAGAAATAGGGCTGTCCTTTTACCGTGGGAGCCGTAAATGATTCTCCCGTTTCGGTGAACCAGATATATTCTCGTACACGGTCTACCGAAACACCCGGGTTGAGATTGTCATCAACCATCAGCGGTTCGCCCAACTCATAGTAAGAGAAGGAACCGCCCGTGCCCTCCACCGCTTTCTTACCCTCACCGTAACCATCAATGACGCGCTTCACGCGCTCTGTCGTGATGGTGTCAGCGTAGTCCATCATCTCGCAGAGGATGAACCGACGGTTCCCGCCGTCTTGCTTGTTGAGGTTCAGAACAGCGTGGGCGGTTGTGCCAGAGCCAGGGGTGAAATCGTATGGTCATAACAACACTTACAGATACTAAATTTCCTATCTATTCAGGTGGATTGCTAGTTCTGTAAACTGGGATTTATCATACACTTTTATAGTTTACACTTGATATAAAAATCAAACTATAAATAATATTTCATAACATTAGGCACTACCCGTTGCACCAT
>JAUNVS010000036.1:15810-18489 GCA_030537565.1 Eubacteriales bacterium | reverse complement strand
GGGGGCAGATAGCTGGATCAGTTGATTGGCAATCTTCCCAGCGTTGTCTCGATAAAAAACACGCCCAGCGACACCGAGGGGGAGGTCAAAATAGGATTGCAAAATCGGACCACCATAGATGGAGGTTTCTGCGAGGTAATAATCTTCAACGGCCTGCATCGGACAGGCTTTAATCTGGAGAGCCGGTGAATCGTTGTGTGCAACGAAGATACGAAGCCCCGCTCGTAGGCCCTGAGAACCACGACGATAGGCGAAAACGGCTTGTTGATTGAAGCTAAATTGGGCCCGCTGATGCTCCCTTAGTTCATCACTGCGAAGTTTTCTTAGGTCAAGCTTCGGGTAGGCCGCAGCACTCAGACGATTTTCAATTTCAACGGCAGCGTGGAAGGGTGTGATCGAACGGTCCAGGAAGCTAAAGAGATCGCTGATCCTCTCACGCTGTATTTTAGACATGGACTTGGACATGCTTAACAACTTTCTAAAATATTATCTTGTCGATTGACTTTTTTTATGGGGCTGCTCAAACTAATCCCAAGAAAATGAAGGAGCATCCTATGGACCTCGACAGAATCAAGCAAATTCTACGTGATTATGCGTATGAATTACAGGCCAGGGTAGAAGAATGTGGTGCTGCAGTCCCAGGGGTTGTGATCCCGAAGCGCCTCATTGAAATTTTCCCAAACCTTTTTATGGACACGATCGATACGACCTGTCGTCTACAAGCTGATGGGCGTGTTTTTTTGATTACCGGCGATATCGAGGCAATGTGGCTGAGAGACTCGACAGCTCAGGTCAGTCCCTACCTCGATTTGATGGCAGAATCAGCTGATATCGCGAAGCTGATTCGTGGACTGATTGATGAGCAGCTTTCTTGCATCATCTATGACCCTTATGCGAATGCGTTTAATGAGACGGAAAATGGGCGCTGCTGGAGTCTCGACGAGCCGAAGCCCTTAGCAAGAGTCTGGGAGCAGAAGTATGAAATCGATTCGCTCTGCTACCCACTGCGCCTCGCCCGTTTCTACTATCAGGCGACAGCGGATCGAAGCCTCTATCGGTCCCCTCTCTTTGTTCAAGCCCTTAAGAAGATTCTTACGGTTTTCGCAACTGAGCAACGGCGCTCGACTTCAAGTTATTACTTTAATCGACCTGGGGCCGTCGCTCAGGATACCCTCTCTCATGGCGGGTGGGGAGCCGCTGTGGCCGAAGTTGGCTTGATCTTTTCTGGCTTTAGACCATCGGATGACGCCTGCGTGTACGGATATCATATTGCTGACAATCTTTTTGCTAAAAAGGAATTGACGGAGCTGAGTCAAACTCTGTGCTGCTTTGAGGAATTTGATGGTGAGCTCCTCGATGCAATCGATCGGATCCTCAGTGCCCTCTCTGCGGGGCTTGAGCAGCATGCGACGATTGACGATCCGATTTTCGGTGAAATCTATGCTTACGAAGTGGACGGAGCTGGGAATTTCCTCTTCATGGACGATGCCAATGTTCCGAGCCTGATGGCCTTGCCCTACCTTTCGATATGTAAGAAATCTGATCCACTTTATCGGCGAACACGAGCGGCGTTGCTCTCGAAGCGAAATCCCTATTACTACGAAGGACTTGAGGCGATGGGGATTGGTTCGCCGCATACGCCAGCCGATTACATCTGGCCGATTGGACTCTGTACGCAGGCTTTGACCAGTGAGGACCCTGAGGAGATCAATCGTCTGCTGCGGATGATTTGTCAATCTGAGGCGGGGACTGGCTATATGCATGAGGGTTTCCACAAAGACGACGCTCGTCAATTCACCCGTGCTTGGTTTGCTTGGGCGAATTCACTGGCTGCCTATCTCTTGCAGACCCTAATTCTTGGAGATGAGATGCGGATCAAATTCTAGGTTTACTTTGATTTGATATTGATGTGCTAAAGGAGTTTCTAACATGAAGGAGTGTACGCACTTTGATTTTGAGACAGTTCTCGACCGTCATGACCATGATTCGATCGCGGTAGATGGTCTCGGACTTAAGGGAGTTCCGACGCCGCCCAAGTCGGGTTTCTCAACGATACCGATGTGGATTGCAGATATGAACATCCCCTGTTATCCAGGCATACAGGAAGCTCTGAGAGAGCGACTTTCACATCCAAATTTTGGCTATTTTCGCCCGAGTGAGGCCTATTTTCAAACGATTCACGACTGGCATCAAAGGGTCAAAAAGGGTCCTGAGTTTTCTTCTGAGATGATTGGTTTTCACAACGGTGTGCTTGGCGCCCTGGCGACTGCGATTCGTTGTTTCACTTCCCCTGGAGACGCGGTCCTCGTCCACAGCCCTTGCTATGGGGGCTTCATTAAGACGTTGACTGGTCTCGGTCGGCGGATCGTCTATAGTCCGCTCTGCGCAGATTCGACGGGCATTCTGCGTATGGACTATGGTGATATGGAAAAGAAGATCCGCGAAAATCAGATTCACTTTGCCATTTTCTGCTCGCCACATAATCCTAGTGGACGGGCCTTTGACCGCGATGAGATCGCTTTGGCCTTGGATCTATTTAAACGAAATGACTGTCTTGTCGTCTCGGATGAGATTTGGTCGGATCTCTATCTTGGCGGCCGTCAGCATATATGTACGCAAAGTATTGGAGACTGGGCGAAGGATCAGGTCATCGCGATCTATGCACCGAGCAAGACCTTT
>JAUNVS010000036.1:0-15800 GCA_030537565.1 Eubacteriales bacterium | reverse complement strand
GACTTCAGGGCAGTTATACGGTGATTTACAATCAACGCTTGCGTGAACGCATGGCGAGTCGTGCTGTGCAGACGCATTACAATCATCTCAATGTTCTCAGTATGCACGCGTTGATTGCCTGTTACAGCGAGGGGGGACATGAGTGGTTGCGCCAAGTCCTCGATTTGCTTAATCGCAATGTTGAGACGATGTACAATTATCTTCAAACGGTCGAGGGAGTTGAGATTCATCGTCCAGAAGCGACCTATATGCTCTTTCCTAAGGTGGATGATTTCGCTGACGCTCATGGACTGAGTCACGAAGCTCTCATCAAACGCTTTTGGGATTGTGGTCTCGCGGTCCAGGATGGATCGGTCTTCGCATCACCTGAGCATCTACGCATCAACGTTGCATCGCCAAGCCAATTGATTGACATGGCGATAGAGCGCATGCAAAAACATGTTTTCTTTTGATCGTTTCACTGGTAAATTAGGCGCAGATGATGAGCTGTGTAGCTGCCTGAAGGAGGTTCTAAGATGAAGAGAAGCTTTGAGCTATTTGCGGCGCTCCTATTGTTGACTTCGATTGTCTCCGGTCCACTTTTACGTGTAGAGGCAGTCGATGCGACAACAAAGTCCTCCGAGACTCTCGATCTGACGGTTTATGGGATGGCGGAAACGGAGATAGAAGCGGAGGGGCTGATCGCCCAGCTTTCTGTGCGGCGATATGGAAAACAGGCGGATGAAGTCAAACGCGGCTTAACTGAGTCCTTTACAGAATTAAAAGAGAAACTTAAGGGGGCTGGAATTCAATTTGAAAATTTGAGTTATGAACTTCGGGGACATCCGGCCCTCGACAACCGCTATCTGAGTAATGAGATCGATTCGGAACAACAGGGCGGATCCCCAGGATTGAGCCAGGAAGAATTTATCTATAGTCTCGAAGCGGAGTACCAGGTGCTTCTCGATGATATCTCTAAGTGGCCGAGCGCTCTTCGAGAACTCACGGCCACCCCTGGATTTAGCCTACATGGAATCGGGCCGAATACTCGTGCTGATAACAAAGTCAGTGCACGACTCGAGACCGAGGCCTTCGAAGAAGCGAAGAAAAAGGCGGCGATGATCGCGGCGGCCTATGCTGAGGCGTATTCGCTTGATTTTGCCGAGGCCCAATTAATTTCCCTCGAGACGAATAACGGGGACGTCGATCATCGCCCTTATGAGGCCAAGAATATGGCCTACGGGATGGGCGCTATTTCAGAGGGCGCAGGTGGATCGGACTCGATGAATCTGCGACGAGAGTTTGTCCAGCGTAGTTGTAAGGCCCGTTTTCGTTTCATGGCCAAAGATGCGAAGTCAGAGAGTCCCTCAACGTCTGAACAAAAAGCGGCTACGACCTTGAACCTTTCGCTTGATTCAACTCAGAAGATTCGTCCAGAAACGGTGACTGTTCAGATCAACTATTTAGCATGCGATACGAATTCTTTTGAGCACGCCCAAGCCTTGCTGGAGAAAAAACTGGATCAGAGCTTAGAACGTTTTACCGAGGCTGGATTCGAGCGAGATCGTTTTCTCCTGCAGGATTATCGAAATGAGGCCTACGCCTTATCCGACTATCAAGTTGAGGCCGGGTTTGAAGAGAGTTCTGATTCCGCAGTTTCTACAGATCAGTTCCAATATCGGATGTATCAGAAGCTGGTGATCGACCTCTCACTGCCTGAGTTAGATAAGTTTTTGAACTTGGCGTACTCAGAAAATGCCTTTAGCCAGATTGAATTTAAGATCCCCGGCGCCGAGTTTGAGTCAATTCGGAACGATTGTCTCGAGGCTGCAATTGATGAGATGCTTGAGAAGATAAAATCTCAGCCACTATTAGAGGGACGCCAGATTCTAACTGTCGAACTCAGTGAGCTGCCACTATCCTTCAGCTATGACAACTATCTGAACTTAGAGCAAAATCCGGAAACGCAGAAGTTTGAAATTCGTCCACTTGAAGTCAATTCAAGCTTCGATCTGAAACTTAGTCTTAACTAGTCTTGGATCCCAGTATGCAGAGTCGGGAAGTGCGATGAGAACGAATAGCTGTATATAAGTACTACGAAGCGGCCGTATAGCATGGCCGCTTTTTTATTCTGCTCCTGGGCATTTACTGATGTACGGGCATTGCTTTATACTGAAACGGTTTTTAATTCGGGAGTTTGGATCAGCAACTTTGCGGCGGACCCGCGTCGTACACCAGAGGTCCAAGTTCCCATGAAATTTCGGGAGGAAATTTAATATGAAGTTGAACATCCGCAGCGTAAGCCAAGCGGCTATTATTGCCGCACTCTACTGTGCACTCACTCTTGTGATTGCCCCCATCGCCTTCGGGCCACTCCAGTTTCGAGTTTCTGAGGCGCTCATGCTTTTGACCGCTTGCATGCCTGCCGCGATTCCTGGCGTGACTTTGGGCTGTTTTCTAGCCAATCTCTTAAATCCCAATAACCTAGGTCCCATCGATATCTTCGGAGGAACGCTAGCGACTTTCTTGGCAGCGATATTGACCTATGCCCTCGGTCGGAGATTCTTCTCAGATGCGGGGAATACGAAGAAACTCTGGAGTCGCCCTGGCTTTTATCTACTTCCCTTGCCCTCAATTATTTGCAATGGCTTGATTGTCGGCGTTTACTTAACCCCACTGCTGCTGGGTTCCGGTGAAGCCTGGACTTGGGGCCTAACGTTGACCAATATGGGTATTTTTTCCGTGTGTGAAGCGGTCGTCGTTTATGTCTTGGGCTTGCCTCTATTGGTCGCATTGAGATCAGCTCAGACTCGTGAAATCCTAGGGTTTAGCGTTTGATCACAAAGAATTGTTCAAAGATCGTAAATAGAGGGCAGTGCCCTCTTTTTTTTGCTTGCTCTCAGAGCCCGAATTGTCTAGTCTTTCAGAAATGGATCATTATTTTGCAGACAAGCCAAATTCGAAATCAGAGCCTCGCTTAACGGAACTATCCTGGCAGGGAGCTTGCTTGCGCCTCTGGACTGATCACGGGATCTTCAATCATGGCGGTCTCGATCGCGGAACAGAGGTCCTCTTGGAGGCGATCGTATCGGACTGTTCAGATTTCACTTCGAAGAAACACGTTTTAGATTTTTGCGCAGGGACGGGGATTGTCGCCCTGCTCCTAGCCACTAAGTATCCAAACTGGGACTTTTGTTGTGTTGAGATTAATGAGCGTGCGCATCAGCTCCTTTTGAAAAATGCTGAGCTCAATCGTCTGCGGCTTGTGAAGACCGCTTGTCAGGATGGCCTCAGCGCTTGGCCAAATCAGCAATTTGATCTGATCGCATTAAATCCACCGATTCGCAGTGGAAAAGCGAATGTGCATCGTTTGATTGAAGAGGCCTATCAGGCGCTTGACCAAGAGGGCTCACTTTATATTGTCTTCGGTAAGAAACAGGGCGCTGAATCCTATGGCCGATATCTCGCTGAGCGCTGGCCAACGCAGCGCCTGTTGCGTCAGCGAGGCTTTGACGTATTTTGCGTTCGTCGCAACTCGTCGGCGGATGAAGTGATGGGGGAGATTGATCGATGTTGATGAGTATGACTGGATATGGAAGTGGAAGTCTCGAGGCCGAGGGAATACGAGTCCGGATCGATCTTCGCTGTTTAAATTCACGCTACCAAGATTTCCAGCTTCAGCTTCCGCATAGTTTGCTTGCCATTGAAGTCGAACTTCGGAAGCGACTTTCCCAAGAGATCCACCGCGGTAAATTGGGCCTCGCGTTAGATTTACAGATTCTCGGAAGTCCAAATTCTCGATATGAATTTAATGAAGCGCTCGCGATGCGGCAGATCGAGGCGCTCGAAGCATTTGCAGAGAAACTCGGTCGAAGGCGGCTCATCGAAATATCCGAGATCATTCATTTGCCAGGCGTTTTTTCAGAGACAATGCCTGCTGAACTCGATCAGGAGCGTCTCCTGCCGCTGGTCTTCGACTGCCTCGATATCGCCGTTGAAAATCTGCAATTAATGCGCGCTCGCGAAGGTGAAAAACTGTCCCAGGACATCAGCCTCCGTCTCGAGCATGTCCTCGATTTGCGTCAGCAGATGACGGAATCACTGGCCTTTGCCAATGATGCGCTCTTCGCGAAGCTAGACGGTCGAATTTCTGCTGCATTTGAGAAATACTCCGTGGAGCTCGATGCCGAACGCCTCTACCAGGAAGTCGCTCTACTTGTCGATAAGCGCGATATCAGTGAGGAGCTGACGCGGATTAAATCCCATGTCGAAGCGATGACTCAGATTTGCGATAGTGATGAGGCAGAGGGAAAGCGCTTGGACTTCCTCTGCCAAGAGCTGATGCGTGAGGCGAATACGATTTGTTCGAAGTCGGGGGACTTAGCGATTTTGAACAATGCACTAGAGCTTAAGACCGAAATTGAGAAAATCAGAGAGCAGGTGCAGAATATTGAGTAAGACTGAAGCTTTCATCGACATCGGGCAGGGGAATTATATTAACGCCGCCCGCATACTCGTCGGTACGGGGGCTGAGAGTTCACCGATTAAACGGATGATTATCGATGCACGTGATCGCGGTACACTTATCGACGCCTCGGGCGGTAAGAAAACCCGCTCGGTCCTCGTTTTCGATTCCGACCACGTCGTCCTCTCTGCACTCGAATCCGAGGCAATTGTTGAGGCAATCCGTACGGCAGTAAACGCAGAGGGTGCCTAAGGTCCCTAGATCAGCAAAGGAGCAAGCAAGTGGAAGATGCAAAGGATTTGATCGTGAGGACGGGGATTTTACTCTGTGTCTCAGGCCCCTCGGGAGTAGGAAAGGGGAGCTTGATCTCAAAGGTCTTGGCGGTGCGCCCAGACATGTGCCATTCCGTGTCGGTGACGACGCGTGCACCGCGCCCAGGTGAAAAAGAAGGACTCTCGTATTACTTCCGTACCCGTGAAGAATTCCTCGAGATGCTAGGCCAAAAAGAAATCCTCGAACACGATGAGTATCTGGGAAACTATTATGGTACTCTGCGACGACCGATCGAGGAACGGATGGAAAAGGGCCTCGATACGATTCTTGATATCACGGTCGACGGTACCTTAAACACGATGAAGTTAATTCCCGATGCGGTCAGCATTTTTTTATTACCGCCATCGATTCAGGAATTAAGACGGCGCCTCAATACTCGAGGGACGGAGTCTGATGAAGTAATCCAAGAGCGCCTCGCAAAGGCTCTCGAGGAGATTCGCATGGCCAAGTCGTTTGACTACCTCGTCGTCAACGATGACCTCGACCGGAGTTGCCAGACGATCCTCGGTATCCTCGAAGCTGAGCAACATCGTTGGAAGCGGATGCAGGGAATCGAAATCGCAATTCTCAAGCGTTAAGCTTGAAATCTACTTGTGAAATCGTTAGTATACAAAAGTTGCGTTACCTAACGCGCAGAAACATTTTTGGGAGGTGGCAATTATGGCCAAGAAAGTAACCGCAGTCGTTAAATTGCAGATTGAAGCGGGAAAATGCACGCCAGCGCCGCCGGTTGGACCAGCACTTGGTTCTGCAGGGGTTAATATTTCAGCCTTTGTTAAGGAATTCAACGATCGCACCCGCGATAAGATGGGGTACATCATTCCTGTCGTTATCACGGTATATCAGGATCGTTCCTTTTCCTTCATCACCAAGACTCCACCGGCTCCAGTCCTTTTGAAGAAGGCCTGTAAGATTGAGAAAGCTTCAGGTGTTCCGAATAAGACTAAGGTCGCACACGTGTCCTGGGACGACGTTCTCGAGATTGCAAAAGAGAAAATCGTCGACACCAACGCTTCTGGCTTGGAATCGTGCGCTCGCATGATCGCAGGTACAGCACGTAGCATGGGCATCGTCGTCGATGGCGCCCCAGAGGAGGAGTAAGTCATGAAGAGAGGCAAACGTTATTTAGAAGCTGTTAAGGCCGTTAACCGCGAGCAGGTTTACAGCCCAGAGGAAGCGGTCGCCCTCGTTAAGAAGTGTGCGACAGCGAAGTTCGATGAGACTGTTGAGCTCCATGTTCGCCTCGGCGTTGACTCGCGCCACGCTGACCAGCAGGTCCGCGGTGCAGTCGTCCTGCCTCATGGGACAGGCCGTTCAATGCGCACCCTGGTTTTCGCACAGGACGCTCAAGCTGATGCTGCGAAGGCGGCTGGTGCGGAGTATGTGGGTGCTGAAGATCTCGTCGATAAGATTCTTAAAGAGAATTGGTTTGAATTCGATGTTGTTATCGCTACGCCCGACATGATGCGTTTTGTCGGTCGTCTCGGTCGTGTCCTCGGTCCTAAGGGCCTGATGCCAAACCCCAAGTCTGGCACCGTCACGATGGACGTCGGAAAGGCTGTTGAAGAGGCTAAGGCTGGTAAGGTGGAGTACCGTCTCGATAAGACGAACATCATCCACTGCCCGATTGGTAAGGCCTCTTTCACGGAAGCCCAGCTTCAGGAAAACTATCAGACGCTGATCGATGCCATCTGGCGTTCGCGTCCCTCAGCTGCGAAGGGAGCCTATGTTCGTAGTGCCTACCTCTCTTCGACGATGGGACCCTCAGTTCAGATCACTGGACAAGCAAGCAACTAAGTTGATTGCTTTTAAATAAAGAAAAATCTGGTCCTAAGGGGCCAGATTTTTTTATGTCCTAGAATTTGTCACTTAGTGTTGAGACCTTTCTCGGAGATAAAGCTGAAGCGCAGCACTGGCGCGTTCTGAGGCCTTTTTACAGTAACTGTAAAAATCTTCCGCATTTTCCCGAAGACAAATATCAGAAAGGCTGCGAATCACGAGGATCTTCTTCGCGAAGCGGGCGGCAGTCTGAGCGAGGGAGCAACTTTCACAGTCTGTAGCCAGGGCATCCGGATAGTAGTGAAGGATTTTGTTGAATTGCTCGGGGCGGTGGACAAATTGATCGCCGCTGACTAGGAGCCCGATATGGTGACGGTAACCCAGTTCATTGAGGACCTGACTGAAGTTTTCGATCAGTTGATCATCACAGTCGTAGCGGAAGGGGGCATTATCACTGTGAAAGTTCCCATCGAGGTGGAGGTCGTGGTAGGCACAGCGCTTGGCGATGATGATGTCGCAGATCTCTTCAAAGCCCTGAAGTCCGCCAGCTGTCCCGACGTTGATAATTTCATCGATCTCATAGCGGCAGAGTAAATAACTGAGACTCACCGCCGCATGGCACTTGCCTATGCCAGATTGACAGAGGACGAGTTGATGCCCCTCGAGTTCAGCCCGATAATGGGGGAGGACCGTATTGTCCTCGACGTGGATCAGCTGACTACAGCGTGCGAGGCAGGCCTTTAACTCAGTTTCTAGGGCGCAGATAACTGCAATCATTGTTTAACTCCTTATCTCATGAGAAGCAATGGGCGCTTATCATTTGCTTTCCATATTTCTTAACGCCTGAATGATGGCGACGGTATTCTCGTAACGGATTTCATTACTGCTCGCGCCCAGCGTCAGGATTAGATAATCATGCCCATGGAGGCGACTAATGCAAGCGAGGTTGAAAATTCCTTCGAGACTACCCGTTTTGATTCCGATGACCGAGGCTTCATAGTAGGGGCTCTCCTGGTCGAGACATTCATTCGTATTCTTCCAAGATCCTTCGTAGCCGCTTAGCCAGGTGAAATTATATATGGCATGCTTGCTCATTTCGAGAAGCTCTGGATCTTGGTAAAGGCGTAAAATTACCTTTGACAAGTCTTTGAGCGAACTGAGATCGTCGTAGCTAAAGCCACTGGGATTTGTGATAGTCGTATCGTCATAAGAACGCTTCTTTAAATGGGCGTGAAAGTCCTCTAAAAAGCGATCTACAGCCGTTTGGGCGTCGATTTCGAGATCTCCACTAAGTCGACGCCCGAGATCGACGGCAATCGCGTAGGCTGCATCATTTCCAGAAGGGACAAGCAGTGCTGCGATTAAATCCCTGAGGCTGTAGTCCCCTTCGCCAAGCCAGGCGAGTGAAGAGTTCTCAGGGACGAGTTCGAGGGCATCTGGATAGACATGGAAGACGTCATCGTAGCTATATTTCTCCAGGAGATAATCGATCAAAAAGAGTTTTGCTAGAGAGGCCGGGGGACAGAGAATGTCATCGCCCGCTTCGAAGAGTGGAGTCAATTGATCCTTATCTATTCGAGCGACGAGCGTTGGCGTATCGTGTAGATTGATGCCTTCAAAGCTGCGATTTTCCATAGCCTCGATCGTAATCGGCACTTGGGGCAAAGACTGGATCTTAAAATGGAGGAGAAGGCCTAGGATTGTCAGCAGGCAGAGGGAGAGGAGTACAATCAAGATTTTAAACTTCACTCGAGACGTCAGGGCTTGGTGTGAAACGGACATGTTGTACCTCCGAAGAATTTCTAGAACCATTAAAACCTAGACCATGAAACTTTAGTTTACGAAGTACTAAATATCAGGCAAAGCACTAGTAAATGCAAATGTTTCGGAGATCCATCGAAAGTCAAACGCCGAAAATTGGTATGATAATCGCAAGTTTTAGGAGCGTGCGCTAGTTATGAAGTTTTTGAATCCCGCATATAAGAGAACACTCTGGTCTCTGGTATTGATCGTCCTGCTGGGGCTTTTAATTCTCTTAACCTCTTTTTATCGCGTGATTACCTACTCGGTTAATGAAGTGCGAAGCCGCCAGCTTGATCGAGCAGCTTTGCAGTTTAAGGAACGCTTACAGGAATTGCCGATGCCGAAGCGTTCAGATGAGAACTGGGAGGTGGTTGAGAAATACCCTGCCCTTTGGGATAGCATGGAATTCATGTCCCACCTCATTAACGCCCATGTTTGGTTGGTGATGCCAAATGGACGCGTGATTTACACGAGTCGGATGCCGGATGAGGAGAAGACGGCTATTTTCGAACGTCCGGATTTGAATACCCTGCGACTCGATGCCGATCATGTTGGAAGTGAGTGGGGAGATAATGGCGTTGTGCTTAAGGGTGGCAACTTCCATGGCCTCTTTTCTGGACTTGGAGGAAGCTGGCTATCCGTTGTGCGGCCAATCGTCAGTGGAGGAAAGGTGCATGCCTACCTACACATCCACGAACGCGTAAATTTCTTGCGTGACTTCCAACTCTATCTCTTAAACGGCCTGGCAATATCGATGGCCGTCGCGATTGTGGTTGCGATGGGCTTCATCTGGGTCTTCATGCGTCAGTTGACGAAGCCGATTGAGTTGCTCTCCTCGGCGGCTGACCAGGTTGCCCTCGGTGACTTGTCGGTGCAAGTTTCGCTCCCCCCGGTGTCAGCAATTGCGATTTTCGATGAACACAATCGGATTCGCCATTTGATTTCTACTTTTAACCATATGATTCGCCGCTTAGAAGCTTCTAACACAGAGCAGCGGGACTTTATTTCATCCATTTCACATGACTTGAAAACGCCCCTGACTTCGATTAACGGCTTTGTTCAGGGAATTCTTGACGGTACGATTCCGCCTGAGATGCATCAGCGCTACTTAAAAATCGTAGGGGAAGAGTCACAGCGCATGTCTGACTTGGTAAAGGATATGAACCAAGTCGTACAGCTTGATGGCCACGCGCTTGAGTACAATTTTGAGAGCTTCGGACTCAATCAGATGGTCTATGAGGTGATCGTTTCACTGATGCCGATTCTTGAGGAGAAGCACATTACGATCCAAAACGATGGAATTGCGATGCTGAACAGCGAGACTCCGTATGAGGTCCTGGGCGATGCGACGAAGCTCCATCGGGTTTTCCAGAACCTACTTCAAAATGCGAGTAAATTTGTTTCTGATTACGGGGTTATTTCCATCAGTTGCCAGGAAGCCGTCGGTCAAGATGGCGCTCAGTATTTGCTTTTGACGATTGAGGATGATGGCCCAGGTATCCCTGAAAAGGACTGGCCCCAAGTCTTCGAACGTTTCTTTAAGGCTGATCGCAGTCGAAATAATCGCTCGGGCAGTGGCTTAGGACTCTATATCTGTCGTCAGATTTTACGCGCTCATGGTCAGCAGATATGGGTTGATCGATCTGAACTTGGTGGTGCAAAATTTTGCTTCACCTTACCTATGAGTTGATGGCTTAGAAAGAGGGGTGCGCATGGTTCAGACCCGCTTCGAGGCTCAAGAAGCCTTTTTGAATCAGCCGATCGATGGCCTGGCAGGACTCGGTCCTAAAACAGCTGAGATCCTTCATCGCATGTCAATTTTCAGCTATGGAGACCTCTTGAAAACACTGCCAAGACGCTATGAGAATTCAGCAGACTTGCATATAATTGAAGAGCTTGAGGATGGCCATGAAGCAGCCTTTATCGCAGAAGTTGCTCAGATCCGAGCACCGCGATTTGCTTCTGCGCGCCAGCCGCTGCGTTGTCTTCTCTTCGATGACAGTGGTCAAATTGAAGCTGTCTTCTTCAATCAAAATTACCTTAAGGATCGCCTATCTAGCGGAGGACCGTTTTTATTCTTTGGACGCGTGCGGCGAAATGCTAGACGCTTACAGCTTCAAAACCCCCGCTTTCAGATGCTCACATATGATGCCAATGGTGAAATTGAGACCTTTTTTAGTCCAATTTATCCTTTAAGTCAGGGTTTGAAACAGAGCCAAATGCAGCGTTTCCTTAAGAATCTCATCCAGGCGTGTGCTCGACGAGATGCCTTTCCAGATTATCTACCTATTGAAATCGAGCGTAAATACCAACTCTGTAGTGCCGCCTTTGCATATGAAAAGATTCATTATCCGAGAAGCGCTGAGGAACTTGCAATTGCCAAGCGGCGCCTAATCTTTGAAGAATTGTTTTTCATGCGCTATGCCCTCGCCCAGATGAAGCGCAAAAACCAGAGTGCCGCTGCCTCGTGCCTTTGTTTAAGCGAGGAGGCACGAGCCGAATTCAAAGCCTCAATCCGAGACTTACCCTTTAAGCTCAGTGAGGCCCAGTTGAGATCTCTTTCGGAGATTTGTAAAGACATGGAACGCAGCCAGGCGATGACCCGTCTTCTTCAGGGCGATGTCGGCAGCGGTAAGACGGTAGTTGCTGCGTTGGCGATGCGTTATGTTGCGCTTTGTGGGGGACAGTCGGCGTTGATGGCACCGACGAGCATCCTAGCTGAGCAGCATTATCACTCAATTTGCTCTTATCTAGGTCTCAAAGAGGATGAAATTGCCTTGATTACTGGCCAGATGAAAGCTCGGGAGCGTGGACGAGTTGAGGCCGGATTGGCGTCAGGTCAAATTAAATATCTGATTGGGACTCAGGCGCTTACCTCTGAGCGGATCCAATTTAACAATCTCCGTCTGGCGGTGACAGACGAACAGCAGCGCTTTGGTGTCTTGCAGCGATTGAAACTCGGTAGTGACGAGGCGGGTAGAGCCCATGTCTTGGTCATGTCGGCGACCCCAATTCCAAGAAGTTTGGCATTAATTCTACACGGTGACCTGGACCTCTCGATTCTCGATCGCTACCCACGCAAACGCCAAACGATTGATACGTATACTGTAGGCTTGAATGATCGAGATACCGAACGCGTTGCCCAACTGGGCTGCCGACAAATTGAAGCCGGTGGAGCGGTTTTCTACGTCTGTCCTGTCATTGAGGAGCAAGAAGATGGGGACCTAATATCTCTGACGAGCTTCGTCGAGCGTGTGAAATCTCTCTACCCACAGTATCGCGTTGCCTTCCTTCATGGTGGACAAAAGGAAGTTGAGAAGCAGGAGACGATGCGAGCCTTTGCCGCTGGAGACTACCAGGTTCTCGTTTCAACCAGCGTCGTCGAAGTCGGAATCGATGTGGAGCGGGCCAACTTCATGGTTATCATGAATGCTGAACGTTTTGGAATTGCACAAATGCATCAGTTGCGAGGACGAATTGGACGAGGCCATTTAAAGAGCATCTGCATTCTGGCTTCCGATGCCCCGGAGGATTCTCGGGCGTTTGAGCGGATGCGTAGTCTTTGTCGAAGCAACGATGGGTTTAAATTGGCTGAACGCGATTTAGAGCTGCGCGGCCAGGGAGATTTTTTTGGTACGCGTCAGCATGGTATGCCGCAATTTAGGATTGCAAATCTCTACGAAAATGGAGATGTGCTGAAACTTGTTAACGAGGCAGTGGATTTGATTGAATGTGGCAATCTTAGGCTTTCAGAAGAGGCGGAAACTCGGCTTGATGCTGGACTGAAATCCTACTTCGTGATCGATGATCCAGCCGCGGCTCTGTGAGGGGAGACTTTGAGTGGGGCGAGTGATAGCAGGGCGCTTACGTGGCCGAAAACTGAAGACAGTTCCAGGGATGTCAACGCGCCCAACGACAGATCGCTGTAAGGAAGCGCTTTTTAATCGAATACAAATGGAGGTTCAAGACGCTGATTTTCTCGACCTCTGTGCTGGCTCAGGTCAGATTGGCATCGAGGCGCTTAGCCGAGGTGCGAGATCGGTTTGCTTCGTCGAAAAGTCTCGACAGGCTGCCCGTGTAATTGAGTCGAATTTGCAAGAGCTGGGACTTGAGGACAGCGCAGAGCTTCTTCGCATGGATCTTAAGTCGGCGCTTCAGTTCTTGGATCGGCGCCAGAGTTCTTTTGACCTTATATTCTGTGATCCGCCTTATGCGGAAGTTAATCTCCTCCTGCCAAAAATTCTGAAAACTCTGAGGCAGACGAAGTTATGGCGTCCAGAGGGGCTCTTTATCTTGGAGTCTGGACTGGTCGAAAGCGGGCGTTTTCTTGAGAATTTTGCTTGGGAAGCGGAGCAAGTTCGCTGCCTCGCTTCTTGCCCCTATGGGGCGGCTTTGCTATCCTTTATCGTGCACCTTTAGACGGACGTGAGTCTCGACTCAGTTCCCCAGTGTTCTAGGAGGGACACATCCATATGACAACGTGGATTTATCCGGGATCCTTTGATCCATTTACCTTAGGACATGCCAATATCGCTGAACGAGCTGCTCGGCTTTGTGATCAGTTATACGTGAGTGTTTTGATCAACCACGAGAAGCCAGGAGTCTTTAGTCGCCAGGAGCGACTTGAACTGGCCCGTAAGTCTCTCGAGGCTTATGAGAACATTCATGTCATACTCTACGAGGGACTTCTGATTGATTTGGTAAAAGAAACCCAAGCGGCCTGCGTGGTCCGCGGGCTTCGGTCTGAGTCTGATTTCCGCTATGAGGCGGAGATGGCGGCCGCAAACCGGATGCTATATCCAGATTATGAAGTCTTACTATTGCCCTGCCGGCCAGATCTGGCCTTTACCTCCTCAGGGATTGTGCGCGAAGTTGCGCGATTCGGAGGAGATATATCCAGTATGGTTCCAGCGGCAATCGTTGAGGATGTCAAACAGAAATTTAAACCATAGGGTTTGCCGTCGAGCTTGAAGCTAGATTGCGACCCGCTTTTGCGTGATAGAAAACAGGAGACGATGTATGGACGAGCGCTATCGTCGCAGCTATTCTGATATGGACGAGTTTTCCTCGGATGAGGGGAATCAGGTTCTCGGCCTGATCGACCAATTGCTTCACTACCTGGAGTTTGAGGCAAAGGAAGTCGCATTTAATAATAATTTGGTTAAGGTCGATCGTCAGCATGTCGGGACCTTGCTGAATATGATCCGGGACAACCTCCCCCAGGAGTTACGCCAGGCACGGCACATTATTCGCCATAATCGCGAGCTTCTGCAAGAAGCTGAACGGATTGCAGATGATATCGTCAATGAAGCTGAAGTGAAGATGGCCCAAATGGTCGATGAGAGTGAAATCACATTAAAAGCCCAGATGCGCGCCAACGAATTAATGAATGAGGCGGAGGATTTTAGTCAGGATATGCATGCACGCACGATGTCCTATATTCGAAGTCATCTAAATGAGCTGGAAGATGTCCTCACCCAAGTCCTCGTTGAGATCCAGAGGAATAAGAAACAACTGCGTTGATCTGCACCTGAATGTATTTTGAGGGTAGTGATCGACGCGTGCTGATCCCTTTTTCAGAGAAGAGCCAAACCTATGTCAAATTTGAAGAAGCAGTTTCAAGATCCACCCAGATCCACTTCTGAAACTAAACAATCTGAATTAATCGATTCTGGTCTTGAAATCGAGTCTGCGCCAGCCGCGGCTGAATCCGAGAAGTTTGAAGCCGAGCGCTCTGCCATCAGTAGTGGGCGGACCGATCCCCTAGGCATTAAGAATTGGATTAACGGCCAACTCACGAGGAACTATGGTTTAAAAACACTTCTGCTGCTAATTGTAGTCATAGCCGTTCTCGCAGTTGCCACCTATATCTTCCGCTTGAGTCGTCCGCAGCGCGAAGATCCCAGCAGTCCGAAGAAACTGGCTCGATTGATTAAGAATGTTATCGCAGACGATGATTATGAGGGCTTTGAGGCACTTTTTTTAGAGGCTGATTCAGCATCCCAACTTAGCGAGAGTGAACGCTTTAAGCTCTATGCTGGGCTTCAGAAACAGCTTGATGAGAATTCATTTTCTGAAGATTATCTGATTTTAGGCAACTCGCGAGGTCATCTTTATCTCGTATCGATTGAATATATCGAGGGCATCAAACAGTATCGTATACGGAGTGTGCGGGAAGTACCCAGTTCGCTGCGCTTCTTTTTCCAGGAGCCTGCTGGAGCCTCGGTCGATGATGCATTTGCATCAGAACTCCAACGCGAGTTAGAGAAAACATCAGGAGAATTTCCAGCCCAGACTGGTCAGAATTCTACGGGAAGCCCGAAGCCCGATTCCGGGGCGACTGACGATCGTGAAACGACCCATCCAGATGCGACACAGAGTGAAGTTTCGCAGGCTTCTCAGACTTCAGACGATGGTGAGAGATCTTAATCTCGGCTGCCTCAATTTGCTGAGTTGCGAAGCGATTTACATACAATGAAAGTGAGAACAGTAGGAATGTCTAAGCGAGATCGAATCGCCATAGTTTTTGGTGGCGTGAGCACAGAGCATGAAGTGTCTCAGTGCTCTGCATATAACATGAGCCTCGCTCTTGAAGAAGCAGGTTACGAGATAGCGCATGTCGGTATCAGTAAACGGGGGGACTTTATTCCCTTTCTTCTCGAAAAAGAAAAGTTGAGTGACCCAAACTGGGAGAAGCTCGCTTTAGAGGCGCTGGCCTCATCCGACTTCGCCGAGACCAAGTCAACGGGCTTTAAGCAAATGCTCCATCCGCGGGACTGGTTTTTTGAACTCTGCTCTGGTCCAGTCGCTTGTGTAGTTCTTGCGGTTCATGGAAATAACTGTGAGGACGGAACTCTGCAAGGTTTCTTCGAATTATGCGATCTACCCTATACAGGGGCAGATGTTCTCGCTTCTGCACTAGGGATGGACAAAGACCTATCTAAACGACTCGTTGCCGATGCCGGCGTACCTGTTTGGCCGCATTTTCTCGTCCGGCGCGATCTCTTCATCAGTGAACGTGTCAAGACGCTTAAACAGATTCTCGAACGCTTCGATTTTCCGCTATTTATTAAGCCAAATTGCGGGGGGTCATCGGTTGGGACCGCTTACTGTGAGACAAAAGATGAGTTGGTAGCGGCCTTAGAGAATTCGTTTAATTACGATGAGAACTTGCTAGTTGAACCCTTTATCGATGCTCGGGAATTAGAGGTGGCAGTTCTCGGAAATCACAATTATCTGGCTGCAACACCTGGTGAGATTGTGATTAGCTCCGAGGCGCGCTATTACGATTATGAAACCAAGTACCTCGATCCCAATGCGTCATCCGTGGATATGCCCGCGGAAATATCCGAGGGGATGCGGATTAAACTAAAGAATTTTGCGATTAATGTCTATCGCTCACTGCGTTGCAGTGGTTATGCGCGCGTCGACTTTTTTATCT
>JAUNVS010000076.1 GCA_030537565.1 Eubacteriales bacterium | reverse complement strand
ACGATTCGCCTCCCAGCTTCTAAGTACAATAAGCCAGAAGTTCGTGCCTATTGCGGTAAAGATATTATTTGTGGTGTGCGCCCTGAAGCGCTCAGCGATGACCCAGAGGAAGTTGCGAAGCAGGAGGCCAATCAAGCGACGATTGATGCCGTGGTCGAAGTTGTCGAGCGCCTCGGTGCAGAGACATACCTTTACCTCTCGCTGGAGGATCGTTCACTTACCGCACGCGTTGACCCGATTCTTTCGAAGTCACAGGTCCATCAGATGGCCACAATCGCCATCGATGTCAGCCGTGTCGTCCTCTTTGATAAGGAGAGTGAGGATACGATCGTCTCGTAAGTTTGTGGGTCTCTCTTTGAGCCTTTTGATTTCGTACGGCCTTTTATGGCCGTACGTTTTTTTTGTATGACTAAGTGTTGTTAGGTGATGAGCGTTAACATCTTAGACATTAAATTGTTGGGCATTTTTCCTTGCCATCGTGTAAAATAGGCCTGTATTTTAGCTAATTATATCTGGAGCTCAAATGGTCGTATTCTACTATTGATGTCGTATGAGAGCTTCTATTGTTAAGAATTGAGGGAGTACCATGAGTGATTTGAAGAAGACGATGGAACGCGCTGCCGAGATCCTCGATCGTAGCGCTTCGGTCATTAATCCTGAGGGTACAATTGTTGCCTCGACCAACCCTGGTTTAGTTGGGGAGGCTGTTCCTGAAGCTGCCCGCTTTTTCCATAGCGAACAGCGCGTTTTAAGTAGTGATAACCGGACATATACGAAGATCATTGTAGACAGTTCCCTAGCTTATGTCTTGTCCATTGATGGGTCGGATAATGCGTCTCAGACCTACCTGTCGCTATTAGCCCAGTGGATTCTTGCTGAGCTTGAGGATAGTGCCAAAGAAGAGGACCGTAAGACTTTCCTTAAGAATATCCTCCTCGATAATGAGTTGCCGGGTGATATCCCATTGAAGTCACGTGAATTTAAGATCGCTTATGCGTCACCGAGAATTTGTTATTTAGTTAAATTAGAGGATGAAGATGATGCCAGTCAGGCACTTCAGGTTCTTCTCCATCTCTTCCCAAATCGTAAGACGGACTTCGTCCTCTCGATCGATGAAGATGTCTTGGTTTTGATGAAAGATCTTCCTCGGGACTATGAACCAGAGATCGATGAGATTGCGAATTCGATCATTGCGACCTTAAGTAGTGAGTGTATGATTCGCGCCCACGTCGGCGTTGGTCTGCCAGGTAACACACTGAAGGATATGCCGAAGAGTTATCAGGAGGCCTCTCTGTCGGTTACGGTCGGACATATTTTCGAGCCCGAGGCGCGTGTAATGCGCTATGATCGACTTGGCTTGGGTCGATTGATTTATCAACTTCCACCAACTCTCTGTCATATGTTCCTCGATGAGGTTTTCCCGGAGGGGTCTTATGAGTCGCTGGATTCAGAAACTCTGCTGACTATAGAGCAGTTCTTCGAGAATAATTTGAATGGCTCGGAGACGAGTCGGCAGCTCTTTGTACATCGAAATACGCTAGTATATCGATTGGATAAGGCTCAGAAAATTACGGGACTTGACCTGCGACGCTTTGAGGATGCAGTGATGTTTAAGCTTGCTTCGATGGTTCGCTGCTATCTTGAGTATCAGGATAAGGAATCGCTGCTACTCGGTGCGAATAAGTGGTGGAAGAAGTAGTCTGAGTGCAATAGAATTATTCATCTCCGACGCTCGCGCTTCAATCGTGAGCGTTTCTATTTAGCCTCTACATCGCTATACGGGTGCTGTCGGAAGGTTAGAGAATCTGGAGTATTGATATAGAAGAGGTAGATTTTGATTGATTTTAAAAACGTCTCGATGACCTATCGCGAGAGTGGGGTTCAGGCGCTAAAAGATGTGTCGTTCCACATTGATCCAGGTGAGTTTTGTTTTATTATCGGTGAGAGCGGTGCTGGTAAGTCCACGCTCATTAAATTGTTGACGCGCGAGCAGAAACCTGAATCGGGACAGATCAGAATATTGGGATATGATGTCGCTAAGTTTAAGGAACGCCAGGTGCCGTATCTACGGCGCAATATCGGCATGGTCTTTCAGGATTTCCGATTGATAGATACTAAGACTGTGTATGAAAATGTCGCCTATGCGATGGAGATCGTTGGAGCCTCGAGACGACAGATTCAACGGCAGGTTCCATTGGTATTGAGTACGGTCGGACTTCGTCAAAAGGCGAAGATGCGGCCTCATGAGCTCTCGGGTGGTGAACAACAGCGTGTGGCCATCGCTCGTGCACTCGTCAATTCACCGATGATGCTTCTCGCTGATGAACCGACGGGGAACCTCGACCCAGAGACCAGTGAGGCGATTATGGTCCTCCTCTCGGTGATTAATCGGGCGGGGACGACGGTCATCATCTGTACGCATGACCGTGATCTCGTCGACCGCATGCAACGGAGAGTTATTGAAATTCGCGATGGAT
>JAUNVS010000035.1 GCA_030537565.1 Eubacteriales bacterium | reverse complement strand
TAAGGATTACAACGAAAGCGCCAATAAATTCAACAAGAGTATCCGCATGTTCCCACGTAGCATTCTTGCGAACATGATGGGCTTTAGTAGTCGCGATCTCTTCCAAGCAAAGGCGGGGGCAGAGGATGCACCGGCGGTTGATTTCAACTAAAATTCACGCCGCTTGTTTTTAAAAGATGTTCGATAATATTCTAATTTTAAGATTAAATGCTTTAGTCAATGATCAGCACTGCGTGGATGCGCAGTGCTGACTCGTGAGAGGGGGGACGTATGACGACGATTTCTTGCAAAGGTCTCAGACATCGTATTTATTGCGTCATATTTACCCTCGCTCTTTTTCTTGGCTTGAGCTTCACGTGTTTGCAGGCTGCGACCGCAGAAGATAGTTACTATCAGAATTTAATTTCATCGACTTCATCTGAGAGTGGATTTGAGCCGTACATTGATGAATGTGATCTCCTTAACGAGGAGAGTGTTAATCTTCTAGTCTCTGTAAATCAGGCGATTAAGGACACTGGTGCCCAGATCGTAGTGATTATCGTCCAAAGCCTCGGGGACGAGAGCATTGAAGAAGCCGCGACAGGCAGCTTTCGAAGCCTCAGAATTGGCGATGCGAAGAAGCATAATGGTCTGCTTCTCTTCGTTGCACGCGACGATCGAAAGGTACGTATTGAAGTTGGCTACGGCGCAGAGGGATTCGTCACAGATAGCAAAGCGGGTCGCATCATTCGTGACTTAATCATTCCAGAATTCAAGAAGAGTGATTTTAATCTGGGAATTCAAAAAGGCGTGTATGCACTTGCCCATCTTGTTGCCAAGGAATATCAGATCAGTCTCGATATCGATCGGACTCAATACCGTTTTTCAAAAAATGTTGAGCGTCAGATGAGAGGCGTCTCACTGTTTTCTGTCTTCTCTGTTATAGCTTTTATAATTGCATTTTTAACATGGTACTTTTGGCGTATTAGTAGGGACCGTCGACTGGGGATTGTCCGCTCCCAAAGGTCTTTTGTCTACATGACTGGTGTCGTTATTCAGTTTGCTTTTGAGCTGCTACTTAGCATATTTAGCAGTTCGGGATCTGGCTCAGGACGATCCAATAATTCTGGTTTCGGAGGCGGTTCTTCTGGTGGGGGCGGCGCTTCGGGGAGTTGGTAGATTTACCATTAGCCATCCCTGTTTGCAGTCAAGAGGGTTGCGATTTCTTGCTAATCACTATGGGTCAGATCTCGAGATGGATGCGGAGCGCCATGAATTTATTTCATCGCTTGAGGCCATATTAGAAAGAGCCTCATACGACTTCTCGATCGGAGACTACGCTTGTCGAGGCTTTTGCTATGGCGATGAGTCGATATCAGTGCATCGACTCACAGTTGGGCCCTTACTTTAATCGCTAAAATAGAAGGTGAGGGGAGGATTTAAAAGAATTGATATTATTTCGAAGATGGATAGTTCTCAGTAAAAACAATAGGAGGAAATCATGTTTAACAATCATCTTCGTCGTCACTACGTTCGGATTTTAAGTCTCAGTTTATTACTCTTGTTTTGTGTCGCAATTAGTCCAAAGCAGATCTTTAGCACAGAGCATTTGTCGGCTGATACCGTAGGGCGGAGTTCTCATCAGAACCGCGATTACAGAGAGTCAGAAGATTACGATCGCGACTTAGGCCCCAAACCCTACATCGATGAATGCGATATTCTCGATGAAAAGAGTATTGATCTAATCTACGATGTCAACCGTGCCTTTGAAAAAACAGGGGCTCAAATTGCTGTCGTCGTGGTTCCGAGTCTGGAGGATCAGACGATTGAAGAAGCCGCGAATGAGTGTTTTAGAACTCTTGGTGTTGGGGATGCGACGAAGCATAATGGTTTACTTCTCTACGTGGCTTTAAATGATCGCAAGATGCGCATTGAAGTTGGCTATGGGGCTGAAGGTTTTGCAACGGACAGTAAGTGCGGTCGCATTATTCGAGATGTGATTGCGCCAGATTTTAAAGCGGGTGACTATAATTTAGGAATTCAAAAGGGAATCTATGCGCTTGCTCACCTCGTTTCGAAGGAATACGAAATCGCGTTAGACACAGACAGTGAGCGCTATGAATTTACCGAAAGTGTTAGCAAAACGGTGGATCAGGAAACTTCTCTGCTTTCCAAGATTCTTGCATTTCTAATTGTTTTATCTCCGATCGGTCTGATTATTCATCGTATCATTCGCCGCCGGCGAGACCGTAAGCTCGGAATTGTCCGTCCGAGTCGATTCTTTTCGAGTGACAGTAGTTCGAGCAGCAGTTCATATAGCAGTTCTAGCAGCTCTAGTCGCTCAAGTAGTTCCAGTGATTTTTCAGGCTTTGGTGGTGGCTCATCTGGAGGCGGAGGTGCTTCAGGAGGCTGGTAGAATTCAGTCGTTTTCCTGGGCTCGCGCATTGGCGAGAAGCCCGAGGATTATGATCGTCAGCCCTACGTAAGCTAGTACTGATGGTTGCCTGTCATTGAGAATCAGAATTCCCCCTAGGAGGGTAAATAGGACCTCGCCTGCGATACAGGCTTCTGCAAGCGCTAATAGCTTCGGATTGCCACGGGCGAGGTCTGTTGCGTGAAAGAAGAGCCACGTTGCGAGAAGACCCGATAAGAGGCTGACCAATAGACTTTGAATGCTTTGATCGCGACTTGGAAGACCAGTCTTAAGCCAAGCAATGATTGCGATTGGGACAAAAGCGATGAGGCTACAATAGGTCATTGCATAGATTCGTTCGAGTGTACTGAGATCCGGGGGCGCAAGGTGCACCAGCTTTCGGTTTCCTAGAGGGTAGAAGAATGCGGCAATTAGCATCGGGATCAGCGCGCGGATGCTTTCTTGCCAGTTAAGTGTTTGCAAGTGCTCAGCTTCGAGGAGGATCACTCCAGAGAGAATGAAGAATGAGGCGAGGAGATTGCTTTTGGGAATTTTGTGGCCAAAGAGTGGACTCGTGAGGATGCCAGCGACAATTGTCGTTTGCCAGGTGGCGGAGATGAACCAAGAGCTTGCTAAATCCGATGCGTAACAGAGGGGGAGGTAGAAGAGAGCAAAGCCACAGAGGGACCAGAGAATCCATGGTTTGGGATTCTCTCGCAGCATTTTATGGATGCGTTTTAGGGAGCCTCGCTTGTAAACGTAAAGAAAGAGGACGGGAAAGCTAAAGAGGTAGCGTAGACTAGCTGACCAGAGATAAGATCCGCCCGAGAGGGACATGCTGCGATTTAAGAGGAAGGTGAATGAGAAGAAAAAGGACGAGATGAGACCATAGATCAAAACACGTTGTTTCAAATTCATATCCAGTCTTCTCCAGTTTAATTTTCAGTTCTGCCGTTGCAACGGCCTCATACACCTGAGTAACTGTAAAAGGTCTTATAGAGTTCAGTTACAGCATAATTACAGTAAGCTTCTTTTACACCAAAGAGCATGGATATTTCACTGCTCGCTTGGACGACAAATTCAATGTTGATTCCCGATCGACTCAGGGCCGAAACAGCTCGGGCTGCAACACCGACGGTCTGCGCCATTGCGTCTCCGACAATGGTGACGATGGCGTAACCGCGCTCGACCTTAACGTTTTTAATTGAGAGCTCTTCGTAGAGGCGCTGGCGGACAATCCGCTCCTTATCGTTGGGGAAGACCTTATCTTTCATAATGATCGAGACGGAATCCAACGAACTGGGCATGTGCTCGAACGGAATGTCGAGATCTGCAAGGATGCTGAGGACCTTTGCAATAAAACCCGTTTCGCGGTTGAGTAGGTATTTTGAAAAATGGAGAGCGCAGAATCCCTTTGTTCCAGTAATACCCGTGACGATGGAGTCATAGTCAAAGCGCTCCTCGACGATCATGGTTCCTGGATAACTGGGGTTGTTGGTGTTTCGGATATTCAGGGGGATTCCGAGACGCAGGATGGGTTCGAGTGCCTCTTCGTGGACGACCGAGAAACCACCGTAGGCGAGTTCGCGCATTTCAGAGTAGGTCAATTCACGGATTGGATGCGGATTTCGGACTAGTTTCGGTGAGACTGAATAGACTCCGTCGACGTCACTAAAGTTTTCATAGACGTTGACGGTCAGCGCTGCTGCGAAGATAGATCCCGTGATGTCGGAACCGCCTCGCGAGAAGGTCAGGATTTGCTTGCTACCTTTGGCATACCCGAAGAAACCAGGGATGATCAAGAGGCCGCTTAACTCTTTTAGCTTAGAGAGGCGCAGGAATGATTCGTCCGTGGCTTGGACGATTCGGGCGTCGGCCTCCAGTTCCAGTCCAGCTTCTCCAGGGTGGATGTACGTCGCTTCGACTTCGAGTGAGTTTAGGTAGAGGGTGAGAAGCTTGGCACAGTTATCTTCTCCAGCAGCTTTTAAACTCTCAGTGAGGGCGAGGCGATTGGCACGATTTTCGTGGATCCGAAATTCGAGGTCCTGGCGAATCACGTCGCCATAGATGTCTGAAATACCGAGTTGACGAGCTATGTCTTCGTATCGGGAGCAGATTTCTTCAATTTCGTCGCTGCCAGAATATCCGGAGTGGATCGCGTTGGCCAAAGCGATGAGAAGATCAGTGATCTTATTGTCATCGTCATAGCGTTTCCCAGGTGCGGAGACGACGATGTACTTACGCTTCGGATCGCTCATAATAATGTCGCAGACTTTACGAATTTGTTCGGCACTGGCGAGCGAGGAACCACCAAATTTACAGAGTTTCATGTCGTCTAGGACCTCCTGGGAATATCGTCTTGGCTCAGCGGAGAAATATCAGAAACTGCTTAAAAACCCTAGGCATTCTATCATTTTCAGGTACAATCGACTAGGTTACTAAAAAGATGATTTTAGATAGGTAAGTGAATATATGCAAGTGAGTCTAGTCGCTTATTTTAATCGGCTCTCCGATATCCCACTCGATGAATTGAAGCGTAGAAATTATCGCTATTGCCTCATTGACGTAGACAATAGTCTATTGGCTCATGGCCAGCACGAGGCCAGCGATGAGGCTCGAGGCCTCTGTTCGAGGATGATGGCGGCGGGTTTTGACTTGACGCTCGTTTCCAATGCACGCAGTGAGCGGGCTGCTTCGCTGGCGGCTTCCTTTGATCTTCCATACATCTCCGAGGCAAACAAACCCTCGGCGAAGAAGATTCTCGCCTTTCTCGAGGCACATCAGTACCCGAAGTCAGAGACGCTGATGATAGGAGATCAGATTTTCACAGATGTCTGGGTTGCAAAACGGGCTGGAATTTCGGCGATATTGCTTGAGCCACTGAATCGATCAGAGCCATGGTATATTCGTCTGAAACGTTTTCTGGAGTTCTTTGTAAAAAGAATACTAAGACTCAAGCTGAACCAATTCAGAGATAACTGAGCTCACTTTCGTGTCAATTTTGACTAAGTTTGCCTTTAGGAGTTGACTATTCCGAGGGAAGATGAGCATGATATACTGTATTTTGTCCGAAACCAATGGAGCCCTCCATGATTTAAGCGGGGATCGCTGATGGGGCGGACGTAGATCGCATTAATTAGGAGGCACTATGATTTCAGCAGGCGATTTTCGCAATGGCACGACCTTTGAGATGGATGGCGATGTTTTTCAGATCGTTGAATTCCAGCACGTAAAACCAGGTAAGGGTTCGGCCTTTGTTCGCGCTAAGTATAAGAATGTCCGTACGGGCTCGACGGTTGAGCACAGTTTTAACCCATCTGAGAAATTTGAAGAGGCACGCTTGGAGCGTCACGATATGTCATATATCTACCAGGATGGTGACCTTTATTATTTCATGGATCTTGAAACCTATGAGCAGACGCCTTTTTCGAAGGATGTCGTCGGCGAGGCGATGCGCTTCGTTAAGGAGAATGATACGTGTAAGGTTGTATCGTATAAGGGAAAGGTCTTCGAAGTTGAGCCTGCAACCTTTGTAACCCTTGAGGTTACGGATACGGAGCCTGGTGTTCGCGGTGATACGGCAACCAACGTCTCGAAGAACGCGACGCTCGAAACTGGCGCGACGATTAAAGTTCCTCTCTTTGTGAATAACGGTGATCTGATTCGTGTCGATACGCGCAGTGGTGAGTACGTCGATCGCGCATAAGCGCATAGATATTTACTGCACGCAGCATGGATGAACATCTCCAAAAATCGAGCTTAGGCGAACGAAGCATAAGCAAGTCTTTTATTGCCCGCTACGCGGCCGAGGCAGCCCTCCGAACCGAGGGCGTTGCTGGCTTAGAGGCGGGCAAAATTGCGAGTATAAAAGAGAGTTTAGGTGCCCCTCATGAGGGCAAGGGTGTGCGTGTTCGATTTGACGAGAACCATCCAGATCTCTTGATTATTGAGATCTATCCGATCATCTACTATGGTTTTGTTCTTCCAGATGTCGCCTTTGCGATTCAAGAAAACGTTAAGCGTGACATCGAAGAGTACACTGATCTATATGTCAGTTCCGTTGATGTTCATGTAAAAGATATTATTGAAGCTTCGGAGGATTACGATGCGTAGACGCCAGGAACTCTTGTTAACCGTTCTTTTAAGCTTAGCCTTTGCCCTGTCATTGGCTTCGTTGATCTGCCTATTCTTTCCTCCATTATCCGCCTCGATATCTGAGGCCGCGATTCGAGTTCAGAGCTTACGTTGGAAATACGTTATATACAGCTTCTTTTTTATCTGCTTGGTTGGCCTCAGCTTATTCTTCCTTTTGCGGATTCTGTTCTCAGATATGACGCGAACGGTAACGCTTCGTAAGCCTGAGATCGGGGAGATCGATCTCAATATGGATGCAGTCGAGAATATTGCATTGAATGCGACGCGAACCGCCCAGGCGGGTATTAAACAGGCGCGGGCTCGGGCAAGCGTGAAGTCTAAGCAACTGAGCATTCATATTCATTGCTCTCTGTATTCAGATGTCGAGATCCCAGTTCAAATGGAGAATATCCAGGAGCGGGTGAAGAAAGAGATTGAGCGCTATACGGGTCTCGCTGTTCACCAGGTATATTTGACGGTTGACCAAGTCGAACTGATTCACACAGGAGTGCGTCGATGAACCGCGGTTTAAGTGATTATTTGCTTAAGCGCCTTAAGCGGCATAAGTTTGGAATTCTCGGGGCGGTCATTTTCTTCCTAGTCGCCCTGCTCTGGATGATTTTAGGCTTTTGGCGGACTGTTTTCATAGCTGTGATGACGGGGCTTGGCTATCTGTTGTTTGAGATTTTGCTCAGTGATCGCAGTCGCTTTATCCGGCTGCTGGAGAAGATTTTTCCTGAGGGAAAATTCCGTTGAGGCTTTTATCTTGGCATGGTTATCCGTTACAATTAGCGCCACTTTTAGGATGAGGGATCGTAGATATGCGGAGACAAACTGCTCGAGAGCTAGCAATACACCTGCTCTACCAATTTGATGTAAAAGATATTTCGATTAGTGAAATTCAGCCAGGGATAGAGGCCTTTATCGGTCGCTGTGTCGATGGTGAGTATGCGCTGTTTGAGGGGGATCAGTACCGAGCTGAGCTTCCCAAAAAGGCGAGTGACTTAACGTATAGTCGGGCGATAGTGGAGAGTGTTATCGACAATTTTGAGAGTGTTGATGACTTACTAGATCATGCTTTGCGTGGCTGGCAGATCGAGCGGATTCCGTTTATTGAACGGGCGATTCTACGTGTCGCTCTCGCTGAAATTCTTTTTCAAGATACACCGACCTCAGTTGCGATTAATGAAGCTTTAATCATGGTTAAGAAGTATTGCAATGATGAGAGCTATGCCTATGTTAATGCCGTCCTCGCTAAGATCGCTTCCGATCTAAACTTAGAGGCAAAGGGGCGTATCGATTTAGATTGTCAGCAAGAGGGCGGTGAGGAGTCTGTCTCTGAGACCGTGACCGATTCGGTTGACGATTCGTCTGGAGCTGCTGCTGCCGAGCCAGTCTTGGATTCAGATGCGCCATGATTACTCGTGAGAACCCAGTTAACGTCACTCAAGTCTGCGAATACATTGATAAGAAAATTGATCGCGACGCTTCTTTGAAGAATTTTTGGTTGCGTGGCGAAGTTTCTGGATTCCGTAGTCGCTCATCTCGAGGTCACCTCTATTTTGAGTTGAAAGATGCGGACTGCCATGTATCCTGCGTGATGTACGATTGGGATTTTAAGCGTTCGCCGATCGAGTTCAAAAATGGTGACTCGGTCGTGTGTCAGGTCAGTGCTAATTTTTACGCTAAGAGTGGCAGTTTCCAGTTAAAGGTACATCGCCTCGAACTCGAGGGACAGGGCCGGCTCTTCATGGAGTATTTGGCCATTAAAAAGCGATTGGAGGTGGAGGGGCTATTCGATGCCAAGCGGAAGAAAAGCCTACCACTTTTGCCTCGCAGGGTCGCGGTGATTACCGCTGCTTCTGGTTCGGTGATTCACGATATTCTCAATGTTTTGAAGCGTAGATTTCCTCGCTATAATCTCCTCCTATTTCCATCAAAGGTTCAGGGAGAGCAGGCGGTTCCAGAACTCTGTACTCAGTTGAAGCGCGCCATGGTTCGCGATGACATCGATGTGATTATCATCGCCCGCGGTGGCGGATCGATGGAGGATCTCTGGTGTTTTAATAATGAGCGTCTAGCGCATCTGATCGCCCTATCTCGGATTCCCGTCATTAGTGCGATCGGGCACGAGACTGATACGACGATCGCTGACCTCGTCAGTGATCAGAGAGCTCCGACACCTTCTGCAGCTGCTGAATTGGTTTATCCGCTTTATGAAGAGCTCATCGCTCAGATTAATCTATTGAGCGAGCAATCCCTACAAGCGTGCCAAAAGCGCATCGAGTATGGGGAGCAGTCACTCGACATGTATTCCAGAACTCATTTCCTGGAGGATCCGCGGCGAATCGTTTCGGACCGAATGATGCGGATGCTCGATTTTCAAAAGCGCTTCTCACAATTAGCTCAGGAACGACTCAAATCGATCCTAAAAAAAGAGCAAGATTTGAAGCAGAACCTGCTTCAAATCATGGCGAGTAAGGTCCAGGACGAAGGTAAAAAATTACAAGGCCTAGAAACTGAGATCCAGCATCTTCTAGCAAAGAAGTTGATGATGGGGGAGGCTCGCTATAAGCAAGTCGAGGAGCGGCTTGAACAGCAGATGAACTGGAATTTTGAGCGCGCAAAACAGCGCCTCGGACAAGTGATGGATCAGTTAAATGATCGCAATCCAGAAAACTTGCTCAAACGAGGCTATGTATACGTCTCAGATCCGAGTGGTGCGGCCCTCGTTTCCGGTAAGACGTTAAGCATTGGTCAGAGCGTGCGTCTTCATATGCAGGATCGAGACATAGACGCTAAAATTACTGATATTCATGAACGAAGCGAGGGGGGAAAACAGCATGGAGATGCATGAGAATTTGAGTTTTGAAGAGGCGATGCGTCGTTTGGATGCAATTGTTAAACGACTTTCTCAGGCCGAATGCGGACTGGACGAATCTTTAAAACTTTTTCAAGAGGCCAATCAGTTAAGCCAATTCTGTCGTAAGAAATTGGATGAGAGTGACGGCAAGATTAAAGAAATTCTCGGCCAGGCTGACGCGGAACGAGATTTTGAAGGCTAAGTCATGCAAGACTTTGATCTGAATCTCCAGTCGCTAAGAGATGTCATCGAAGCTGCTCAGGAAGCTGCAATTCTCGCGTCTTCGGTCGCGTATGCGGGGAGCCAGATGCGTTTTCAGACGCTATTAAATGGGGTCGGAGCGATTGACGCTGCCCCTCTAATCAAGCTTCCTGCTGCTTTGGATTTCGAGATCACCGATCTTCCCCAGACACTTAGAGTAGAGCGAAATGTCACCTCATCACTGCGATCCGACCTTGTTGAAGGGATGCTCTATGCATCTCGTGGTGGGAAAAAATTACGCGCGTCCCTCGCCTTGCTTGTTTCAGAGATGATTGCCAAACGGGAGGACCTTCACGATTCCACCAGCCGACGGGCAGCTGAGGCGATTGCGATTGCTCTCGAGAGTCTACATAGTTACTCGCTTGTGCATGATGACTTGCCAGCTTTAGATAACGATAGTATGCGTCGAGGACAAGCCTCGTGTCACTGCCGATACGGAGAGGCGACTGCTATTTTAATCGGTGATGCACTGCTGAGTTTTTCTTTTGAATCTTTAAAAAACGCCCTAAGTCATGAGTTCCCTGAACGGAATTATGCGATGCTAACTGTTTTTTCGGAGGCGATTGGCGCTTGGGGGATGATTCTGGGGCAGCACGACGATCTAAGTTTCGAAAACGCGGTGAATGCCCCAGCTGTTTCTTCAGTTCTGGAAATGGCTTTGCGTAAGACCGCTCTCTTGATCGAGCTTTCTCTTCGCTTGCCAGCAATGAGATTTTCGGAGGATTCGGATCTCGATCGTGGGCTTTCACGTCTGGGACAAGCTCTCGGGCTTGCCTTTCAAATCCAGGATGATTTTCTTGACGTTGAAGCTGATCCCGATAAGCTCGGGAAATCGATTGGAAAAGATGAGGCGGCTAATAAGATTACAGTCTTGCGAATCCTCGGGCGAGAAGAGTCAAAACGCCTCCTTAGACGCTTGTTCGACTGTGTTGATGAGGAGCTTGATCTGCTTAAGCGTCGGGGCTACCAGACGCTTAAGCTCGAGAGCTTGATCGCTTCTCTTATCGATCGGGAGGCCTAACTATGGCGCACCCTTTGCTCGAGAAGATTACGGATCCATCTGATGTCAAGCGTTTAAGCATCAGTGAATTGGAATGCTTGGCGACTGAGCTGCGCGAAGAGATCGTTGAAACTGTCTTGGATCGAGGGGGGCATCTCGCTTCTAATCTCGGTACCGTGGAGTTGACTCTGGCGATGCTTCGCTGCTTTGATCTTGAGAAGGATCAAGTGATTTTCGATGTCGGGCACCAATCCTATGCGTATAAGCTCTTGACCAAACGCCGCCGGGATTTTTCGACCTTGCGACAGATCGACGGTCTATCTGGATTTCCCAAGCGTGAGGAGAGCCGGTACGACGCTTTTAATACAGGACATGCATCGACCTCACTTTCTGCTGCTGAAGGTATTCATTTGGGCCAGGCTCTGCAGAAGATCGAGGGACGTGTTATCGCCTTCATCGGCGATGGGGCGCTGACGGGAGGAATGTGCTGGGAGGCGATCAATAATATTGTTGAGCGTCGAGATCCTGTCATCATTATTCTTAATGACAATCAAATGTCGATCGATGCCAATATTGGGGGGGTGCATCGCCTTCTCAGTGAACTTAGAGTACAACCGACGTATCTTCAGATGAAGCAGAGCGTACGTCATCGTCTCGATCGAAAGAAAGTGATTGGGCCAAAGCTGAGTGCCTTTTTATCTCGTTGTAAGCGATCTCTACGCAGGCGCTTAAATGCTCCGAGCGGTCTGTTTGAGAGCCTCGGGCTTCGATATTATGGCCCAGTTGACGGTCATAATATCGCTGAAATTGAACGCTATTTCCGAGCCGCTTCGATCGCCTCCTTGCGTGGACCAGTATTGGTTCACTGTGTCAGCCAAAAGGGAAAATCCTATGCCCCAGCTGAAGCCTCACCGGATCACTACCATGGAGTCTCTCCCTCGATTCCAGGTTTGCGAAAAGAGATCGGAGGACGCAATCTCCCAGCCGTTGAGGATCCGCGAAGCTTGGACTTCGACACGCTTCGCAAGCAGCTTGGCGAGACGCAAAAATTCACCGAGGCATTTGCATATGGCCTCGACTATCTTGCTTCGAAGAATTCGAAGATTACCGCGACGACTGCAGCTATGCGTAGCGGCACGGGTCTGTCCAGATTTGCTGAACACTACCCCGATCGCTTCTTTGATGTTGGAATCGCTGAACAGCATGCCCTGACTATGGCTGCTGGCTTAGCGACTACGGGAATGCGGCCAGTCGTTGCCCTCTATTCAACTTTTTTACAGAGGGCCTTTGACCAGCTGCTCCATGATGTCTGTCTTCAAAATCTACCGCTAACCTTGGCAATTGATCGCGCCGGTATCGTTGGCGAAGATGGCGAGACACACCAGGGCATCTATGACCTCTCCTTTCTCTTGGCACTGCCCAATCTTGAAGTTTTCAGTCCTAGCGATCCACATGCACTCTTTTTGCTTCTCGAATATGCAACTGAACGGGCAACCTCTCCAGTGATCATCCGCTATTCACGTGATTCCGTAGCCCTTCCGCGCGAGTTCTGGTCTAAGCTTGAGCATGGGGATCCTAGCCCGTGGCGGCCGATTCTCCAGCAGCCAGCTTCCGAAACCCTTGTCATCAGCTATGGCAATAATAGCGCTGACTGCTTAGCACTGATTCGCGAAGTTGATCAAGCCATCGATCTCATTCACCTGGAAACCCTCAAACCCTTAGATGAGCCCCTCCTATTAACTACTCTGCGGAAATATAAGCGGATTCGAGTCGTGGAAGAAGTCGCAGCGCCAGGTGCAATCGCTCCGATTTTGGCTAAGTTACTGATCGGCAGCGACTGGCACGGAGATTTTGATGGGATTCATCTTCCGCCACATCCGATTCTTCACGGAGATAGTAAGCTATGCCGTGAGCGCGAGGGATTGTACGGAGCCCAGTTGTTGAACTTTTTAATTCCGGGAGAGGGATGATGTCGAAATTTACAATTTTTTCAGATCGATACAAAGACCCCCAAGCTGAAAAGGCTCGGGCACTCAGCGGTCATCTTCACCTAGCTGGAGCTCAGTCACGGATTCAGCCCTTCGATGCCAAATTTGAGTGGCGCGATGTTGAGAAGTTAGATTTAGACCTCGAATCCTGCGATGCATTAATCGTCTTAGGTGGGGATGGGAGCTTCTTAAGGATCGCGCGCTTAGCCTATGAGTTCGAGATCCCAATTTTGGGTATTAATCTGGGGAGACTCGGATTTCTTCTAGATACGGACTACGATTACTTCATAGACCACGTTGATGATTTTCTTTCTGGCGCGTGGATAAAAGAGTTTCGCCAGATGCTTGCCTGTGAAGTCTACGATTCGAAGCGCAATTTGCTTTGGCACGATGTAGCCTTAAATGATGTGGTCATCTCGTCAAGCCAAGGGTCTCGCTTTACGTCTCTGCGCTTAGGAATCGACGGGAAGTATCTTCAAACGATTCATGGAGATGGCTTAATTGTCGCAAGTCCCAGTGGGTCGACTGGTTATGCATTGGCTGCCGGGGGCCCCATTATTTTCCCGCATTTGAATTTGCTTGAAATAACGGCGATTTGTCCTCATTCATTGCAGGGACGTACCTATATTGTCAGTGAATCAAATCGAGTCGAAATTGAACTGGATAATTATCAGATTGATCAACAGCGAATTGCCCTTTACGTCGATGGCCATCCTCGCCATAGCCTGCAAGCTGAGGAACGGGTGGAGGTTACTGCCGCTCGTCGCCAATTAGAAATCCTGAGCTCACCTCAGGCGGCGCCATATAGCGACCTAGATGCGAAGTTGCGAGCTCGCCGCTAATTGAATATTTCATCGTAAATGTATGGGCGAAAAATCAAATCCTACTTGCCTAAAATGGAGACAAGTGAGCGTCTATCCCAGCTGTTTGAGCGCTTTAAACTTGATTTTATTTTAGTTCGATAGGATCTCCTTTGCTTCGGATACTCGTTTTTTGTCGCTTTACTTATTTGCCGTAATCATTTATTTTTAAACACATGTAAGTGTGGCTAATCTGCGTGCAGAGCTCAAGTGTGGCTTCGGATCAGTGAGCGTTTTAGCTGCTAAAACGCTCTTATATACGGCCTTGCTTTAGTGCTAGTGTGACATAAAGTGACATCAGATTTAGTCTCGGAGATGCGGCCGAAGGGGATAGTAGACATGTCTTTGATCCCTATTAGAGCTAAGTCGAGACGGTAATTCGATAGAGGAATATTTAGATGAGAATGAATAAATCACAGCGTCAAGCGCTGATTATCTCAATTATTGAGTCAAAGAAAATCTCGACCCAGGAAGAGTTGGTTGCAGCACTCACTGAGGCGGGTGCAGAGGTGACTCAGGCGACGATTTCGCGTGATGTGCGCGAATTAAACATTGTGAAAAGTAGTGATATTAATGGTCATTCGCGCTATGCCACCATGCGCAGTACGAAGATGGGACCCGATCGCTCACTGCTTAATGTCTTTTTAGAAGCGACGATTGCGATTCGCACGGGTAAGAATTTTGTCGTGGTTAAGACAATTCCAGGCCTAGCGTCCGGCAGTGCGGCCCTCATCGATGCTTTTCATAATGAAGAAGTCCTCGGTTGTGTTGCAGGCGATGATACGATTTTTATCGCTTGCCAGAGTGATGAGGCTGCTGAGGAGCTTGCCGAGAAATTGCGCGATTTACAGAACCAGCACGGTCGCCATATCGAAGCTTAGTTGTCTGGCTTGTAGGGGGTTGCAGCGTGCTAGTTTCTTTGCGCGTTCAGAATTTGGCTCTATTGCGTGATATTGAGCTTGAGGGTGAACTTGGCTTCACAGCGATTGTGGGCGAGTCGGGCGCTGGTAAGAGCTTGATGATCCAGGCGATTAAGGCGATTTGTGGTGAGCGATGTGGTCGCGATTTAATCCGCAGTGGCTGCGATGAGGCATATATAGAAGCCATCTTCGACCGAAGCCCAGATCGCCCCTGGCCTGAGTTTCTTGGTGAGCCAGAAGATCAGCTCGTGTTTAGTCGAAGTCTGAGGTCTAATGGCCGCAGTTATTTTCGAATTAATGGCCGCAGCTGCACGCAATCTCAGTTTCGCGATATCGCATCTCAATATGCCGAGATTCATGGCCAAAATGATAGCCAGAAACTCTTTGATGTCAAAAGTCATATTACTTTCTTGGATAAGTATGGTGCAGAGGAGATATCTACACTTAAGCAGCGCTACCAGGATTGTTTCCGGAGTCTTCGAGCCCTACTAAGTAGCGGTAAGAATTTAATTCGGGACCCTGAGGAGCGGGAGCGACTCATGCTGAGGCTCGAGAAACAAATTGAAGTCTTCGATCGGCTTAAATTAGAAGCCGGTGAGGAGGAGCGTCTTCTCGAGCGACGTCAGTTATTGGAGTCAGCGGCCATTAAGCAGGGCCAGGTCGATTCGATCCTCGAACGCTATTATTCGGGTTCGGAGGCTTCGCCTAGTTTGGAAGAGTCGCTGGATGTGATTGCTGCGAACCTGAGTACACTCGCTGATGATGACGACTTTCATGAAGCGCTCGCACAGCGTTTTCAAGATTTGAAATCAGGGCTATCTGAACTGATTGACTCCTTACGTAGACGAAGTGAGGAGGGGATCGACGAAGGAATGAGTATTGAGGCCATCGATCTTCGTTTGCGGCAGATTGCCCAGTTGAAGCAGCGATTTCACTGTGACTTCGATGGCCTCCTCAGCTATGAGGAGAAGTTGCGTCAGCGCTATAAACAGATCGATGATTCCATTCCTCGGATCGAAGCCTATGAGGCTGAGTATAGGCGCTTGGAGACAGAGCTTTCAGAGTTAGCCGCTCAACTAAGCACTAAGCGAAAACACTTTGGTGAAGCGCTTGAGTCGGCGATTGAGTCGGAGCTGCGCAACTTATCGATGCCTAGCGCACGATTCGTCGTTTCCTTTTTGACAAAAGAAGCTGAACTTGACGGCTGTGATCAAATCGAATTTCTCTTCTCTGGAAACTATGGTGAGGCGGCGAAGCCGTTGGCGCAGATCGCCTCTGGGGGCGAGGCCTCACGCATTATGCTCGCAATAAAAGTCGTCCTCAATCAGATTGATGAAAGCGAAATTCTCGTCTTTGATGAGGTAGATACGGGGATTTCTGGAGAAGCGAGTCGTGCGGTCGCAAAGTGCCTGAAGCGACTCTCCAGTGATCATCAGGTTTTCTGCGTCAGCCACCAGGCCCAAATCGCAGCTCAGGCCGAGCACATGCTCCGGGTTGAGAAATTCGTTCAGGGCGAGCGCACGGAGAGCCGGATCCAGGTCCTGGATTCAGCTGGAAAAGAGGAGGAGATCGTCCGGCTTCTTGGATACGCCCATGATGAAGCCTCCGCTCGTGTTCTAGCCCGTGACCTCCTGCAAGATCTCTAAGAGCTGATCTATAAATTTGGCGCTCTTTCCAAGTTTTTATTTATTCCAGCATAAGACCTCTGCTCCGATTCAGAGAGCTCGTGACGGTAACTATTCTGGACGTCATCACTATGCGAGACCTAGAATTTGATTTGGCTACTCAAGTTGCCAGTAGATGATGGGCAATCAAAGCAATTGCGTAAAAAGACAGCGCGATTTTTCTCTGAACTCAGCCATGGAAATTCCAATATCTATATAGAAAGAATGCGATTAAGCCCTGGTTAAATTCAGGGGAGAATGCAAAAGAACGTGGTATTCTAATAGAAAAATAGCTGATTTTAGTGAAGACTATATGAATTTTACACAGAGGAGGATTTATGGGAAAGTATTTTGATTTTGCCGGTCAGGTTGCGGTGGTCACCGGTGCCGCAAGTGGTATTGGACGCTCTGCAGCTCGGGCATATGCCGAGGCGGGCTGTAAGCTCGTTTTAATTGATAAGCAAGCTGAGGCACTGGAGAAGTTTGCCAGTGAACTTGAGGCTGAGGGCTATGAGCTCATGGCTCGAGCCTGTGACGTTACATCCGAAGAAGCGATTAAGACAGTCGTCGAAGAGGCCCATCAGCGTTTTGAGAAAATCGACATTCTCCTGAATTGTGCAGGGATTGCAATGCCAGGGGCTGTCGAAGATCTCAGTGTTGATCGTTGGAATCTCTCGATGAATATCAACGTCCGGGGACCCTATCTCCTCAGCAAATACATCGTTCCTCATATGAAAGAACAGCGCTATGGGAGAATTGTCAATATCAGTTCCGTTAACTCAGTAGTCGCGGATAAGAATCCTCCCTTCATTCGTCACTCATATAACGCATCGAAGTGCGCATTGAACGGCTTGATGCTTGGAATGGCTTGCTCGCTAGCCCAGTATGGCATCACTGTAAACAATGTTGGCCCAGGACTGTTTAAAACTGAAATGACGGCCGACACACTATTTAAGTCCGAAGCCTTCTTGAATGCCTACAACTACGCAAACCCGACTGGACGTCCAGGTGAACTCGAAGAGTTGAACGGTTTGATCCTTTTCTTATCGTCGAAGTCATGCTCCTATGTCACCGGCCAATTGATCTTAGCAGATGGTGGTGGCAGCCTCGTTTAGTCTTGGAGAAGCTGTTCGCTAAAAACTCGGAGCGCTGCTGAAGCAGCGCTTTTTTCATCCATTGACAGCATGTCAAAAAAATAGCTTGGCTCTTGAGCAAAGAATTTCTCTGCTTTTCCAGAGAAGGGATCATGGAATGCGAGGTGGTAGGCATGGAGGACTTGCTGCGGATATTTGTCATTTAAGGCCTGGCGCATACCCAGCCCCTGCTTTTTGAGGCAGTTTTGATACATAGTTGGATTGAGTTCTTGGAGACGTTCGAGTCCATAGAGTGTTTCACCGATGAGGGGGAGACCAAGATGTAGAGCATGGACACGAATTTGATGAGTTCGTCCCGTCTCAATGCGACAACTCAGGAGGCTGATATCCAGTGAGGGACTATAGAACAGTTCTCGGAAATGACTGATCGCTAACTTCCCAGAGTCTTCATTGACTTCTCGCTCAATGATTGAGCCTGGTCGTCGAGCGATCTTCGCTTCGAGGCGGAGGGTGGTTTCTGGAAGTCGACCGAATACCCAGAGGAGGTAATATTTCTTCATCTCAGTGTTTTGGAGTCGTTGGTGCGCGTGCGCGTGTCGACTGATGAGGAGAAGCCCCGATGTGCCGCGGTCGAGCCGACTGACGAGGTGGAGGGGTTGATCACTGAGAAGCTGCTCGAGTGAATTAGTTCCACCCAGATAATTAGGATGACTGAGGAGACCAGCTGGTTTGTTAACGAGCAAGTAATAGTCGTTTTCAAATACGAGGTATTCGTAGGCGGACTTTTTTAGTTTAAGACAGCTATCTTCCAACTCATTCGCATCTTTGATTTCGATTTGATCTCCTAATTTTACGAGGTCGATCATCCGCCAGGATTCACCGTTGACTTCGACCTGGCCATATAGCCGTAAGCGCTTAATCAGGCGACTCGAGAAATGCTGATGTGTTTTTAGATAATTTTTTAGCGGAACTGGATCAGAGATTTCTTTTACAATAAATTTTAGATACATGGGATCGCTCCACGCTTCACTTCACTTTAATTATTTCCTAGGAATATTTTAACGCTTTGTTGCTTGCAAAGGTGAACGCCCTTGTTTAGGATTACTCAGTGCGCAAGCATTTTGTAATTTGAAAATTAAATAATGGAGGTGATTACCATAGATTGGTTATATCCAATACTCTCTTTGGTAATTGGCCTTGTCGTAGGAGCCGTCTGCATAATTGCATATTTCCGTTCCGGTTTGAGCAAAGAACAACAGAATTTACTGGAGAAAAAGCATGAAACAGAGCTTGAATGTGAGTATTTGTTGGAAGAAGCGAAAAAGTCGGGAGAGAGTCGGAAGAGAGAGCTAGTATTACAGGCCAAAGAAGAGATTCATCGATCAAAACTGAAACTAGAACGAGATATTAAAGAGAAGCGCGAGGGATTTGTTCGTGAGCGCCAGCGTCTTGATCAACGTGAGGAAAATCTCGAATCTAAGCTGAAGTCCTGTGAGGAGCGCGAGGGAAATATTTCTAAACGTGACCAGGATCTTAGCCAACGCGAAGAAGCCATTGCTCACCTCGAAGAGGAGCGCATCGCTGCCTTAGAGAAGGTTTCAAGCCTCTCGATGGAGGATGCCCGCAAGCAGATTTTGCAGCTTGCTGAGGATACTTATCGAAAGGATACTGCCCAGCGACTTCGCCGCATTGAAGAGGAGTATAAGGAAGAGGCCCAGACGATGGCAAGACAGGTGATTGCAAATGCAATCCAGCGTTATGCCTCGGACTATGTCTCTGAGCTGACGGTATCCGTCGTCAGTCTCCCGAACGATGAGATGAAGGGGA
>JAUNVS010000034.1 GCA_030537565.1 Eubacteriales bacterium | reverse complement strand
CCGAGCGGTTGAATCTCTAAATAGTCATAGAAATCAGCGATTCGCATCGCATGTGACTCCGCGAGTCTGGCACGACAGCGTTCGTAGTCACAATCCTCGTCCATGTACTGCTGGAGGATGGCTCGGAAGACCTCACCCGCTTCACAGGCTGAACCAACCGTGATTCCAGCCCGGAAATAACGAATTAAAGATCGCGGCAAACGGGGACGAAACATGAAATAGTGTACATTTGATTCTGAAACTAGTCGGTATAAATTGTACAAACCGAGAGGATTACGAGCGATGAATATAATGTGACGCGCTCGGTTCTTCGTCGAGCGAACTCCTGTTATATCGAGCTTACCCATCAAGCGATTTAGCTCAGCTCCAGAATCCGTGTTAAGCTCAGCCACACAATATTCAAAGACCTTAAGAATGCGGCTTGGCTGGGACAAAGTCTCCACTACTTCACTAGAATTTAATCCGATTGCAGACAGGGCTAGTTCGAGATCCGTATGTTTAAAAGTCGCTGCCTCTGGATACTTAAGGAACTCCTCGCGTGCCCGACTTAAACGAGACTCGATACTTACTGCGATAGATAGGCGGGCTCACTCGTCGGATCGAGGACAAATGAGAGCAGGCGACTTAGATCGAGTGTAACGGGATTGAATTTGTCGCGCGCTGCAGTCTTCGTCGCCACACGCATCCCCTCATATCGCAAAAATGCCAGAGCTTCGAGGGCATCGAGGGCGATCAAACTATCTAGTCCGAGGTAATCGCGAAAGCGCTTGACCAAGGCATGGACCGGCTCAGCCACTTGACATTGCCTAGATAGGTTTTGGTCTTCCAAGCTAGAGAGAGCTAAGTCACCCGGATTTCCATAGCCACTGAAGCAATCCACCAAATCATAACGATATGCATGATCTGAACGGCAATAACGCTCGGCTTCAATATGGAGAATGCGATCGACTTCGGGATCTGGCCCAGTCGTTTGAAGTTGGAGGAAGACGAAGCGATCTCCGAGCTCCTCATTTAAATCCGGACCATAAACGCAGGCGTTCCCATCTTCAACGAGGTAGCCCTCCATCCCGTAGAGAATCTTAATCTCTTTTCCCTGCGATTTAAGCTGCCTCTGAACCTGGGCCGCCTTTGGAAAGGCTTGGACCACGCCATGATCGGTGAGGGCTATTGCATCGTGACCAAAGTGTGCAGCCAGTTCAATTAATTGCTCAATATCACTGAGTGCATCTCGCGCAGACATCTGCGTATGACAGTGAAGCTCCACGCGCTTTTCAGCAGCCAAATCTTCGCGTAAGGCTGGTGCCGTAGCCGCCTTCATTCCCAAGACCTTAGCCACCAACTCAGTACTATACTGATCCTGTGTCGGCGATATGAAAAAGCGGTAATAGGATTTCTCATGGACTTTTTCGAGCAGCGAAGAGGCCTTATCTATGTCGAGGAAGATAAAAGCCTTAATCGCCCCCTTTTCCGAATAAATCGAAAAACGAAAACTCACCCGAGTTCCATTACTGACCAAACGTGTTTCGAGATTATTAACCTGCCCCTCAATAACGACCTTACCGCAGGTGTGATCGATATTCTCAATGTCGAACAGCTGCTCATCTTGGGGCATGCGTCCCCAGATCACCCCCGTCTCTTCACTCACCCGCTGATACTGAATTCGACGATGGTCATACATCTTCGACTGCTCTGGATGAGCATCGAAATCAAGACCTGTAGACGGCTTCGTCTCTCCGTTCGAAGATATTTCATCGACCGCCTGGGCACTTACCTCCCTCAGTTCCTGAATTTTTTCTAAGCCAGAATTATCCCAGAGGTCAAGAATATCTTCTCTCGGCTTATCCGCATTCAATAGAACTTCGATGGAAAGTTTCGAACCGAGAAGCTCCGAAAAATGGCTTTCAACCGCTACCAGCGCCTCATCATCAAGTAATGGATAGGCTTCTGATCCCAAGAAAATTTGCAATCGCTCATCGACAATTTTAAATTGCGCGTCTTGGAGCGCCAAGGCCCAAATTCCATGCCCACTACGTCGTAAGTCATAGCAAAGGTAATCAAAGAGGGCGACCGCATGCTCTGCAAGTCGAAACTGATCGCAGATTAAGCTGAAACGCGGCTTAAATCGGCTCACGTAGGGCATGCTCTCAATGGAATACAGCAAGGCCAAGAGATCCCGTGCTTCAAGAGGCGCGGCCAATTCAAAATCGGGCTCAAATTGGTAGGAGCGAGGACTAAGTTCGACAATGTGAAGATCACAGACACGATACTTCGTCGCAGCCAAGCGCTCGAGACAGTCGCTAGACAAGACCGAGGCCAGATCTGTCTCCCCTAAACGCCCCCATAGGCTCGAAAAAAAATTAGCAATGGTCATTCCTGCCTGCAATGCTTACGCCTCTTTTCTAAAATGTTCATCAATAAGACGGAACAAAGCATCTTCCGCCTCCGCCTCAGGGACCTTCGAGACCACCTCGCCGCGTAAGAAGAGGAGGTACTCGCCCTGGCCACCAGCAATGCCCAGATCACAATCGCGTGCCTCGCCAGGCCCATTGACTCGACACCCCATCACCGCAACACGGATATTCAAATCCAGCTCCGAAAGTCGAGCCTCAATCCGTCCAGCCAGCTCACTGAGTTTCACCTCTGTACGACCACAAGTCGGACATGAAACAAGTTCAACGCCCTGTCGCAAATGTAGACTTTTGAGAATCGCTTTTGCTGCTCGAATCTCCTCCACTGGATCTGCTGTCAGCGAGACCCTAACCGTATCGCCAATTCCCTCTGAAAGCAAGCAACCAATGCCAACCGCAGAACGAGCCAGACCTTCATTAACCGTTCCAGCCTCGGTCACTCCCAGATGAAGCGGATAATCGCAGTGATCAGCGACGTAGCGATACGCCTGTATGCAAGTCCATGGATCAGAAGACTTAAGTGATAGGACGATTTGGTCGAAGCCAGCAAACTCGAGGCGTTCAGCGGCTTCAAGCCCCGTACGCGCCAGGGCTATTGCTGAAAAAGCGCCATACTCTCTTCTGAGCGCTGGGCGAATAGAACCTGAATTGACGCCGACTCGAATCACAGCCCCACAAGATTTCGCCTTTTTGGCAATCTCCTCGAGCTTATCAAGCCGAATATTCCCGGGATTAATGCGAATCTTCGGACAACCCGCTTCCAGTGCCCCTAAAGCAAGATTTGCGTCAAAATGAATATCTGCCACGAGTGGCAGTGGGCTTCGCGCGACAATCCGTTCGAGACTACTCAGACTTGCTCGATCCGGAACAGCAATTCGACTCAAGTCACATCCTGCCGCCTTAAGACGTGCAAGCTGATCGAGGTTTGCCTCGATATCGCTAGCGGGACAATTATTCATCGACTGAATGCTAATGGCCGCATCGGAGGAAAATTCTAGGTCATAGCGTGTCATCCGAACGCGACGTGTGTGTCGCCTCGGTGGCATCGGAAATTCGGGAAAACTAATCTGCATTTCTTTCGGTATCGATACTTCGTTCATAGCTTGATAATAAAACAGCCTGCTCTCGCAGGCTGTCGCATACTTCCTATCGTTTGAAAATTCTTAGTAGATCGAAACCGAGCGCTACGACCGCCAGTCCTATGATAATGAAAAATCCAATGAAGTTGAGTACCTCCATGGTCTTCAGAGATAGCTTCTTCCTACGAATCTTCTCGACGACGAGAAGAACGAGTGTGAAACCATCAAGCGGTGGAATCGGCAGCAAGTTCATAATCCCTAAACTAAGTGAGATGAGAATAAAGAGGTAGAGGACCTGCAGCAATTTCACACCCCAATCAATTCCCGCGCTCCCGACAATTCCAGAATACATATTGACGATACCGACGGGTCCTGAGAGGGCATCCTTTGCCTTTATCCCACCATGGAAGACTTCTCCTAGGAGGCGGAAGGTAGAACGAACAACCGAGCTACTGTAATTAAAAGCGTAGCCCCAAGAGTGGCCAAAATCCTTCTCACGTTTAAAGCGAATGGCAAGTGGGCGATTGGGGAACTCCTGTTTGATCGCCTGTGACTTCAGCTTCACCGTGCTCCCATCTCGGATTACCTCGAGACTTATATTTCCACCCTTTGTCGAAGCTAGAGCCTCTGCGAGGCTCTGACTGTTAGCCTCGATCCCATTAACTTTCATAATACGGTCGCCAGCTTGGAGATTCGGCTGCCCTCCGTTTTGCTTCGGATCGACTCCGACAACCTCGATTCCAGGTGCATCAGACTGCGCATTCTGACTAATACCGAGCATATAGTGAACATAGGGTTCGAGCTTAATTTCACGATCGACCAGTTCACCAGCAGAATTCCGATAACTAAGCTGGACGCTGTCATGGGACTTCAAAAGCTGCTCAGCCGTCATCAAGTCCATCTCATTACGAATCGTTCGACCATTAATGCTAACGAGCTCATCGCCAACTTCGACACCCGCAGACTTCAGTAAACTAAAGTCAGCCATCTGATCTACAACTGGCACATACATGCCTGCAATATTTAAGTAGATCACTAAAGCTAAAAATGCAGAAACTAGATTACTAAAAGGCCCCGCAAAAATAACACAGGCACGTTTCCAGATCGGCATGGCGTGGAATATTCCGCGCTCCCGATCATCGGCACTAAAGGTCTGCCCCTTCTCAGGATATTCACCGTCAAAAGCGACGCTAGCGCCAATTGGCAAGAGCTTTAGTGAATAGCGAATGCCATTCTTCGTCCAGGAAAGAAGACGCGGTCCCATAAAAATGGAAAACTCTTCAATTTTAAAACCGAGTTTCAATCCCGTATAAAAATGGCCAAATTCATGTATTAACATCATCAGTCCCAAAGACAAGAGACCGATAAGAATCCCAATTATACTCATAGTGCCTGGATAAGCTCCTTTGCTCTACTTCGATATTCCAGATCGAGGCTTTTCGCTACATTATACTCGAAAGTTTTTTTTGACTCTCTCAAAATGTATAAGTCTAGGCAAGCTGGAATTAGTTTTTCAAAATCTAAGAAAGAAATGCGGCCTTCACGAAAGGCGCAATTACATACTTCATTGACTGAGTTTAGAACGAGACTGGCATAGCCGCCTGAATTCTGAGCTCTTCGCGCCCACGAAATCGCTGGGAAGGCCAGATCGTCCACAGCCTCAAAGTGCCAAGTGGGAGCATCTAAAAATGAAAAGGCTTTCATCGGACCTCGGGCCCGCTCTGCTTCCATCAAGGCATATTGAATCGGAACACGCATATCTGCACGGCCAAACTGTCCGAGACAAGCCCCATCCTCAAAGAGCACCGCAGAATGGAGAACGGACTCAGGATGAACGACTACCTCCACCTGCTCTTCGTCGAGATCAAAGAGATGACAGGCCTCGATTAACTCGAGTCCTTTATTCATCAGCGTCGCTGAATCGATAGTAATTTTATCGCCCATTGACCAAGTCGGATGCCGAAGTGCATCCGAAGCCCGAACGCCAGCAAGCTGCTCCCGGCTGTATCCTCGAAAGGGTCCCCCAGAACAGGTCAGGAAAATCTTATGAATCGCCGAAAAGGAGTACGATCTGAGGCACTGCCAAATGGCCGAGTGCTCTGAATCGAGGGGAATAATTTTCCCACCATAGCAGTTGGAAAGCTGCTTGAGGAAAGAGCCAGCGGCAACGATACTCTCCTTATTAGCCAGAAGTAGATCGCGCCCGGCTTGCAGACAAGTCACCGATGCATCCAAACCAGCCATCCCTGAAATGGCGTTTAAACAGGGACTGCTATCAAGAGCTTCAACGAGTTCACGAGCGGAATTAGGTCCCGTAAAGATCTTAAGCTTGGGATGCCTCGCCCTCAGCTGAGAAGCGGCTTCATCGTCGACAAGTGCAACTGCCTCCACCTGGAAACGATCGACATCCTCTGATAAGGTCTGCCAGTTTCTCTCAGCAGCCAGTCCTCGAACTCGGATTCCATGGAAGGCACAGAGCTCTAGCGTCTGACGACCAATGGAACCCGTCGAACCGAGAACAATAATTTCACGATACATCGATCTTAACGCTCAATCATGTAGTAGAAGAAGGCCGCAATCAGACCAAACGGTAGTCCAAAAGTCAGTGAATCCACACGGTCTAGCATGCCGCCATGTCCAGGGAATGTCTTAGAGAAATCCTTTAACTCACAGAAACGCTTGATCGCTGAACAGGTCCAGTCGCCCAGCTGACAGACGAGGCTCATGACGAGGCCATAGCCGATTCCGAAGAGGAAATTCGCAGAAAATGTCGTGAACTGAGGAAGACTACCGCGCATCAGGAAAGCGAAGGCTAACCCCATAATAATCGCATTAATGAAAAGTGCGGATAGGAAACCCTCAAGGGTTTTCGCCTTAGACAAATTGGGAACAATTGGCTTGCGCCCGAAAAACCGCCCCATATAGTAAGCCGCTGTGTCCGTAATCACTGCAGAGAACAACACGGCAAGCAACCACCTAAAGCCATTGGGAATCGCATACATGTATAGACAGACCGATGCTAATGGAGCAGAGAGAAATAGTCCCGCAAAGGAAGTCGCAACCGCATTGGGGAGGTAAGCGGGTCCACGCAGCAAGGTTTGGGTCACATTACTTAGCAAGCTGAATAAGATGAAGACGAAGGCGTAAAGCGCCATCCCCAGTCCGAATAGCCAACACATACTCGTAACCCAGGCGTTATTATTCACGAGCGCCTGATCAAAACTAGCGGAATAAAGCGGCAAGGCATGCCAACCCGTTAAATTTCTGTAAGCAATCCATATGTAGATGGGAGAAAGCCCGGTCAAGGTTCCGACAATAATTGGCAAGAGCGCCAGTGGACGTAGGCGTCGGCCGAGGGCCTGGTAGAGCTCCAGGGCACAAAAGACGAAGATCACCGTAAATCCAATAACAGGAAACCAAGGCAACCAGATCGCTGGCAGCAGACAGATAATCATCGCCAACGCCATCACTAAGGCAGTCTTCACACGTGTACTCATAGGGTTCCTCCGAAACGTCGTTGTCGATTCGCATAGCTCAGGAGCGCCTCCAGAATATCGCAAACCGTTAACTCGGGCCAAAATCGCTTTGTAAAGTATAATTCAGTGTAGGCCAATTGCCAAAGCAGATAGTTCGAGATACGCTGCTCTCCCCCACTGCGAAATAATAAATCAGGATCGGGTAAATCTGGCTGATACAGATAGTCTCTCAAGAGCTCCGGATTATCACTCTGAAGAAGTTCTGGGCGTTCCTGTGTGATCAGGGCAAAACGCTGCGCTGCACGCAACAACTCCATCCGCGATCCGTAGTTAAATGCGACTTGGAGATGTAGGCGTCCCGTTGATTGTCGGGACTCAGCAGCGTCCATCGTCTGGATAACGGATGCAGGAAGCCCATCACGTTCGGCCAGGAAACGAACGATAACTCCATGCTCGACGAGTTCATCCTGGTAATCGCGAAAAAAGCGAGCAAAGAGCTGCATCAGTGCACTTACTTCAGACTTCGCTCGTTTCTTATTCTCTGTTGAAAAGGCATAGACGGTGACATAGGAAATTCCTAGCTCAGCCAGATACAGGGCAATTTCGCGCATCCGCATCGCCCCTAAGCGATGCCCCTCACGCAGGGCTATTCCTTCGCGCTTAGCAAAGCGTCGATTTCCGTCCATGATAAAAGCAAGATGCTGGGGAACTCGCATTCCACCAGCACGTAGCTCATCTAATAATCTGATCTCTCGTTCGGGATCTGAATGAAAGGGATAATCATGCATCGAACGACTGTCCTAGATCTCGAGAAGATCTTTTTCTTTTTCTTTTACCAACTGATCAACATCCTGTGTTTTCTTATCGATGATCTTCTGGATCTCTCGCTCGGCGTCATGATAATGATCCTCACCAATTTCACTGTTCTTAAGCAACTTTTTCATCTCATCGAGGAAGTCACGACGGACATTTCGCAAAGCAATCTTAGCCTCTTCACCGAGCTTCTGAACATCCTTACCGAGATCACGGCGGCGCTCCTCAGTCAGCATGGGGAAATTAAGGCGAATCGCCTTACCATCGTTTTGCGGAGTAATACCGAGATCTGAATTAATCAGCGAACGCTCAATCTCTTTTAAAACGCTCTGATCCCATGGCGTGATCAAAAGCTGACGCGCCTCACTGACCTGGACAGTAGCCATCTGGTTAATCGGTGTTGGCACACCATAATAATCGACCATTACGCGGTCAAGCAGTCTGGCGTCAGCCCGCCCCACACGGATGTGCACCAGTTCATTCTTTAAAAAATCGATGCACTGGTCCATCGTCTGAATATAAGGTTCATAGGTTTGTTTGCTAATCTCAACCGCCATAATCGCCTCCTAAAAGCTGCGTCTAAACGAATAAATCGTATCCATTTCAACTCCTGTGAATTATAGTCAAGCACAGACTGAGTTTCAATTGGAAAGAGAGGAGGGTCGAAGCCTCCAATACGCACTTAGTGTACCAAGGTCCCGAGGTGCTCTCCGCGAATAATGCGTACAATATTCTCAGGATCTGTGACATCGAAGACATAGATATCCATCTTGTTTTCGCGACAGAGGGCTGCTGCTGTCGCATCCATGACTCCCAGTTTATTTTGCAAAACCTCATCGTGCGTCAATGTCTCATATCGTTTGGAATCGGGATAAATATTGGGATCTTTGTCGTATACCCCATCGACATTGCTCGCCTTAAAGATTGCTTCAGCGGAGATCTCAGCAGCGCGAAGTGCGGCCGTCGTGTCCGTTGAGAAGTATGGATTGCCCGTCCCACAGGCAAAGATCACGATCCGCCCCTTTTCTAGATGCCTTAATGCACGTAAACGGATATGAGTTTCAGCAATTTGTCGCATCTCAATCGCTGAGAGAACCCGAGTTTCACAATTCGCCTGTCTAAGGGCATCAGAGAGGGCTAGTGCGTTCATGCACGTTGCAAGCATTCCCATATGATCGGCGGTAACTCGATCCATGTGCTCACTGCTACGACCGCGCCAGAAGTTCCCACCGCCAACGACAACACCAACTTGAACCCCCATCTCGCTAAGTTTTTTAATGTTCTCAGCAATCGCAGTTAAAGTCGGATTGTGAATCCCTTTTTTCTCAGGGCCAGCGAGAGCCTCCCCTGAAAGTTTTAATAAAATCCGATGGTAACGGGTCTCAGACATGATCTCTTACCTTTCTACATTTGGGTAAAAAAAGGGGGCATCGTCAGATGCCCCGAAATGACTAAACAATTACTGACCGAGCTGTTTACGAACTTCCTCAGCAAAATCTTCTTCTTTTTTCTCAATGCCCTCACCGAGTTCATAACGGATGAAACGACGAACACTGAGGCTATAACCGAGTTTCTTAGCAACACTCTCGACCAGCTGGCCGCAAGTGAGGTTTTCATCACGGACGTAAGTCTGGTTGAGCAAGGTCTTCTCAGCAACGAACTTCTTCACGCGACCGTCGGCGATGCGGTCAACGATCTTCTCTGGCTTCCCATCGTTAAGAGCCTGGTTACGAGCCACTTCGTGCTCACTCTTGAGGACATCTTCTGGAATGTCGGATTCTGTAAGCCAGGCAGGACTCATCGCAGCAACCTGCATGCAGAGGTTGCGAGCAAGCTCTTTTACGTCTTCACTCTGATTGGCATCAGAGGAATCACTATTGATCTCAACTAAGACGCCGCAGCGACCACCGCCATGGATGTAGCTGGCAATCTGACCATTGGCCTGGCTGGGATCGAGCCCCTCGCCGCATTCATAACGAACAAAACGGCGGAGGACGATGTTCTCACCAATCGAGGCAAAGAGATCACTCAGAGCTTCTTTAACCGTCTTCGTCTCATCTTCGATGTACGGCATGTCACTTAGGCAGTTCGCAGCATAGAAAGCTTCGGCATTGGCCGTTTCTTCTTCAAAAGCACCGACGGGGACTTCTTCACGATTAATCCACTTTGGAGCCTTTTCGACCACCTGACGCGAGAGGGCCTCTGCAAAGGCCTGGAAGTTTTCATTCTTCGCGGCGAAGTCAGTCTCGATGTTGAGTTCGAGGAGGGCACCCGCCTGACGGGTCGCCGAAATGCAGTCTTTTACAGTACCCTCGGCGGCAACACGAGATGCTTTCTTCTCCTGTTTGCTCTTCCCCTTTTCACGCAACCAGGCGATAGCCTTTTCAATATCGGCATCGCACTCAGTCAGAGCCTTCTTACAATCCATCATGCCTGCGCCTGTCTGGTCGCGCAGGTCTTTGACCATCTTAGCTGTAATATTCATATCTTCCTCTTTCAAACAGCTCGTAAAAAGGATTCACGAGCAGCCTCTTTGAAAAAACGTCAGCGATTTAGGCTTCGGCAGCCGCCTCAGCATCCATTTCACTCTCAACGGCCTCAGAAGCGGCGTCGAGCGCCTTTTCATCACGACCCTGATGACCCTCGATGACGGCTGAAGAAATACAGGCTGAAATCAGTTTCACGGCACGGATGGCGTCATCGTTACCAGGAATGATGTAGTCGGCTTCTTCTGGATCACAGTTGGTATCAACGATCGCAACGATCGGAATCCCGAGACGTCTGGCTTCGGCAACTGCAATGTGTTCTTTTCTCATATCAACGATAAAAATCGCATCAGGTAGGCGACGCATCTCACGGACACCACCGAGGTTCTTCTCAAGCTTCTCGCGCTCGAGTCGAAGCTTAGCCACTTCCTTCTTAGGCAGGACATCGAAACGTCCCTCTTCTTCCATGCGGTCAAGTTCAGCGAGACGGGCTGTACGTTTCTTAATCGTAACGAAGTTCGTCAGCGTACCACCGAGCCAGCGATTATTGATGTAGAACATCCCGCAACGCTCAGCCTCTTCGCGGATCGAATCCTGAGCCTGCTTCTTAGTACCGACGAAGAGAATCTTGCCGTCGCGTTCAGCGAGCTCACGAACGAAGTCGTAGCTCTTGTCGATCAGCTTGACCGTCTGCTGCAAGTCGATGATGTGGATCCCGTTACGCTCAGTGTAGATGTACTCTGCCATTTTAGGGTTCCAGCGACGGGTCTGGTGACCAAAGTGCACACCAGCTTCTAAGAGTTGTTTCATTGAAATAATGGCCATAATTCCTCCTTGTTATTCCTCCGCAACCCAAATTAATCACAAAGAGTCGGGCTGCGTGTGTTTTAGACCACCGAGGATTATAACAGAGCTTCCGTGCAAATGTGAAGAGGCATATAGAGAGATATCTACGCAAGCTGAAGCGTGCTAATGGCTCAGTTCTGACGAGCCAGCTCCTATACTAAACCAGCTTTAATCAAGTGAAACCATATTATAAAAGATACGCAGGTGCCTCCACAGAAGCAATACGCTACAGTATAGTCAAGAACTTGCTTCGATCCGGTCAATTAGAAATATATTTGAAAGCACTTTAAGCCATGGTGCCGAAGACGAGGTTTTAGATATGTACATCGGTGATGATTATGTATTTCTACTTCCACAGTATCAAATGGCCTTAGCCCATAGCCACTCCATGCTGCATATATTCCTTGCTCGCCAACCCATCGAAGTCCGTTGCTTAGATCAACAGATCATCGGTCATTTCATCGTCTTGGATTCTGACTGTGAACATGAAGTCAAAATGGGGGCAAACGAATGTCTCGTTTATCTGATCGACCCAAGCTCTGTGTTGTGCGAGCAAATTCGTCAGAAGTATCTGCATAGCGCCAGAATTGTCTGCCCTGACATGGATGAGCCTATCAAACAGTTCCTAATCGACAGCCTCGATTGTGAGCGCAAGTTAGATGGTAGCGATCTTTTTAAATGCATGGAGCTGAAATACACAGGCGATTTCCAAGAGAAAAAGGATGAGAGAATTCAGCAGGTTATTCATGGCGTCAAGTCTGGAATTTTTCTTAATTTAGAGGTTAAAGAAATAGCTGGACGCGTCTATCTCTCCGAAAGCCACCTCTCGCATCTGTTCAAAGCGGAGACGGGCATGAACCTTAAAAATTATTTGCTGATGAATAAGCTAAAAGTGGCCTTTGAACGACTCAACGCTGGTATGAATATCACGGAATCCGCTCAGGCCGCTAACTTTTTTGATGCCGCCCACCTTTGTAATCTCGTGAAGAAGACGACGGGGCTCAATATATCTGAGATTTTTCCTAGCTAGTCTTTGACAAGATAGTGAAACGAGAGGATTAGCAGATCTTTCCAATCTTTTTCGCGTGTTCACCGCTAGTCTACGAGTAGAGGAGGACATGAGAGATGGCTTTGATTAATGTTTTTGGTCATAAGATTAAACCGCTAAAGCTTCGAGGAACTGGGGTTTTCAACCCTACTCCGACGGGGAAAATTAGTGAAGAGCTCTTTTGCATTAAGCAATGGGATGTGAATATCTGGATCTATAAAAAGAATAATTGCGTCATAGCTTTTGACTCTGGCTACGAAAACTTCCCGGAAATGGACTCAGAATTATCCAAAATTGCTTTGAACTCGGATTCGATCCAAGCCGTTTTCCTCACGCATGCTGATATGGATCATGCAGGTGGCGTCAGTGACAGGAATAACTACTTTAAAAGGGCTGATCTCTATCTAAGTGAAAAAGAAGAGCGAATGATTCGTGGAGAAGAAAATCGTTTTGTCTTCGGTCCAATCAAACTCAAGAATTCAATCAGCCGTAAATCAAACTATCGGCTATTGCATGATGGTGAAAAGGTCGATGTCGGTGCAATACGGGTTGAGATGATCGCAACTCCTGGGCACACTCACGGCCATAGTGCGTACCTCGTCGATGATCAGGTTTTAATTACTGGTGACTGCATAGCGATTAATCAAACGGATGGCTTCGGATTTTTTGCCTTTTACAACATGGATACGGAAGAGAATCTCCATTCCATCCAACGTTTAAGAGACAAGCTAAAAGACAAAAAGATCCGTTTTGTGTGCACCGGCCACAGTGGCTATTGTGACAATTTTGATCGCGCTTTTAGTCGGATACATGAAGTTGCAAAAGGGAATAAAAGACATCCTTTTGATTGCAGTGCTCCATACGATATTTTTAAATGAAATTCGAGCAAAATCACGCTCAAGCCTACTCTTTCTTCTGATGCAAATTGCTTCCCGGGGTCGCAGTCACTTCGCTTGTCATTTGATGGGCTGAGTAGAATTCAGCTTATCAGCTGTCCCTTACTAAATTCGATCACTATTTCTAATGGCCAAAGAGTAGATTTAACACTAAAACTCAGCTAATTTCCTCCCTATAATCATTCGCTCCCATTGCTGGCAAGATATTGTCAAATAGCCTAGACCTTCGCTTTCAGCTTCGCTATATTAGAGAAGATTTGGGAGTTTTACAGAGCTGAAAAAGTCAAGCAGTTCCCTGTAAAACTTTATGGAGGTTTTATGTCTAACGGAAAACACAAACCCGTGCTCGGCGTGGATCCAGTTGAGAACCTGCGCGACTTGAGCATCTCAAAGGCACTCGTGCTTGGAATTCAACACACCTTTGCCATGTTCGGTGCCACTTGTTTGGTTCCCTTGCTCACAGGCTTGGATATTTCTACAACCCTTTTTATGGTCGGTCTCGGAACCCTGCTCTTTCACCTCGTAACGAAGGGAAAGGTTCCTGCATTTTTAGGCTCTTCCTTCGCATTTATCGGTGGGTATGCAGCTGTCGCCCCACTACCAGCTAATGGTATTGGCGACGTCGAGAAACTGGCATACGCCTCGGGGGGTGTTTTCGCCGCTGGCTGTGTCTATCTCGTCTTAGCAGGTTTGATTAAATTTTTCGGCATTTCAAGAGTTATGCGCTACTTCCCCCCTGTCGTCACTGGACCAATCATCATCGCCATCGGTTTAACCCTCTCGCCGGCCGCCATTTCCAGTGCCTCGCAAGACTGGCTTCTGGCCTTAACCGCGATCGCCGTCATCGTAGTCTGCAATATCTGGGGACGCGGGATGGTAAGAATTATTCCGATTATTCTAGGAATCATCAGTGCCTATGTGCTAGCGCTCATTCTCCACCGCGTTGATCTCTCGGCCGTACGCTCAGCGAACTGGTTTGCCCTCCCCTTACCTCGAGAGAGCTTCATGCGCTTCAACCTCTCTGCAATAATCACCATCATGCCGATTGCTCTAGCTACCATGATGGAACATGTCGGCGATATTTCAGCAATTGGCGCCACGGTGAAGAAAAACTTTGTCGCTGAGCCTGGTCTCCACCGCACCCTCCTCGGCGATGGCCTCGCAACGATGTTGGCCTCCTGCTTCGGCGGTCCAGCCAATACAACCTACGGTGAAAACACTGGCGTTCTGGTATTAACGAAGGTCTACGATCCAGCCGTGACTCGACTCGCAGCCTGCATTGCCATCATCCTCTCCTTCTTCCCGACCCTCAGTGCTGCAATTCGCACAGTTCCCATGGCGATCGTTGGCGGAGTGTCCATGATCCTCTATGGCATGATCTCAGCCATCGGAGTTCGCAACCTCGTCGAAAACCAGATTGATCTCACAAAATCTAGGAACCTCATCATCGTTGCGGCGATTCTCGTCTGTGCCCTCGGCTTTCATCAGGGCATCCAGTTTAGTGTGGGCTCAGCAGAGGTCTCCCTCTCTGGTATTGCGATTGCATCACTCGTCGGCATTATCCTCAACGCGATTCTCCCTGGAAAAGACTACATCTTCTCTCCCGAGAATCCTAAAGAAACGGGTGTTGAATTTAGTGGTACGAATGCCTGATCGGAATTTCCAGGGTTTAAACATCAGCCAGCCTATGGGCTGGCTTTTTTTTTCACAATTATATGCTTGAAATTTCATAGATAAGGCTTAGTCTTAGCGTAGATTAGAAAGTGAGGTACAGGATGTATCAAGCACAGCAAGATCGTTACCAAAAAATGAGTTATCGGAAGATCCCCTGTTCAGGTCTGCAACTTCCCCTGCTTTCTCTAGGCCTCTGGCACAACTTTGGCGAAACTCGCAGCCTAAAGAGCATGCGTGAGCTCGTCCACTATGCCTTCGACCAGGGGATTTGTCATTTTGACCTCGCCAACAACTACGGTCCTCCAGGAGGTGCTGCCGAGATTAATTTTGCTCGCATCCTTCATGAAGACCTCGCGGCTTACCGAGATCAACTGATAATTTCAAGTAAGGCGGGTTTTTACATGTGGGATGGTCCATACGGAGATGGCGGTTCGCGCAAATATTTGATTTCATCCCTCGACCAAAGTCTAAGAAGGCTCAAACTCGATTACGTCGATATTTTCTACCACCACCGTCCCGATCCCAATACGCCCCTCGAAGAAACTGCCTTGGCACTTCGTCAGATTGTCTCAAGTGGAAAAGCCCTCTACATCGGCCTCTCCAATTATGAGAGGGACGATCTCGAAAAAATGCACAAGCTCCTCCAGGATTTAAAAGTACCTTTTATCATCAACCAAAACAGTTACTCTATCCTCAATCGACACATTTAAAGACCTCTGCGCTGAGCTTGGCCTCGGCCTCATCATATATTCCCCACTCGATCAGGGTCTCTTAAGTGATCGCTATCTTCACGGAATCCCCGACGACTCACGAATTCGTAGCGATGGACGTTTCTTAAAGGAAAGTGATCTGCGAAGCAATGAATTAAAGCGGGTTCAAGCCCTCCAGGAAATTGCCATGAATCGAGGTCAGTCGCTTGCATCGATGGCGCTCTCTTGGCTACTCCAACAAACAGAGGTCACGTCAGTCATCATCGGTGTTTCTAAACTCAGCCAGTTACAAGACAATCTTACGGCCATTGAACATCTTGATTTTTCAGATGACGAACTGCGCGCCATCGAAGCTGCTCGGCAGGCCTAAGAGCATTCCCCCCACTTAAAACTCTGGAAAAGCCACTACTTGTAGTGGCTTTTTTTAGAGTCATCTGCCTAAGTTCTTCCATTGAAGCAATTCAGATCACAGCATGCTAAACTTACCAATAGATGTGGAAGAAACGTGCTAACAGATGAGGTAAATTATGAAAAAGAAATACAAATATCTTCTAGGGGTTAGTTTGCTACTTGCTCTAGTATGCGCTTTTCTCTTCATACTCCAATCACGTCTCTTCCCCGCACATGGCGCATCTCGAGAAGCATTAGCGATTGATGGAGGGGAAATTCTACGTATCAATGGCGCCGATCTTTGGGTAAAAACTGAAGGAGATCCAAATAAGCCTCCTCTATATGTCATCGCAGGAGGACCGGGTTTTTCCAGTAATTATTTAGAACCCTATCTCCATTTTTTAAGCAGCGATTACAACTTGGTGTTTTACGATGCTCGAAGCGCTGGACGTTCCGCTTATGATCCCAATATCAATTCAATTAATTTTAAAACCTATGTCGATGATTTATATGCCCTCACACAGCAGCTACACCCCGATCAAGAAATCAACGTGCTCGCTCATTCCTACGGTGCGGCGACAGCCATGGGGCTTGCTGCTTCAAATCGAATCAAGATATCAAAGATAATTCTCGTCTCTCCCGTCGACTCTATGCATCGAAAAGAATTTTCGAATCTATTCTTTCGGATCGGTCTGCCACCAACTGATCCGAGTACGGCCAACACTTGGTTTGTCGAACATTCGCGGGATGTCTTTGGGGCAATGCTTTTTAATCACGATGCAGATGCTGTCATGGACAAAATCTATGCAAACTTTGCAGTTATGATGAAAAATGAAGCAAAAGATCACTACGATTACAGCGATGAACTAAGCAAGTTTTCTGGGAAGACGCTTCTAATTTATGGTCAAGAATTAGAGGCTGGACTTGCGGGAGAACGAAGTCAAGAACACCTACATGCGATAATTCCAAATGCTCAGGTCGAATATGTTCCAAATTCTGGACACTTTAGCTTCGCGGAAAATTCTGAGTATTTCCAGAAGCTGGTCAGAACTTTTCTCAAGAAATAAGGACAAGAATTCAACTCGCGAGAGCGGGAAAGGACAGCAAAAATACTCATGAAGCCAAGTTTGAATCAAATTCTATCTCTGCATCGCAAGCGTGTTATCTTCACGATTCTCTTAAGCTTAGTCGCCAGTTTAACATTAACTTACGCCAGCTACATTCTCACCTACTTCGGAGCAATTTTCACTGAGTCAAGCCCAAGCCCACGGAGCCTAGGTCAACTCTGCCTTTATGAGTTGTTCGTTTGGGGCATAGGTGCCACAATCTACTATTTATCAGAACGATATCAGGTCAACACCCTAATCAAGCTACGTCTCAGTTTAAATCAATTGATTTCCAATTCGGTACAGACCTATTCCTACGCTGACTATGAGAAAAATGGAACAGGCAAATTTCTCTCTTGGTTGACCAACGACGTGAAAGAAATCAATCAGCGCAGTTTCACGAGTTTCTTTGAATTGATTAAGAATGCCTTTCAAGCAATCGGCAGCTTAGTCGCCATATTTATCCTCGCAGTTCCGCTTGGAATTGCATCCATCCTCCTACTTCTACTCATCATGCTCTTACCTCAAATCCTCAACAAACGTCTCCAGATATTCGCTCAGGATTTGACCAGTGCCGAGGAAGTCTATACAGGAAAAATAAAGGATCAGCTGCTTGGTTTCACACTCCTCTATACCAATAATCGCCAGGACCTATTTCTCAGAACCATACGAGAAGCGGTACGAAGTTTTGAAGAAAAAAATGGCTTCTACCAACGCTTCTTAGTTTTGGCACAATTTGTCGGAATGGTCTGCAGTCTCTTTGCTCAAGTAATCCTCATTTCCGTTGCGGCTTTCTCAGTCGTCTTCGGTCTCGCTGAACTGGGAGCCCTGCTCGGAGCCGCTGCCCTGGCAGGTTTATTTTTCAACAGTTCTTCTGCGATGATCAGAAATTTGATGACCTTAAAATCCTCTAAGCCACTCTGGGAGAAGTACAGCTTTAAAACCGATAAAGCTGACCCTTCCAAGGCTCTCTGCGAACTGGAAAAAATCCGATGTAAAAACCTCAAATTCCGCTATTGCGAAAGGCACGAACTACTCTCATACCCCGATCTGGAGTTTAGCTATCCCAATAAATATGCAGTCCTCGGGGCCAACGGATCTGGCAAGAGCACCTTCATTAAACTGCTCGCTGGACTCTATCCGTCGTATGAGGGATTAATTGAGCTAAATGGTGAAGATTCGCGTCTCTACAGCCGCAGTTCAGTTTTGAATGAGATCGCGTATGTCGATCAGATCCCCCAACTGTTTAGCGATAGCATTCGTATGAATCTCTGCCTCGGTGAGAACTTCGAAGACGATCAGCTTTGGGATGCTTTGTCCCAAGTTGGACTGGAGAAATATGTTCGCCAAGTGCCAGAAGGCTTGGATCATATTTTAAAAGAAAATGGCTCGAATCTATCTGGAGGACAGAAGCAACGTCTCGTTCTAGCCAGGGTTCTGCTTCGAAAACATCGCTACATCTTTGTCGATGAAGCAACCGGTCAAATTGATGAACAAAGCGCCTTTATCATAGAAAATCTACTTTTAAATCGTCACGATGCAGCAGTCATCATGATCACTCATCGAACAGATCAGCAACGCCTCGAAAGCTTTGACAAAATTATTCGACTATAGCTTGAACAGACGGTAACTCGATCACGATCACAATCTCTTAAAAAACTGCGATCGTGACCTACAGCAAAAAAACCAGGGCGTATATGAGATTTGACTTGGATCATTGGATAAATTAAAAGGGCAGTCACTTCGACTGCCCTTTTAAACTTAGTAGACTAGCGCCTTTACGACTTAATCATCGAGAAGCGTGACTTTTCGTTCTTTATAGTCTTTAAGCATCCAACGTAACCAACCGTAAAGGATCACGAGCATGATGAAGATGATGGGAACAGCTGTAATAAAGGCACAAGTTTTAATCGTATTTAGGTCTGCCTTGATAAAAATCATCATTAGGGGAACGAGGGAAAGCATGACGCACCAGAAGAGTCTCAACATTGGCGAAGGTTCCTCATTGTTTTTAAGTCCCACAGTCGAGGTCGAGGCCATCGTAAAGGCTGCACCATCTAGAGTCGTCGCTAAGAAAAGCAAGGAGCTGATACAGAAAATGATCATGAAGACAGCACCGAGCGGTAGAGACCGCATCATCTGAATAATTGCTGCCGTATCTTCTCCCTGATTTAACATAGCAACCATGTCGACGACTTTGTGAAGTTGCTGGTGTAGAGAATAGCTCCCGAGAATACCAAAATAAAGGAAACAACCCGCACTGCCGCTCACCAGTGTATTGATGATCACCGAACGAATTGTCCGCCCCTTGGAAACCTTTGCAATAAAAATCCCTGTAAACGGTGCATAAGAAATCCAATAGAGCCAGTAAAAGACCGTCCAAGATCCAGGGAAGCCCGAATTCTGTACCGAATCCGTAAAAAGACTCATACGCATGAAGTTCTGGAGTAAGAGGCCAAAAGATTGCACGGTATTATTAAGAATGAAGATTGTCGGCCCGAGCAATAAAACACCAATGGCAAAGGCAATGACCAGCTTCACATTCCAGTCGGAGATCTTCGCCATCCCCTTTTGTATGCCGATATAGGAACTGAGGGAATAAATCACTG
>JAUNVS010000033.1 GCA_030537565.1 Eubacteriales bacterium | reverse complement strand
CTCGCTTCTCATGAAGGATAAACATCATTTTCATTTCCATGTCGAAGTAATCACGTAGTTCGTCTGTATAGGCCATTTTGTGTCTCCCTGTACATTTCTATTAATTCTTTTTAGCATTGACGAACTCTGCGTCGCGACTAAAACTCTGGGACTCCTTAAATATCTCTTTGAGCATGTTGCGATACACAATCCTCATTGAAGATTCAAATTGAGCAAACTCTGATTTTAATAGAACTGGATAGCGTAGACTTTTCCTTGCTACAGAGAGTGCGCTTCTCTGCATCGTATCTTTAAAAAACTTAAATCCCGCATCGTGAAGTGCTTTGAGACGATCAAGTGAATCGTCGCTTAATGTGTTGTCTTGGCTCTTTTGCAGGAGGGCTTTAATAAAATCCGCAACAATATCATGGAGCGGGCCTCGCAACAATCGGAGTGCATCTCGATAGAGCTGCCAACTCAGATAGGTTTCAAGGTTGTTTGCAACCGTTAAGTGCATTCGTTCGCTCCGAGAAATCTCCATGAATACTTGGTCGATTATGTAGGTTGATAATACAGGCGCTAGCCATTTTTTTGCTGAGATATACTCCATAAGAATCCTTTCAAGTGTCACCATAAAGCAATTTCAGCTTCGATATTTTGGGTCGAGACTGAGCTGCAAGGTATGTCTTATATTCTTCGATTAAGCGCATCATCTGCTCGATAAAATCGTTCAGTTCTGGATGCTTCGTTGAAAATGAATTAAAGGTCGTGACTGCGTAAAACAAAGCTGTCTTGACGTATGCAATTGGGTTGTAAATGTTTTCTTCGTGTCCGTAACAGGAAATCGCCACATACCACAAGTGTTCTTCAGTCAGTGGGGATAAGTGCTTGATGAGCCGTTCCCCGTCAATTTGCATCGACTGAATCTTGTGTGTGATCGTTGGGTATGAATGAATCGACTGATACACTTCGTAGACAGTTCGCAAGTGCCCATCAAAAGTTGCTACGTCAAAGTTTTCGATCCGTAGCGATTCGTCGGGATAAACCCGTCCGTATCGCTCTGTTACGAGTTTCTTCACGCTCGCCACATCTTCAAAATTATTGCAGTTATTTCTATCTAAAAGTTCCTGTGCAGTACTGAGTGCGTCTGCATAGAGAACGATAACCGTTCGATGTCCTGCACCACAGCCTCTTATACGCTTTATACACGATCGTTCCTCAAGAGCATCTAAGTAACGAAGGATCGTTTTACGATCAATGTGAAGCTGTTTGCAAAGACTGGTATAACCTGTTTTGGGGATGTAAATCAGGTTTTCTGGTGCAATTTTGTGTTTATATTTAAGAACGACGAGGTCAGGATTTTCTCGCAAATCGTTTTTGGCAAGATCCGCCATCGTCCTTAATAAGAAAAGCGCTCGGAGTTTCGAGCGCATTGTTTTGTATTGGAAAGGTTTTTTGTTTTTTGTATCCACACCATAGGTACAGTTACTAACCATCAAGAATGATCATTCCTAGTTTAGTTTTCATGCGTCGCCTCCCTCAGAAAAAAACTTCTGGTAAAAGTAATCAGTCACTGCTTTCGCTGAGCTTGAGGAAACGGATGGGTCTTGATCCTGTACGCTTAATTGGGTCGACAGGAAAGTGTCTGAAAGACTGTAAGACAACCGTTGAAGTAATTGATGATCATGAATGTGGTGGATATAAACCTTTCTTGTCACTGAGCTATCTTTATGCCCTAAAAGGGCTGCGATGTCCTGCTCTCGATAGCCCTGTGAGAACAAATAGCTTGCGACCGTATGACGCAGTGTGTGTGGCGTAACATTATATGGTTTTTTCGCCGAAATCCGCTTGTAGTATCTTGTAATGGATGTCGGTCGATACAGTTCGCCTTTATCGGTTAAGAATATGTAATCAAGGTCGTTACCCTTGTTGAAATGTATTTTCTGGAAAGCACGCAATGCGAGCAACTCTTTTAAAATCTCACTTGGCAAAACGTTTTGACAAACAAGACCATTTTTTAATTCCTTGCGTGATAACACTTTTTTTACGTAGATGACCGCCTCATCGAAAACAATGACGCCACTCTTCGAATCAATTTGCCCCCAACGCAAACCTAATAGTTCATTCCTCCGTCGTCCTGTAAGGAGAAGCAATCTCGTGTAAAGATGCATTACGTGATGCCCTTTCGCTTTTATCGTTTGCAGAAGGTCAAGCGCATCTTCGTGGTTCAAAAAGTTAGGATTAGAGGCGGGTTGAGGTGGAAGTTCTGCGTACTCTGCAACGTTCTTTTCTAGGAGTTCTTCTCGTACAGCAAAACGGAGCGTTTGTCGCAAAACGGTGTGAGTTTTACGTATTGTAGCTGGTTTGTAACCACCATCTTGCTCCAGCGTATCATAGAGACGTTCGATGTCTCTAAGCTTTATCTCGTTGAGTGGTAAATCACCCATATATTTCACGATGAGATCTGCAGTCTGCAGTTTAGAAATCTTAGTTTGCTCAGCAAATTTGTGAGCTTTCCTTTCGAAATAAGTGCTAAATGCCTGTGAAAAAGTGATCATATTCTTCACACTTCCTAATCTAAGATGCATTTGTACCGTCCACTCCCTTAAGCTCTAGGCATAGAAGCCACAATTGGTCACTCTTAAAGGTTATCTATGGAAAAGCTACAACTCAGCATCTATAGAATATGATTCCGTTACGATTGCATTAAAAAAGTGATACACGAAACGTTTTTTGCAACCTGATGCTGAAAAAATATCAGAGGGGCAAGAGAAAAACGAATTCATCCATGGTAAGGATGAGGTCATCAGTTCGATCCTGATAAGTGGCTTTTTTTTATGTCTAAAAGTTCATACCCTAGCCTGGTTTCGAAATCCATGTCGGTGAGTGCCACCCCTGCGTTTGTTGGAAAAAACTTCCTGCAAAAGTAGGTAAATCCCTGGAAGCCAATTGCCTCACGTGGCTGCTTGCTTCACATCCCAAGTTTGATCAAAAAACGAACTAATTTTTATAATTTTTGAACTTCAAAGCCAAACTGCCATCGTTCTCGCGTCAACTCTGTTGAGTTCAGGCCTCAGGACGAAAATGGACTTGTTTTCGCCGTCTTCTTTCATAGCTGGAATTTGAGCCCAAGTCTTGAATTGAGCCTAAAAACATAAAAACCTATCGATAAAAGTTGGAGAACAGGGGTTTTTGGGTCGAAAAACGGTTGAATATCCTCTAGCTCTGGTTTTTTACGCATTTTCCGCAATAATAAAACAAACTTTGCAAAAGGAGGAACGTTATGAAGCAATTGCGAGTCAAACATCATCTACGCTGGCTCTCCGCCGCTACCGCCCTCGCCCTGGCCCTACCATTTATGGGCTTATCTCGGGTGAGTCATGCAGAAGAGGGAGAGAAGGTATTAAAAGTCCAAGTCGAGGTCGAAGTCGCTTCGCTTGACACCGCGGTCGCTACCGACGGCACGTCCTTTGAAGTACTAGCTAACATGATTGATGGCCTTTACGAGCCAGATGCTAGCGGACAGGCTGTTCCAGCCCTCGTTGAATCTGAAGAGGTTAATGAGGCCGGTACAGAGTATCGCTTTAAGTTAAAAGAAGCTAAGTGGCAGAACGGCACGCCCGTTACCGCCCATGACTTCGTCTTCTCATGGCAGCGTCTCTGCGATCCAGAGACCCATAGTGAATATTCCTACATGGTCGAGACGGCTGGTGTTAAGAATGCTGCTGCAGTTATCGCAGGGGAGAAGAAACCCGAAGAGCTCGGCATCCATGCTGAGGACGATCAGACCTTGGTGGTCGAACTCGATTTCCCAGTCCCATTCTTCCACAGTCTGATGTACTTCCCGATCTTCTACCCGATCAATCAAGAGTTCTTTGAGTCGACGAATGGTCAGTACGCCACGTCTCCTGAGACCTTCTTGGCCAATGGTGCGTTTACGTTGAAGAGCTATGAGCCAGCAGCGACGTCTTTTGAGCTTGAGAAGAACCCAGATTACTACAATGCTGAGCGGATTAAGCTCGATGGTTTGCAGTATCAGGTCATTAAGGATAATCAGGCTGCGGCCCTTGCCTTTAACTCGGGCGAAGTCGACATCACTCGTCTTGGTGGTGAACAGGTTGATCTCTATAAAGAGGATCCAGCCTTCCAGACCATCCGTGGTGGCTACCTCTGGTACATGGCGGTTAACCAAAAGGTTTCTGGTTTCGAGAGCACCCATATGCGTAAGGCCGTTGTCATGTCCATTGACAAGCAGAATATCTGCGACACTGTCCTAAAGGATGGTTCGGTTCCTGCAAACTTCGCTGTGCCGATTGACCTAGCTACGGGTCCCGATGGTAAGGATTTCCGTGACAGTGCAGGCTCATACCTCGAGTTTGACGCTGAAGCCGCGAAGGAAGAATTCGCAAAGGCGAAGGAAGAGCTCGGTAAGGATTCATTCCAGTTCGAGATGATCTACGAAGATACCGAAGCATCGACGAACGTCGCGCAGAAGATTAAAGAGATGGTCGAGAGCAATCTCGAAGGTGTTGAAATCAGCCTCAAGCAGATGCCGAAGAAGAATCGTATTCAGCTGACTTCGGCAAAAGACTTTGAGATCTCGCTAACGCGTTGGGGCCCAGACTATGCTGACCCGATGACCTACCTCGCACTCTGGACAACTGATGCTCCGTACAACTACGGTAGTTGGAGTAACGAGGAGTACGATAAGATCGTTAAGTCTTGCCAGGATGGCGAACTCTCCCTTGACCAGGCTGCTCGTTGGGAAGCCCTCCATGAAGCTGAGAAGATTGCCATGGAAGATGCGGTTATCCTACCGGTTTACCAAGTCGGTGGCGCTTATATGATCGCTGAGAATGTCCATGATGTTCACTTCCACTCCGTCGCCCTGAACCGCGTGTACAAAGACGCATATATGGATTAGTGATCTATTACGAAACGAAAGTTTGATGCGGAAAGGGTGGGGCGTAACTGTCCACCCTTTCTGTTCTCAAATTTTTGTGCGTATTCAGGAGGTAAATGAGTGAAAAAGTACATACTAAAACGTCTCGGGCTCTCGATCGGCACCCTCTTACTGATCATCCTGATCCTCTTCTCGCTGATGCAGCTGATGCCTGGCTCGCCGTTTAACGATGAGAAGCTCAGCCCAGCTCAGCAGGAGCGTATCCGTGATCACTATGGCTTAAACGATCCGATTCCAACTCAGTTTGTCCGTTACGTTGGTCAGATGGTCCGCTTTGACTTCGGCAGTTCATACAATATTTCAAAGGACACACCAGTCAGTGAATTGTTGAAGACCCGACTCCCCGTATCCCTAGGCCTCGGTGGATTGGCGATACTCATTGGCTCCTTCTTCGGCCTTTTCCTCGGCCTGTATGCAGCGCTTAGGCACCATCGAATAGGAGATACGATAGCGACCTTCATTGCCGTACTGGGCGTTTCGATACCTTCGTATGTATTCGCCCTCCTTTTGATGTATGTCTTCGGCCATAAGCTCGATTGGTTCCCGATGCTCTTCAACGCTAAGCTTGGATTTATTTCCTACGTCCTCCCATCGGTGGCTCTGAGTGTTTCGGCGATGGCTACGATCGCTCGATTTACACGCACTGAGATGATCGAAGTTTTCCAGCAGGACTATATGTTGCTCCTAGAGGCGAAGGGGATTTCTAGAACCCGTCTGATTCTCCTCCACGCTCTCCGTAATGCTTCGATTCCTCTTGTAACAGTTCTCGGTCCTCTCGTCGTCAACCTAATGACGGGTTCTCTCGTCGTGGAGAAGATCTTTTCAGTCCCTGGGATCGGCCAATTGATGATCAATGCAATCCAGTCAAACGACTACAACATCGTCCTCTCCCTCGCCTTTGTCTATTCAGCGATGTATATCGGTATCATGCTGATCGTCGACATTCTCTACGGCATCTTAGATCCACGCATTCGTCTGACAAAGGAGGCCAAAAATGACTAAAAGCAATGTCGAATTCCAAGCACGCGAAATTCGTCCCGAGGATGCAAGCACGCTCTTCCCAGACCTCAAAGCAGAAGATTTCCGTATGCTCCACGAGGGTGAAGTCTCCCAAATGGATGAGGTCTACGAGGTTGAGAGTTTTTGGCGGGACCTCCATCTTCGCCTCCGCAAGCATAAGGGCGCGATGATTTCTCTATACGTCATCGTCATCCTGATCATCATGGCCATCATTGGCCCGCTGACGTCTCCATACAGTTATAAGGAGCAGATTGCTAAACACGAGTCGATGGCGCCTAGAATTCCAGTGATTGAGAAGATTGGGATTTTCACGGGTAAGGAAACCATTCAGGGACGACGCGGGCCGATTGAACTCGACCAGTATTCGAAGATCCCGGATGGGGATAAGACATATCACTACTTTGGAACCGATGTCCTCGGCCGCGATATCTATACGCGCACTTGGATGGGAACCCGTATTTCGCTCTACATTGCTCTGCTGGCTGTCCTCGTCGACGTCTTGTTTGGACTGAGTTTCGGAATGATTTCGGGCTTCTATGGCGGTCGCGTAGACATGGTGATGCAGCGTATCCTCGAGGTGATTAACGGTATTCCAAGCCTCGTTGTCGTGACGCTGATGATCTTAATTCTAAAACCTGGATTGCTCTCAATTACTGTAGCGATTGCCCTAACTGGCTGGATTGGGATGGCGCGTATGGCTCGCGCCGAAATGTTAAAGATGAAAAATCGCGAATTCGTTCTCGCGGCACGAAGCCTCGGGGCGAGGCCGATTACTTTGATGTATCGAGAGATCTTGCCGAATATTTTCAGTAAGATTCTGATCATGTCGATGTTCTCGATCCCCAACGCCATCTTTATGGAGGCCTTCCTTGCCTTTATTGGTATTGGCATTCCGATGCCGATGGCCTCGCTTGGTTCTTTGATCAATGAAAATTTCAAATCGCTCACAGCGCATCCGTATATGATTATTCCACCTGTCCTCGTCCTCGCCCTCCTGATGCTCGGATTTAACCTCCTCGCGGACGGTTTGCGTGATGCCCTCGACCCCAGCATGAAGGAGCTTTGATATGGCAAAGAAAAAAGGAAGAAGCCGTAAGACACAACTTTTGAACCAACGTCAAAAGGTCCTCGAGATCCGAGATCTCAGCGTTGGCTTTAATACCCACCTCGGAAAGGTCCAGGCTGTCCGGCATCTAAATCTGTCGGTGCATCGCGGCGAGACAGTGGCGATCGTTGGTGAGTCAGGCAGTGGTAAGTCCGTTACGGTTAAGACGATCATGGGTCTGCTGCCCCAAACGAGCTGTATTGATTCTGGTGAGATCCTCTACCATGTCTATGGCGACGATAAGAGCAGTACGCTTGAAAAAACGCATCAGCTCATCGGTATGAGCAAAAAAGATCTGCGCCACCATATTAATGGTCAGCAGATTGCGATGATTTTTCAGGATCCGATGACCTCACTTGATCCGACGATGCCGATTGGTAAGCAGATCATGGAAGCGACTCTCGCCCACCAAAAAGTCAGCCGCCAGCTCGCCTATGAGCGGGCTCTACATCTGATTGAGCTCGTCGGCATCCGCAATGCAATGTCCTGCATGCATGCTTACCCTCATCAGCTTTCTGGTGGCATGCGCCAGCGCATAGTCATCGCGATCGCCCTAGCTTCGGATCCGAAACTCCTAATCTGCGACGAGCCAACGACGGCACTCGACGTGACGATTCAGGCGCGCATCCTCGAGCTGATTGCAGAGGTTCAGAAGAAGACGGGGATTTCCGTTATTTACATTACCCACGACCTCGGAGTGGTGGCTAAAGTGGCGGACTATGTTGCCGTTATGTATGCGGGCCGAATCGTCGAGCAGGGGCGCTCCGAGGAGATTTTCTACGATCCTCGCCATCCGTATACGTGGGGCCTGCTTTCAGCGATGCCCGACCTCAATACCGAGGCGGACTCACTGATGCCGATTCCGGGGAACCCGCCGAATATGGCGCGGCACGAAAAGGGAGACCCCTTTGCGGTTCGAAATCCCTTTGCACTAAGATTAGATCTTGAGATGGAGGCACCTGTTTTCCGCATTACGGATAGTCACCAGGCGGCGACCTGGCTCCTCGATCCGAGGGCCCCGAAGGTTGAGCGCCCAGCCGTCCTAGAGCGCAAGATTCAACGCATGAAGGAGGAGGCGATTATCCATGGTTACGAATTCTAAGCCCATTCTCGAAGTAAAGGGGTTGAAGCAATACTTCTCCGTTGGTGGAAAAAGTAAGGTGAAGGCTGTAGACGGTGTCGATTTCCATATTTTCCCAGGTGAAACCTATGGACTCGTTGGTGAGTCGGGGAGCGGAAAATCGACTATCGGCCGCAGTGTTATCGGTCTCTACACGATTACGGCTGGCGAGGTCACGTTTCTCGATCAGCGCATCGATGGACGGCGTTCGCGGGAAGTCGATAAGATGCTGCGCACGAAGATGCAGATGATTTTCCAGGACCCGATGGCATCCCTTAATCCGCGAAAGAAAGTCATCGACATTATCGCTCAGGGCCTTGACATCCATGGACTCTGTGCTTCGAAGGAGGAACGCGACCAGCGTTGTATCGAAATTCTCGAGCGCGTCGGGCTTTCGCGTGAATTTGCTAACCGCTATCCTCATCAGTTTTCCGGTGGGCAGCGTCAGCGCATCGGGATCGCTCGCGCCCTTGTCATGCGACCCGAACTCGTGATTGCGGACGAGGCCATTTCGGCCCTCGACGTTTCGATTCAGGCTCAGATTGTTCAGTTGATGAAAGACTTGCAAAAGGAACTTGGGCTCAGCTATCTCTTTATCGCCCATGACCTCTCAATGGTTAAATACATCAGCGACCGTATCGGTGTTCTCCACCTCGGCCATCTGCTTGAGACGGGAACGACGGATGAGATCTTCTCGAATCCGATTCATCCGTATACACGTTCCTTGCTCTCGGCGATTCCACGGCCAAACCCCGTGATCGAAAAACATCGTCAGGCGATTCGCTATGACTATGAGCAGTCAGGTCTCGACTATAATGCTGGCAAGCTCCAACAGTTGGAGGGGACGCACCAGGTCCTCGCTACGGATGCGGAGTTGGCCCGTTTTATAAAGACGGCCCAGGAGAAGCCGTGGACCGAGCCCGCCCACCTGATTTCTCAGGAAGAAGACTAAGCCAGAGGCCTCGATTGTCTGATGACAGCGGGGCCTTTCTGTTTCGTCTGCTGCTGACAGTTTTAGTATTTTCCATTAAACTAGGTGAGCAATAATTGCTGAGGAGGGGGGCACGAATGACTGAACAAGATCTTGAGAGAATTTTAAATATTCCCCTCTTTGATGCTTTGACGCGTGAAGAGTGTGAGAAAATCGCGGAGGGTTTGCGTTTCCACACATATAAGCGCAATGATTATGTGTTTCGCTCGGGAGATCAGGCGGACCGGCTTTACATCGTCATTCGTGGACGGATGAAGATTTTTCGGGCGCTGCCAGATGGGCGTGAGCAGGTGCTCTACCTATATAACGAGGATGACTTCGTCGGGGGTTTTAACCTCATGAAGAAGACGAAGTATATTTACAATGCCCAGGTTCTCTGTGAGAGTGAGATCGCGACCTTGGATAAGGATAGTTTCGATGCGATTGTTCTCAAGAATCCAGCAATGCTCTTGAAGATTTTGGAGAAGAGTTACGAGCGGGTGCGTTGGGCCGAGGGGCTCCTCGATCGCTTGGTGTCGAATTCAACGGATGCCCGTGTCGCCTCCCTAATCCTCGATCTCGTACGAGATTACGGTATTGTCAGTGGTAAATTCTTGAAGTTGGTCCTGCCTATGAATCGTGAGGATCTCGGGTCCTTTTGTGGGATGACTCGTGAAACATTTACCCGTAAGTTAATCGATTTTCAGAAACAGGAGATTGTCCGCATGGATTCGCAGCGCGACATGGTGATCCTCGATCCAGACCGACTGCGTCTGATTGCAGGTTCTGAGGATACTGGGGTCTTCTCCTAGTGTGCAGTCTTCCTTGTGATCGTGATTGGTCTTGGCCCAGTATTGCTGGGCTTTTTTCTTCTGGATTTTTAGACGAGGTCGGCGCGGCTATCGTAGAAGTTTGGGTGAATCTCGATGCCTGCATCTTGGCAGCGCTTCTTAAATTCATCTTGCCAGGCGATTTCGAGGCGCTTGGCTTCATCGGCGTCCATGTCGGGGACGGATTTTAGGGGGTAGTCGATTCCTAGTACCTCATATTTGGGTGCACCATGACTGTGATAGGGGAGGATTTCAAGTCGACTGACCTTTTTGGCGATGGGAAGCGAGAGCTCGACGAGTTCGGGGAGTGAGGTGTAGGAATCGCTGATCCCGGGGACGGCGACGTGTCTGAGGATGAGTTCCCCCTGAAAGTATGTGTCATCGGCGGCGATGTCGATAAATCGGCGTAAGCCTCTGAGCGGTACCTTACATAGTTCGCGGTAGCCGGCATCGTTTTCGGCCTTTAGGTCGAGGAGGATGTAGTCGCAGTGGGGGAGTAGTTGTTTCACTTGGTCTGTTGAGGCTCCGAATCCCGAGGTGTCGAGGCAGAGGTTGAAATGATGGGCCTTAAGGCGGGGAAAGAATTCATTTAGTACCTTAATCTGCATCAGGGCCTCACCACCGGAAAACGTCAGGCCGCCCTTTTTTCCATGATAGGGCCGATAGCGACGGGCGATGGCGAAGAGCCGGTCCCAATTCATCCAGCCGGCGGGACCGTTGCCATTATGGGCTGGACAATAGGCATGGCGTTCGCTGATGTCCTGGTCGAGGTAGGAGATGGCCTGGGTTTCTGGATTGTGGCAGTAGGCGCAACGGAGTGGGCAGCCCTGGAGGAAGAATACAGTTCGGATTCCTGGACCGTCGAGTGTGCCGAGGCTTTCGAGTGAGGCGACGAGTAGGGAGCCCTGCGGTCGATCACTTGCGGAGGGAATTTTGGCAGGTTTTTCAGACACGTGCGAGGGCTCCTTTCTCATCAGATTTCCTACGACGATTGGGGAAGTACCCGATCGAACGCTTGACTAAGGGGGACTCCTTTCAATTCAGAGCCCCCCAAAGATTCCATTGATTTTTCAGCGCGGGCTTAGATTCGACTATGGAATGTCCGCTGGATGACCTCGCGCTTTTGTTCTTCAGAGAGACTGTTGAAGTGTACGGCATATCCCGAGACACGGATGGTTAAGCTGGGGTATTTATCTGGGTGCTTGAGGGCATCTTCGAGGAGGGCGCGCTGGAGGACATTGATGTTGAGGTGGAAGGCATTTTGGGCGAAGTAGCCATCGAGGATGCCCGTGAGGTTTTCTTCCTGTTCTTTTAAACTCTTGCCGAGACTGCTTGGAACGATGGAGAAGGTGTTTGAGATTCCGTCCTGGCATACGGCTTTGTACGGGAGCTTGGCAACGGAGTTGAGTGAAGCGAGGGCGCCACTGTGGTCGCGGCCATGCATTGGGTTGGCACCTGGTGCGAAGGGCTCGCCCGCCTTTCGCCCATCAGGGGTCGCGCCCGTCTTTTTACCGTAGACGACGTTGGAGGTGATCGTCAGGAGAGAGAGGGTGTGTTCCGCTGAACGATAGGTCGGATGTTTCTTGAGTTCGTCACTAAAGAATTCGACGAGTTCGACGGCGAGTTGGTCGACTCGGTCATCGTCATTACCAAATTTGGGGAATTCGCCCTCGATTTGGAAGTCAACACACATGCCCTCTTCATTGCGAATGGGGGTGACCTTTGCATATTTAATTGCGCTGAGGGAGTCTGCTGCAATTGAAAGTCCAGCGACGCCGAAGGCCATGTAGCGGTGAATCTCAGAATCATGCAGGGCCATCTGACCACGCTCATAGGCGTACTTATCGTGCATGTAGTGAATTGAGTTCATCGTATTGACGTAGAGGTGGGCGACCTTCGTCAATACCAGTTTGTAATTGGCGAGGACTTGTTCATAGTTGAGCGGACCGTCCCCGATTGCTGGAATATCGCGCACTACGGTGAGAAGCTCGCCCGTTTTCTTATTGCGCTTCATTTCGTCGCGGCCTTCGTTGAGCGCGTAGAGGAGGCTCTTGGCGAGGTTCGCCCGTGCGCCGAAGAACTGCATGTCTTTTCCGATGCGCATCGCGGAAACGCAGCAGGCAATTCCATAGTCGTCACCGTAGATCTCACGCATGAGGTCATCGTTTTCGTACTGAAGTGAGTCGGTGCTGATCGAGAGCGAGGTACAATAATTCTTAAAGGCTTCTGGGAGCTCCTGGGACCAGAGAACGGTCATATTGGGTTCAGGCGCTGGCCCCAAGTTTTCGAGGGTGTGCAGGAAGCGGAAGCTCGTCTTCGAGACGAGGGGGCGTCCATCGATTCCGACACCACCGATTGCTTCGGTAATCCAAGTCGGGTCACCGCCGAAGAGTTCGTCGTAGTCTGGTGTGCGCAGGTGGCGTACGAGACGCAGTTTGATGACGAGTTGATCGATTAATTCCTGGGCTTCTTCTTCGTTGATCAGGCCGGCCTCGAGATCCCGGGCGATGTAGCAGTCGATGAAGGTAGTATTGCGGCCGAAGCTCATCGCCGCACCATTGTTTTCTTTTACCGCAGCGAGGTAGGCGAAATAGAGGGCCTGAACGGCCTCGCGGGCAGTTGTCGCCGGCTGGCGAATGTCGTGGCCATAGCTCTCAGCGAGTTGGGCGATTTCCTCGAGGGCTCGGTATTGTTCCGAGATCTCTTCGCGCTGGCGGATGACTTTTTCATCGGCGTCGAGGGATTCGATGGCGAGTTTGTCTTTGTATTTTGCTGCCTTAAGCGCTTCGATTCCATAGAGTGCTACGCGACGATAGTCGCCGATGATGCGTCCGCGGCCATAGGCGTCTGGAAGGCCGGTTAGAAGTCCGACGTGACGTGCGGCACGCATATCACTGGTGTAGGCATCGAAGACGCCGTCGTTATGTGTTTTTCGAAAGGCGAGGAAGTCTTCTTCAAGCTTCGGATTCATCTTCAGATCTGATGCGGCGAGGGAGGCGAGGACCATCCGGTAACCGCCGTATGGATTGACGATTCGCTTGAGGGGCTCATCGGACTGGAGGCCGACGATGACTTCGTTTTCGCGATCGATATAACCGACTGGGAGTGTCGTGATGCCAGAGAAGTGCTCGGTATCGACTTTTTTCGTCTTGCTCATGACATCTGCTGTAATCGCCGCTTCGGCGACTTTCCAGAGTTTTTCGGTTCTAGGACTGAGGCCTACGAGGAAGCTTGCATCGCCCTCGTACGGCTTGTAGTTTTGTTGGATGAAGTTGCGGACGTTGATTTCCTTTTGCCAGACTCCAGGATTAAATCCATCCCATGCTTTCATAATAATTGCCTCCTTCGTAAGGTTTGCGCCGTTTCTCGGGTGAGGCTCTGCGCTTGCCTTGCTTTATTGCTACTAATTTATCAATAAAGCTAATTGATCAACAGTGACGAGACGCACGAAAGATAAAAAAGTCTCGAAATTCGATTCTGAAAGCGCATAGGAATGCGGATTTTTAACACTAGAAAGCTGGCGAATATTTGTTTTTGACTTTGGCTAATATGTGAGAAAAATATCTTATTGAGTAAAAATTCGAGAGTTTGCCACGACTACTTTGTGATCCTGCATAAAGGGAGCCAATCTACGATCTGTGTAGTTTTTTTAGATTCAAGTTGGCGAGCAAAAGGGCTGTAAAGATCAATAGCGTTCCGATAAGAAGGGGGAGGCGGAAGACGTCAAAGCCGAGGAGGAGGGAGAAGAGGGTGGCAAAGAGGGATTCTGAGGACATGAGGATGGCGGCTTCACTGGCCTCGACTTCACGCAGACCCTGACTTTTGAGATAAAAGGCGAGGAGACTTCCAGCGATGCCGAGGTAGAGTAGTGGGGCGATTTGTTCGGGGCGGCTCGGGATCAGCATGAGTGAGCGCTCTTCACATAGAAAGTCGAGGAGACCGTAGAGACTGGCGAAGAAGAGCTGGAGGTAGGTGAGGCGCAGGGGACGGATTTGGGTTGCGTAGTAACCATTCACGAGGGTGTGAAAGGAGAAGAGGATGGCGGCAATAAAGAGGAGAAGTTCCCCGAGCCCGAAGTGGAACTCGAGGCCATGGCTGAAATCCATAGAGAGTATTCCGATTCCAAAAAAACAGAGGACGGCAGCGATGTAGATCCTCGCTTTAATCCGCTTCTTAAAGAGGAGGGCAGCGAAAAAGGGCGTCAGTAGGACTGCACTTGCGCAGATGAGGGCAGCGAGGGCGGGGCTTGAGCGGGCAATTCCTTTCGTCTGCAACAAGAATCCCCCATAGAAAAAGGCGGCGCAGAGCATTCCGGAACGAATTTCAACGCGATTGAAGGCCTGAAGTTTGCGAGGACAGGCAAGTTTGAGCCCGACGGCGGCGATCAAAAAGCGGAGGGCCATGATGGCCGAGGCGCTTAGTCCTGCATCGAGGGCTTGGCGATTGGCGATGTAGCTGTAGCCCCAGAGGAGGGCCGCCAGTAGGATGAAGAGGCGGGCGTTGAAGATGATTGGTCCAGGTAGCTTCGAAAGCAGACGCATGACAGTGTCCCCACGGATTCTATTGCTGTGTTAGGCTACATTCTACGAGAATTTGAAAGGGAAAAACCACTGATGAATGCAGAGCGTGAAAATTTAATATCTGAGGATGCCTTTGCCCCCCTCCATCGAGGAGAGATCTACGATCCAGGCATCCCTGAAATCATGGAGAAGCAGCTTACTTACCTAGATGATGTCTTCACCTACAATCAGATCCCACCGTCGAACTTGGCTGAGCGCCGTGCGCAGCTGGAGTCGATGTTTGCCGAATTTGGCGAAGATTCCTATATCGAGGCTCCGTTTTATAGCAATATGGGGGCTCGCCACTGCCATTTCGGACGTGCGGTTTACGCTAATTTTGGCCTCTGCCTCGTCGATGATAGTCACATCTATGTCGGTGATCATACGATGATCGGCCCAAACGTCGTCATCGCCACGGCGGCGCATCCGATTTGTCCCGACTTGCGACTTAAGAATCTCCAGTACAACCTGCCCGTGGAGATCGGTCGAAATTGTTGGATCGGGGCCTCGGCTGTGATTCTTCCTGGGGTTAAAATTGGAGACGGTAGTGTTATCGGTGCAGGCTCGATTGTCACCCGCGACATACCCGCGGGGGTTGTGGCCTGTGGCAATCCCTGCCGAGTGCTTCGTGAAATTGGTCCAGAGGATCGGCTTTTCTATGCTCATGGGCGTGAGATCGACCCTGGGCTCTTTGATTAGCTTCGATTGGGTGAAGAAAAAAGCGACTCCAAGTGGAGTCGCTTCAGAGATCAAATCGCATCAGTCGGATTAGTGGCGCTTCTTACGAATCAGGTTGAGGTTTTCATCGAAGTCGAGTAGGCAGCGAACGGGGATCTGAGCGCGTTCGAGCTTCGCCTGTCCACCCTGGTGCGGTTTGTTAATAATCGCGAGGGCTGCGACGATCTCAGCTCCGCCCTCTCGCACGAGTGTCGACATCGCGGTCATCGCGGCGCCTCGGGCGAGGACGTCATCGACGAGGAGGACGCGTTCACCTGCTTCGAGGAGGTAGCGTGAGATCGAGAGATTGTAGGAGTACTTCTTCGTATAGGAGAAAACTTCACATTCGAGGCGGTCACTGCTCTGGTTTAATGGCTTATGCTTCTTCGCGAAGAGGGCGTTACAGCCGAGGGCGTCCGCTGTTGCATAGGCGATCGGTATACCAGATGCCTCGATGGTCATCACCTTATCAATGCCCTGATCTCGAAATGCATCGGCAAAGGCTTCTCCGATGTACTTATAGAGGGGGATGTTGATCCCCTGATTTAGGAAGCGATCAACGAGGAGAATTCCACCGTCGAGTTTCTCGCTCTGCGTCTCGACGAGCTCAAGTAGTTTTTCCTCTGCTCTCTGCCATGAATCCATCTGATAGCCTCCATCTCTAGGCTTCGAAATCCGAGCATCGCAGGGTTCATCGAAGCTGTTTAAAACTCGAAGATACGGGATCTATTTCAAAATTTCAAGCAGTGATTGGATTTTTAAAGATTGAGATATTGCTGCATTCTAGCCAGCGTTAAAAGCCCCTGAAGGTTAATTGTGGCTGGCTTTGTCGTTGATTAAAGACTTTCTTAAGCTTTACGATAGAAAGCCTCAGGGTAAAGGGGTATGATTTAAGGCTAAGATTGAAATTGATATTGCATCGATTAATTGTGCCGAGCACATAAGGAGGCTGACATGGATCTCTTTCAGAAATGTCGCGACTATAAACGGGTAGATAAGGCCGTGGAACTGGGCGTTTACCCCTACTTTCATAAGTTGACTTCAGGACAGGATACGGAAGTTATCATGGGGGGGCACCACACCTATATGTTGGGCTCCAATAATTATCTGGGCTTGACGGCAGATCCGAGGATTAAAGAAGCTGCGATTGAAGCGGTCCAACGCTATGGAAGCGGGTGTTCTGGTAGCCGTTTTCTAAATGGTAATCTCGATATTCATGAGAAGCTGGAGGCCGAGCTTGCGGATTTCCTACATAAGGAAGCTGCGATGATTGTTTCGACGGGATTTCAGACGAATCTGGCCGTGATCTCTGCGATTGCGGGGAAGGATGATGTCATTCTCTCCGACCAGATGAACCACGCGTCGATCATCGATGGAACCCGGCTCTCGTTTGCGAAGGTGGTTAAGTATCGTCACTCTAATATGGCAGACCTCGAGCGTCGTCTTCAGCATCTCCGCGATGCCGAGGAAACGCATGATGCGGGGCTGCTGATCGTGACCGATGGTGTCTTTTCGATGGAGGGCGAGATCTGTAACTTGCCAGGCATCGTCGAATTAGCGAAGCGCTATAACGCACGCATCCTGCTGGATGATGCCCATGCCCTCGGCGTGATCGGCGAGGGGGGACGTGGCACGGCGTCTTACTTCGGACTCGAAGATGAGGTTGACATGATCATGAATACCTTTTCTAAAAGTCTGGCATCTCTCGGCGGCGCTGTCGTCGCATCGTCGGAAGTCATCCGTTACTTGAGACATACCTCGCGGCCCTTTATCTTTAGCGCTAGTATTACGCCAGCGCAGACGGCTTCGGCACGGCGCGCCCTTGAAATTCTCCGTGAAGAGCCAGAGCGCGTCGAGCGAATTCACAGCCTCGTCCGTCGGGTAAAGGATAATTTCCGTGACTCCAAGCATGTGGTCGTCCACAATAGCGGCAATGAACTGGTTCCGATCATCCCACTTCTCACTGGGACAGCAGGACGGACGGCCTTTGTCGCCAACTACCTTTTTGAAAATGAGATTTACGTTAATCCAGTCTTCCCACCAGTCGTGCCAGCGAATTCCTGCCTCTTGCGCATGAGCTTGATGGCGACCCATAGTGATGAGCAGATCGATCGAGCCTGTGAAATCATCGAGCGCTGTTTCCGAGAAGTCGACGCGATGGATCTGTCCGAGGTTAATATCGATTTCTAGGTTTTGATGATGGCAGAGATTTTGGATTCCGAGATCCTCTTTGAGGAGGGACCCCGAGGTCGGCGTTACCGCAGCAGTGAAGGGGCGTTCATCGACCTACTCGATGGTCGCCTCCTCTTTGCATATTCTCGCTTCGAAGGTGAGTCGCCCGCGGATGATGCTGCGGCATCCATTTATGCGATTGAGTCTCGGGATGCAGGTCAGACTTGGTCGGAGCCGCGTCTCTTCTTAGATCGCTCCGTGGATGCTGCCCAGAATCTGATGTGCGTTAATTTTTTGCGCATGAAAAATGGCGATCTCGGACTTTTTTATTTCTCTCGAAAATCAAAGTCGGACGGGCGAATCTTTCTGAGACGCTCGCAGGATGAGGGACTGAGTTTTGCTGAGGCGACGCCCTGCACGACGGGACGTGGCTACTATGTTACGAATAATGACCGGATCCTACGCCTGAGCTCTGGGCGGATTATCGTGCCTGCTGCATACCACCGTACGCTCGGCGAACTGGGGGCTGAGTACTGGGATGGCTGCGCGAGCACGTATTTCTTTTATTCGGACGATGACGGGCAGAGTTTCTGTGAGGGGCCAGTCCTTAGCCTGCACTCGCGGATTAGTCGCAGTGGTCTCCAGGAACCGGGTTGCATCGAATTGCGGCCTCAACAGCTTTACGCGTATATGCGGACGGATCTTGGGGCTCAGTATGAGAGTTTTTCATTCGACGGGGGCTCGTTTTTTTCAACTGCTGAAGTTTCACCCTTTAGCTCTCCCTGTTCACCGATGTCGATGAAAAAGGCGGCCAACGGCTGCATCTATGCCATCTATAATCCGATACCCGTTTATCTTGGCGAGAGCGAGCGGCAGGGTGATTTTTGGACGGGGCATCGCAGTCCTCTAGTGCTTACTGCCCTAGTTCAGGGGTCGGATGGCCGCTATGCAGGCATCGAGGATTACAAGCCGAATTGTCTGGCTCGTACGGCGCTGATCGAGGATGATCCAGAGGCGGGCTATGCCTATACGGCGATGCATTTTAATCAGAATGGGGATCTTTTGATCGCCTATTGTGCGGGTGAGAAAAAACTGGCGGATGCCTCCTGTCTGGTCCGCTTGCGGATGCGACGAATCCCGGCCTCGGAGCTCGATCGTTTGGCTCAGCTTTCGATTTAAGATTTAGAATTTGGGCCTAGGCTCAGGCTTCGACCCAGCTGACTTTTGGACAAAAAAGAGCTCCCTCTCGGGAGCTCTGCGTTGTTTTAGACTGAAAAATAAGACTTGCGTCTAAGGACGGGTGTAGAGGAAGAATTCATAACGGCTTGGGGTGTAGACCTGCTTATCCTTGTAAGTAAAAGACTTATAGACCTTCATCGCGATTAAATAGTTCTCACTCGACTTCGCGAGGGGATAGGCCAGTTCGTAATCGGCATGAACCTGGCGAAGAACTTGTTTATCCCGGAATTGTGCGAAGAACTCATCGCTTGGGAACTGACCGTCAACGTCGATTAGGTCGAAACTGAGGTCGAGTTTTTCAATGCGAAGAATCTCTTCGCCATCGTTGCGTAGACCATCCGATACGAAGTCAATCTCAGGAGCATAGCTCTCACCGTTATAGACAATATTCTTCCCCTCGAGGAATTCGTCTGAAATATGCTGTTCGCCGATGCTGAGATCAGCAATCTGATCTTGTAGGTGGATGAGCTGGCCTGGCATCTCTTCTTTTAAGTCATAGACGTCTTCGTGACGCTCATTTGTGCGGTCTGCTTCAATGTCTCCGATGAGAATCTTCTGGACGATGTTGCTCAGAGATTTCGTCTCAGTCTCAGATAGTTTCGGGAGTTTTAGCGCTTCGAAATTCACTTCGCTGCTCGTGCTAGGCGTAGCTGCCTCGGCCCTAAGAATTGGTAAAGCCTGTAAGCTGACGCCCACAAAACAAAGTAGACTGAGTACAGTCCGCTTGGATCTGGATATCATTTTGCAGCTCCTTTCTTCCGAGTCCAGCTTCAAAAACTGGTTGCTTATACGCTTCAATTATACGCCTCTTTGCTGGTTTAAGTGTAATTTACCCCCGCAGCGGGCTGGCCCCCTGTCAAAAATCCCTGCGTTTTTTACGATTTTTGCGCCAATTTCTTCAAAATTTTCGGAAAGCTTT